>JBDRJH010000226.1:0-2522 GCA_043815125.1 Verrucomicrobiota bacterium
ATCTGCGTCCGCAGTTTCGCGATACTATCGACCCACTTGGCGATGCTCTCCGCGTGGGAAACTTTTTGCGCGGTGAGGTTGGCCGCGTCGAAAACCGGGAAGCCCGAGGCAAAGACACCGGCAGCGATGAACGGAAGAAGGAGCAGGTGTTTCATGGCGATTCGACGCGGACGTATTCCACGCTGGGGTTGCGGATGACACCGTTTAGCGTGGTTTCGGGCAGCTCCACCGGGACGAGCCGGGCGCTCGACTCGCGCCGGTCTTCATAAGAGCGCTGTTGGTTCTGGATGATCCAGTATTGCTGTTTCACCGCTTGGTTCATCGCGCGGTCGTAGCCGCGTTGTTCGGCGTTCTTGATCGCCTTTTTCACCTGCGCCTGGGCGACCTGCGACACGAGATAGCCGCCGGCCGCACCGGCGGCAGTCACGCCGATGTCGCCGTCCGCTAGTTCGTAGGCGAGTGCGCCGCCGGCACCGGCCAAGCCGATGTCAGAGGCCATGCCGCCCGCCGTGCTGCAACCGGACAGACTGGCGGCGACGAGGGCGAGAGCGGAGGCCACGCCGAGCCTACGCCGATTGTTTTTCCAGTTCATGGGATTCCTCCGGAGTGGGTTGGACGTTGCGCACCGTGCCGCACAGGGGCGGATCGGTGACGGGTGAGAAAAAGCAGAGGCTGGAGAACTTTTTGCCCGGCGGTTGTTGCTCCGGCATCGGGTAGTTCTGGATCGAGGCGCAGACGGATTCCGGGAGCGCGATGTCGCGGGCGATGTCGTCCACGTCGTTGCGGTCGAACTGCCGCATGAGAAAAAACTGCTTCGAGTTGCCGATGACGACGGGGCGAATGCGCGCGTCTTTGAACCGGCTGTATTGTTGGACGATGGACGCCGTCCAGCAGTTGAACTTGCGGAGCTGCGCGTAGGACTCGGCGACGATCTTGTCGCCGCCCGGCACGTCGAGAAAGCGGGCCAGCTCCTCGTAGATGATGCGTTTCCGCAGGGCGCGCGGGAGTGAGATGATGTGCTGCCGGGCGAAGCCGGTGACGAGCAGACCGGCGGCGGTTTTGAGTTCGATGGCCTGCTCCGGAATGTAGCCCAGCTCGAAATGCGCGATGGCGCCGGTAAGGGACACGTTGGTCCGACCGTCGAAAAGTTTCCCGTATTGCCCGTAGGCGCACCACGCGGACAGGAGCGTGGCGATGTGATCGACCTGCTCCTTCTTGTGCTCCGGGAAGCGGGAGAACTGCATCAACTCCACGAGGCTCGCATGGACAGGGTAGTCCTCCGGCGCGTAGTAGGCATGAGCCAGCGCCATGACGGCGCGTTCCGTTTGCGGCTCTTTCAGGAATTGGGTGATTTCGGCTTCCGTTACGGAGGCGATGAACGACAGGGCCTCGTCGTCACGACGTGCGCGGCGGTCGCGCAACTCGGCGTAGGCTTCCATTTCCGTGGAACCGAGGCCCATCTTTTCCCGTTTCCACCGATGCACCGCGCAGGCCATGCGCTCGATCTCCGGCATCAGCTCCGCGTGCTTCTTGGCCCAATCGTCAAAGCCGTCCTGATAGAGTTGCCCGACGTATTGGCCGAGCATCGCCTGCCGGATTTGCTGCGCCTCGGCGTCGGGTGATTCGCCGATCATGCGCGCGACGAGCGCGACGGCGGAAGCGATATGCAGGTGATTAAGCGGCAGTTTTCCCGTATCGAAATAGTTGATCGTGAGGTCGCCGTCCGGGTGGATGATGATGGGCGTTTCACCCATCGACCGCGTGAAGTCCGCGTAGGACAGACCTTCCTCCACGAATACGGAATGGTGGTAGTAGGCGGCGGTTTGCGTGAGTAGGTCGCACATGGTCACGGATTTTCCCGCGCCGGTCGCGCCGAGCAGCACCGCGTGCTGCGGCGTCGCGGGCGTGCCGAGGAAGGTGCGCAGGCCGACAAGGTTTCCCTGCGAGCCGTCGTAGATTGCTTCGGCCTCGGCCAGGTGGCCGGTGAATGTCGCCGAGAACGGGAGCAGATCAGCGAGGTAGGTGTCCTCGGCGTAGAGCGCCCGGTGCTTGTAGGACGACCCCGTCCAACCCGGCCACGAGGCGAAGAAAAGTTTCTTCGCGGTCGAGGGTAGCGCGCACTCGTAATACTGCGCGCCGCCAAGGTTGTTGATCGCGTTTTTGATCGCCGCGCATTTCGCGCTCAGAGCGACTTCGCTCTCGTCCCACACGCGGATGACGTATGTGACGGAGAAGGGCCGGATGAAGCCGGTGGAGAGCGATTCGATTTTCCGCTCTTTCTTGCCGATGGCGACGAGGAGCGAATGCCGCTCGCTGTCCTCGTATTCGCCGCGAAGCCGTTCGATGGCTTTCTCTTCCTGCTCCACCTCGCGCTTGGACGGCAGGGGCGTGACGTTGACCGTGATTTGATAGTCGAGAAACGAGAGGCCGGTGAGCCGGAAGACGATGCCTGGATACGTGCGACTAGGCCAACGCTTGAGGGTGAAGACGGCGTGATAGCGTCCATCGGAGTAGAAGCCGAC
>JBDRJH010000227.1:0-3875 GCA_043815125.1 Verrucomicrobiota bacterium
GCCCAGACCGCCGTCACCATCGAACTCGGCTCGCGCGGCCAACGCGGCCCCGTGCGCTGGGACGCCTCCGTCTATCACTCGAAAATCAAAGCCGAATTCCTCGCCCTCAACGACGCCCTCGGCACCCCGCTCGGCACCGTCAACGCCGACCGCACCCTTCACCAAGGCGTCGAGCTCGGCCTCGAGGCCGACCTGCTCGGCACCCCTTGGAACGCCGACGCCGCCCCCGTCAACCGCCTCGTCCTGCGCGCCGCCTGGACCTATGGCCGCTTCAAATTCGACGACGACCCCGTCTACGGGAACAACACCCTCGCCGGCCTGCCGCCCCACCTCGTGCGCGGCGAACTCCTCTGGCAAACCGACTCCGGCTACTACTTCGGCCCCACCTTCGAGTGGGTGCCGGTGAAAAGTTACGTCGACCACGCCAACACCCTCAGCGCCGATCCCTACGCGCTGCTCGGCTGGAAATTCGGGCGCCGAGTCGATGCCGGCCTCTCCTGGTTCATCGAGGCGAAAAATCTCACCGACGAAACCTACGCCGCCACCCACAACGTCATCGCCGACGCCCTCGGCGCCGACTCCCGCGCCTTCCTCCCCGGCGACGGCCGCTCGTTCTTCGCCGGCCTCGAATACCGCTTCTGACCCACCCGAACGCACCACGCACAAAGTAACCATTATGGTTACTTTGTATCGGATTCTCTCACTTTGATGAAAAACTCCACACTCAGGCGGACGCATCGTTGGATCGGGTTGGCTTGTGCGCTGGCGGTGCTCGCCGCGTCGGGGTCGGGGCTGTTGCACGTCGTCATGACGTGGACCCAACCGCCGCCCCCGCGCGCCTCGCCCGCCACAGACATCGAACCGACCGCCCTGCCGCCAGCGCTGCGCGGGCCGGTGGGATCGGCGCGGTTCGCCACCATCCAGTCCGTCGCGCTGCGCAGCGTCGCCGGAGAGCCGCTTTGGCAGGTGTTCGCCGACGGCGCAGGCACCCCTCGCTACTTTCACACCAACGGCCGCCCCGCGCCCGACGCCGACCAAGCCTACGCGCTCGACATCGCGCGCCGACACCTCGCGGCGACCGGCCTGCCCCCGGAGGCGTTCACACACACGCGCGTGCTCACGTCATTCGATTCCGAATACATCGTGATCTTCCGCCTGTTGCCGGTTCATCGCGTGGACGTCACCGATGGCCGCGGCACGCGGCTCTACGTCAGCACGCTCACCGGCTCGGTCGCGCGCCACACCGACGACCGCCGGCAGTTCGAGGCCGGCGTGTTCAGCAATCTGCACAAATACGCCTTCATCCCGCACAAGGGCCTGCGCGACGCACTGCTCGTCGGCTTCACCAGTCTGGCCTTCCTCACTTCGCTCGGCGGCGTCGCGCTCTTCATTGCCACCGCCCGCCGCAAATCCTAATCCAACCAACCAGTCACCATGAAACCTCTCCCGATCATCCTCACACTCCTGCTCGCTCCGCTGACCGGCCTCGCCTGCGAATGCGCGCACGACTCCCAGCCCGTCACCCTCGCCACCACCGCCGCCACGCCAACCGCCTCCGACGAACAACCCGCCGGCCACCCGCTCAAGGGCGTCGTCGTCAAAGTCGTCGCCGAACGCTCCGCCCTGCTCGTCAAACACGAGGAGATCCCCGGCGTCATGAAGGCCATGACCATGCTGCTCAAGGTCGACGCCACCGCACTCGAATCCGTCAAGGCGGACCAGGCCGTCACCGGCATCCTCGTCAAAAAAGACGACGGCTGGTGGCTGCTCGACGTCACTCCCGCCCAGGAGTGAGCCCGGCCGGCCGACAGCGCGGGCGACTGGTTTTTTCCGTCAAATCAGCCGCAGAGTTTGCATATTGAGAATTAATCTCAACAAATGAGCGCCATCATGGCCAAGTCCGACTCCATCGTCTGTGAAATCCACGCCCACCGTTCCGCCCAGGCCGCCGCCTTGGCGGAGATTGCCGTCACCTGCGCGCAGGACGTCGGCCTGCCTTTGTCGGTGAAGTCGCTGCGTATCGGCGTGCAACCGGAGACGCTGCGACCCGGCGAGTCCGTGCTCACCCTGCACCTGCCCGCCGAGCTCGCCGCCGCGCAGCACCCGGTGTGGTGCCTGGCCTGCCGGCTCGCCTGCTTCTGCCCGCAGTCGCGCGTCAGCGTGCTGGTGCAGGGCGCCGAGGCGTTCGGCGAGCTGTCCCCGCGTTCGCGCCGCGGCCTGGTCGCCTAGGCGTCGGCCGCACGCGCACTCAACGCTCGCGATTTTCCACGGCGGTCACCACGCCGCCCTCGAAGACGACCCGCGCATCCACGTCGGTCCGGCCTCCGCCGGTGCTCACGCCCACCCCGCCGCCCAGACCGCCGCTGCCGCCGCCGATGCCCAGTCCGAAACCGAGCCCGCCGGACCGTTTCTCATAAGTCCAGACCACCGACTCGCCGGCCCCGGTGGTCCGGCGTCCGATCCGGTCCGGTTCGCCCTTGGCCAGCCGCACCTGCTGTTCGGTGAAGCCCACCGCCACCTCGCCCTTGCGGATCTTCAACTGCACCTCCGCGGGCATCGATTCGAAGGCCGTTTGGTTTTTGGCGATGCGCTTCTCCGGCGTCGACTGGCAACCCGACAACACGGCCGCCACCACGAACACCGCCAGGATACGTCCAAGGTTTTTCATGCCACGACCCTAGCCCCGTCCGGCTCGGGTTGCCAGCCGCGCCGGGCGTTTTAAGTCACCGCGTTGAACACCCAGCCGATGATCGTCGTGCCCACCAGCACCACGCCGCTGAAAATCGCCAGCAGGCGCACCGACATCAACCCTCGCAGCAACGTCAGCTCCGGCAACGACACCCCCACCGCCGACAGGATAAACGCCATCGCCGTGCCCAGCGGCACGCCCTTCGCCACAAACGCGTCCAGCAGCGGCACCGTCGCGTTCGCGCTCACATAGAGCGGCAACCCGCCCAGCGCCGCCAGCGGCACGCTCCAGGCGCCGGTGCCCGCCAGCAGTTTTTCAAAAAAACCCTCCGGCACAAAGCCGTGCAAACCCGCGCCCAGCGCCAGCGCGGCGAGCAGGTAGACAAAAATCTTTTTGTAGATGAATCCGCTCGTCTCCGCCGCGTCGCGAATCCGTCCGCTCCACGTGTCCGGCACCGGCTCGTCGTCGTCCTCGTCGAGCGGCTTGTCCAGCGCGCCCGCCGCCAGCCAGCGCTCCGCCCGCAACGCCGACAAAACCGCGCCGCCCACGATGCCCATCGCGATGCCCGCGACCGCGTAGCCCGCGGCGACCTTCCAGCCGAAACTCACCCCGATCAGCACCACCGCGATCTCGTTGACCAACGGTGACGTGATCAAAAATGCAAACGCCACCCCGATCGGAAACCGCGCCTTCACAAACCCCAGAAACAACGGCACCGACGAACACGAGCAAAACGGCGTCAACGCCCCGAACGCCGCCGCCGCCGGATAACCCAACCACCGCACCGGCGAACGCTCCAACCACGCACGCAGCCGCTCCATCGGCAGCGCCGCGCGCACCAGCCCCATCACAAACGCCACCCCCAGAATGAGCACCGTGATCTTCAGCAGGTCATACACAAAAAAGTGCAGCGCCGCCCCCGCCCGCGACTCCACCGCGAGCCCCGCCGCCCGCAACACCTGATCGGCAATCCATTCGGCCCAGTTCCACATGGTCAAAGCATATGCCAATACGGGAATATTGTCGGCGCATCCATTGCCATTTTCATCCGGTCCGCAGCGCCGGACCCAGATGATCCAGCAACTCCGTGGCCGACGCCGCGGCCGCTCCCCGGGCCCGCGCCAGCGCGTCCGCCGCCAGTCCGTGCCAAAGTGCGCCGCGACACGCCGCCGCGCACGGCTCGCCG
>JBDRJH010000228.1:0-4206 GCA_043815125.1 Verrucomicrobiota bacterium
GGCTCCAACATCCAGTTCGCCGTCCACCCCGACACCGGCGAGCTCATCGTGATCGAGATGAATCCCCGCGTGTCCCGCTCCTCCGCCCTCGCCTCCAAGGCCACCGGGTTCCCCATCGCCAAAATCGCCGCCAAGCTGGCCGTCGGCTACCGGCTCGACGAGCTCGCCAACGACATCACCCGCGAAACGCTGGCCTGCTTCGAGCCGACCATCGACTACGTCGTCACCAAGATCCCGCGCTTCACCTTCGAGAAGTTCCCCGGCTCCGATCCGACCCTCACCTCCGCCATGAAGTCCGTCGGCGAGGCCATGGCCATCGGTCGCACGTTTAAGGAGTCCATGCAGAAGGCGCTGCGTTCGCTGGAAACCGGCGCGCGCGGCTTCGGCGCCGGCGGCAAGCTCGGCGGCGACGAACTCCCCGACGAGCAGACCATCCGTCGCAAGATCGCCACGCCCAATTCCGAGCGCATCATGTATCTGCGCCACGCCTTCCTCGCCGGCTTCACCGTCGAGCAGGTCTTCGACATCACCAAGATCGACCCTTGGTTCCTCACCCAGCTGCACGAGATCACCGCGATGGAGCTCGAACTGCGCAAGCAGACCCTCGCCTCGATCCCGACCGACCTGTTCCGCCGCGCCAAGAAGTTCGGTTTCGCCGACGCCCAGCTTGCCCACATCTTCAAGGAAGACCTGCACGCCGTGCGCGCCGCCCGCAAGGAACGCGGCATCCACACCACCTACCGCCTCGTCGACACCTGCGCGGCCGAGTTCGAAGCCTTCACCCCGTATTACTATTCCTCCTACGGCGACGAGAACGAGATCATCCCTTCCAACAAGAAGAAGATCATGATCCTCGGCGGCGGTCCCAACCGCATCGGTCAGGGCATCGAGTTCGACTACTGCTGCGTGCACGCCTCCTTCGCGCTGCGCGAGGCCGGGTTCGAGACCGTCATGGTCAACTCCAACCCCGAGACCGTCTCCACCGACTACGACACCTCCGACCGCCTCTACTTCGAGCCGCTCACCCTCGAGGACGTGCTCGAGATCTACGAGCAGGAGAAGTGCGATGGCGTCATCGTGCAGTTCGGCGGCCAGACTCCGCTCAACCTCGCCACCGACCTCAAGGCCCGCGGCGTCAACATCATCGGCACCAGCCCCGAATCCATCGAGGCCGCCGAGGACCGCAAACTCTTCTCCGCCATCCTCACCGCCTGCCAGCTCAAGTCGCCCGCCCATCGCACCGCGATGAACGAGACCGACGCCCTGGCCGCCGCCCACGAGATCGGCTTCCCGGTGCTGCTCCGCCCCAGCTTCGTGCTTGGCGGACGCGGCATGTTCATCGTTTACAGCGAGCAGGAGTTCAAGGACGTCGTCCGCCAGGCCTTTGACGTCATGCCCGACAAGCCCGTGCTCATCGACAAGTTCCTTGAGGACGCCATCGAGCTCGACGTCGACTGCATCAGCGACGGCGAGACCACCGTCATCGGCGGCATGTTGGAGCACATCGAATTCGCCGGCGTGCACTCCGGTGACGCCTCCATGGTGATGCCCCCGCACACCCTCGGCGAAGACATGCTCAACACCGTGCGCAAGGCCGCGCACAACCTCGCCAAGGAGCTCAAGGTCATCGGCCTCATGAACGTCCAGTTCACCATCAAGGACGGCGAACTCTACGTCCTCGAAGTCAACCCCCGCGCCTCCCGCACCGTGCCCTTCGTCGCCAAGTCCATCGGCGTGCCGCTGGCCAAGCTCGCCGCACGCGTCATGACCGGCGCCAAGCTCAAGGACCTCGGCTTCACCGCCGAGCAGATCCCCAACCACTGGTGCGTGAAGGAGGCCGTGTTCCCCTTCGTGCGTTTCCCCGGGGCGACGATCACGCTCTCGCCCGAGATGCGTTCGACCGGCGAGGTCATGGGCATCGACGCCGACCTCGGCGTGGCCTTCGCCAAGGCCCAGGCCGCCGCCAAGCCCGCGCTGCCGACGAAGGGCAACGTGTTCCTCTCGGTGAAGGACGCCGACAAGCCCCGCGCCGCCACGCTCGCCCGCGAGCTCGAGTCGCTCGGTTTCGTGATCCACTCCACCAGCGGCACCGCGCAATACCTGGCCGATCAGGGCGTCAGCGTGAACCGCCTCTGCAAACTCGACGAGGGCCGCCCCACCGCGGTCGACCTCATCAAGAACAACCAGATGCAGCTCATCATCAACACGCCCAGCGGCATGATCCCGCGCAAGGATGAGAACAAGATCCGCGCCGCCGCCTACGCGCACAACGTGTGTATCATGACCACCATTACCGGTGCCGCCGCCGCGCTGGAGGGCATCAAGGCGCTCAAGAACAAGAGCATCGACGTGAAGCCCATCCAAAAATACCGCGGCAACACCCGCGGCGTCTGAGCGCACGGCTGCATCGACCACACCGCGCCAAAACAAAAGGGAGCCATTTAAACGGCTCCCTTTTTTTATTGGGCCTGCTTGCCCGCCCGGGCGGAGCCAAGGCCCCGGTTCACCGCTGGGTCAGCTCGTCGCCCGTGGCGAGGCGGTAGCTGATCTTGCCCTCGACGATCTCGCGCAGGGCGATGTCCTCGGGCGCGAGTTTTTCCAGCGAATGGACCAGCGGCCGGCTGCCGCCGCGGAGTTGTTTCACGCGGCGCGAGACCACGTTGATCAGGATGAAGGGCTCCGTGATGACCTTGCGCGCCGCCTGCAGGTAGTCGTCTCTCATAAAAGTTGGCGGATGGAGGCGCTTTGAAGTGTTTGGATCATAGGTGTGGGTGGCTCGGCCATTCTAGAAGCCGGCCCGCCGCACGGCGACGTATATCGTCAGCCCGCACACGCCCTTACCGCCATTCTGTTCGCGGGCCATGTGGTTGGGTATGAAAATAATAGCGACCAGGGCCACGCCGCCGGGACCCCCCGTCCGCCGCCGCCGCGATCACCGGGAGGGGAAATCCCTAAAGCCGCCCGGGAAAGGGCCGATAAGTCAGGTGATTTCCCGAACCCTTTGCCATCGACCGACGTGATCGCCATGCCCGAAACCTCCCCGCCACCCGACGTCGAGCGTCGCTACTCGGACCAAGACATCATGCGGCGCATCGACGCGTGCCCCAAGCTCGCCTCGTTGCAAAGCATCAACAGCGCGCTCGCCGGCCTGGTGCGGTCCGAGCAAAGCATCACCGGCCAGATCGCCGAGATCATCCGCCGCGATCCCTCGCTCACCGCCCGCCTCCTGCGCATGGTCAACAGCGTCTACTTCGGCCTCAGCGCCAAGGTGAACAACATCGAGGAGGCCGTCTTCTACCTCGGCCTGCGCCAGATCCGCGAACTGTCCATGGCCACGCCCGTCATCGAGGACCTGGAGAAAATCAACCGTTCCGAACTTCGCCTGCCGTGGCGCGAACTCTGGCGACACTCCATCGGCACCGCCATCATGACCCGCGAGATCCTCGCGACCACCGCCTACCACGTCGACGACGACACCGACTACATCGTCGGCCTGCTGCACAACGTGGGCAAAGTCATCCTCGCCTCCGCCTTCCCCGGCGAGTTCGCCCAGGTCGTCGCCGGCTCCTATCCCGACACCGCCGCCGTCTGTCGCCGCGAGCGCGAGCTCGTCGGCTGGGACCACGCGCGCGCCGGCGGCTACTACCTTACGCGCCACCAGATCGCGCCCGAGATCGCCGACGCCGTCCTCTTCCACAACGACCCGGCCTCCTCGCCGGACAGCGCCTACCTCGCCGCCGCCGTGCAGGTGGCCGACCAGCTCGTGCGCTGCGCGGGCATCACCGGCGGCTTTGAAAAAGTCCCTCCCCTGGCCGGCGACACCTGGACCGCGCTGCCCGGCTGGCAGGTCCTTCACGGTGCCAACGAGCGCGAGGCCGAGCTCGCCAAGGCCTCCCTCTCCAGCCGCGTCCAGCGTCTGCCCGCCCTGCTCAGCGGACTGATCTGAGCCGCTTCCAGCCCATGACGACCACGCCCGTCATCGCCGAGGCCGAGGAGGCGCTGCTCGTGCTCGACCACGCGGGTCGCGTGCGCTCCGCCACCGACCGCGCCGCCGCCCTGCTCGGCCGGCCCTTGCCCGAGCTGGCCGGGCGGCGGTGGACCGACATCGCCGTGCCCCCCGACATCACCGTCACGCCGCGAGAGCACCGCCTGCGCACCGCCCGCGGCGTCTCGCGCCTGCGCCTGGTCGCGCTCTCGCTGTCCTCG
>JBDRJH010000229.1:0-20171 GCA_043815125.1 Verrucomicrobiota bacterium
TGCATGAGAACGGCGCGGATAAAAGTGCAGGCGGATGAAGGGGAGGCCATGTATCACTGCATGACGCGGACGGTGAACGGCGAGCGGCTGTTTGACGACCAGGCCAAGGAGGTTCTGCGCAAACAACTCTGGCAGATCGCCGACTACTGCGGCGTGCAAATCGTCACTTACGCCATCCTGTCCAATCACTTCCATGTGCTGCTGACGGTGCCGCAACGTCAGGCGCTCTCCGATGACGAACTCCTGCGACGTTACCGCATTCTCTACCCCAAACCCACCCGCTACCAACAGGCCCATCACGAGGTGCTGGTCAAGTTGCTCAAGGACTCCCCCGAGGACCCCGAAGCGGTGGCCTGGCGCCAGCGGCAGCTCGCGCTGATGGGCGATGTGTCGCAATTCATGAAGCTGGTGAAGCAACGCTTCTCGGTCTGGTTCAACCGCTCCCACGGCCGCTACGGCACGCTGTGGTCGGAACGCTTCAAGAGCGTGCTGGTCGAGGGCAACGGCCGGGTGCTCACCGCGATGTCAGCCTACATCGACCTGAACGCGGTGCGCGCCGGACTGGTCGCCGACCCGAAGGACTACCGGTTCTGCGGCTACGCCGAAGCGGTGGCGGGCAACCCGGCCGCACGCACGGGCCTGGCCCGCGTCACCGAGGGACGCGACTGGCGCCAGGTGCAGGCCGGCTACCGCCAAGTGCTGTTCGGCACCGGCGCGGGCCCGCGCGAACAGGGCGGGGGCATCGCACCCGAAGAGCTGCAAAAAGTCATGGCGGCCAAGGGCAAACTCCCCCTGCACACCGTGCTGCGCTGCCGCGTTCGCTACTTCACCGACGGCGCGGTGCTGGGCTCGCAGGCGTTTGTCGCGGCTCATCTGGAAACCTACCGGCGCACCCAAGGCCGCCGCGAACGCACCGCACCGCGACCGTTGCCGGACCTGACCGACTGGGGCGACCTGAACACCCTGCGCGGCCTGCGCAAAAACACCTTCGGCTGACCCGGACTTCCCGGCAATCCTTCCGAACTTGTTTTACGGGTGGCCTCCGGTCCCGGCGCGACCGGTCATCGGCTTCCTTAACCCAAGGAGCGGAGGATACGGGTGGTGAATGACAGGCGGCGGGCCCAACGTCCCCAGCGACCGGGGATGAACTTGGCGATGTCGAGCACATCGGCGACGACCGGGGGGATGACGGACGATACCGCCGGGGCCTGGCGGGCGCGCTCGACATGTAGACGCACCCGCGTGCGGTCGAGTTCGCAGAGCAGACTCAGGCGATTGATCTCCCGCTGGCGTTCTTGAGGGGATGTCATGGGGAAGGTCGAGGGGTCACCGGTTGTTGTGGTCGTCACCGCCGGGCATGAGTTCTCCAATGAGGCGGCAGTCCTCGCCGAATTGGTGGCGGGTGGCGGGCAAGGGGTCCCAGGCTCGCCAGCGACGCAGGGCCACGCGGGCGAGCAGGGCGGCGATGCCGAGTTGCCCGAGCGCCGCGCCGCCGAGAATCCAACCACGCTCCTCCAAGTGCCAGACGCTGGCGGCGAGGGTGAAGGTGAGGGTTATGCCGGTGAGCAGGATCAGGCCGAAGGCCCCGGCGGCGAGCAACAACGTGCCGGCGAGGTGATCGCCGGCCGCGGCGGTCTCCAGCGCCGCCAGCCGGCCGCGGTGGTCGAGGCCGCGCAGGAACAGGCCGAGCTGTTCCTGCGGGCCGGTGGGGCGATTGGACGCGGTCGACATGGCGGGCGGCGGGCTGGAGGGCACGGGGCCGGGGATCACGAACGGTGGCAGCGGCAGCTGGCGGCGAGCACGCCGGCGATGAGGCCGAGGCCGGCGGCGATACCTACGGCGACGTAGGGTTTGTTGTGCACGAACTCGTCGGCGGTCTTGGCCTGCTCCTTGGCGGCGTCGAGGGCTCGGCGGGCGAAGGGGGCACCGCTGGCGAGGGCCTCGCGGAGGCGGTCGCGCAGACTGGTGATTTCCTCGGAGGCATCGTCGCCGGCGGCGGAGAGGGCTTTCTCGGCGTCGGAGAGCAGGGACTTGAGTTCGTCCACGGAGGATTCTTCGGCGGATTTGAGGGTGCGGGTGGCTTTGGACATGATGTATTGAGCGGGTTGAGGATTCAGGTTTTCGGGTGAAGGCCCGGCGCGGGTTGCGCGGGGCGGAGAAGGGCGGCCACGGCGTCGCGCAGAATGCCGGCGAAGCCGATGATGAGCAGGGCGGTGAGAAGGAATATCGATGAGATCAGGCGCATGGCTTGGGTGGTCGCAGGCGGCTTACCTCAGTGGGTTTTGACCGCGAATGAGGCGGATGAGCACGGCGATGACCGCGATGACCAGGAGGATGTGAATGTAGCCCCCGATCGTCGTCGATGAGACGAGGCCGAGGAGCCACATCAGCAGCAGAACAATGGCAATGGTTTCGAGCATGGGGATAAATGGGTTATGCCGAGTGTTTGCAGGGAGCGGGCCAGCGCTGGCCGCGTATTTCGCATCTTTTTGATGTTGAGCTTTATAAAAAATATTCGCGCGAGGGGGGCAATTCGTGGGCATTGCAAGATGCAAGATACGCGGGGGCGGTCGGATGCACGATGCACTACCTATCGCTGTAACCTTGCGAGGGCGGCGCGTCGCGCAGAGGTTGATCGTCCTATGGTGCAATCGTCCGCGGGTGGTCCGGTGTTGTTGTTCGACGGTGAGTGCGGGTTATGCACCGCGCTGGCGGGTTGGGCGTTGCGGCGGGGGCGCGGGGCGGGCTTGTGCGTGGCGCCGTTGCAGGGGGCGACGGCGCAGGCGTTGCTGCGCGCGCTGGGGTTGCCGACGGCGGATTTTGACACGCTGGTGTTTGTGCGCGACCGGGCGCGGCCGGAGGCGGGGCACGCGTTGCGGTCGGACGGGGCGTTGGCGGTGCTGGCCGTGACCGGCGGCTCGGGGCGGGTGTGCGCGGCGGTGCTGCGCGTGATCCCGCGCGGTTGGCGGGACGCGGGCTACGGGTGCGTGGCGCGGGTGCGCAAGCGGTTGTTCGGCGGACCGCGGCCGCTCAACGCGTCGGGCGACGACGCCCGGCGACTGCTGCCGTAATCTGGCGGGCGTGGGGCCGGAAACCGCGCGTTCGCGGGCTGCGCGTTTTGCGCCGGCGTGCGTGCAACGGGCCTCGCGAGCGAGGCCCCTATGATCGGGGGCGCGTTACTTGGCGGGGGCTTCCGGCGTGGCGGCAAGGGCCGGAGCGGGCTGCCAGAAGTAACGGCCTTCGTTGTAATACTCGGCGTGGATGCGGATGCCGCAGGCCGCGAGCACAACGATCAGCGCAATGATGAGCCGCTTGCGGCGCACGGCGGCCTTGTCGGCGTAGGGATCTTCGAGCGAGTGGTTGGCGCCGGCGGGGATCTTGGCGCGGTCGGTCAGGCGGGTGCCGAAGGGCACGCTGATCTTGACGCGGCCGTTGATGGCCCAGCCGTTGCCTTCGAGGATGGGGCCGAGGGTGCGTTGGCGGAGTTTGAGCCAGGCGATGAGCATCGAGGGGCCGGAGATGACCAGCATGAGGCCGACGAGCACCAGCGGGTATTGCCAGGCGGCCAGGCCGAAGACGTAGCCGAGGATGAGGGTGAGCGCGGTGACCGCGCCGGATATGGCCACGCCGATGGCGGCGACGGTGCCGACGTCCATTTTTTTCGGCTCGCCGGGCTTGCCGGCGTTGGTGGCGGTGTCGGCGGTCTTGGTGGCGGCGGTGGAGAGCTTGGCGTCGGACTTGGCCTCGGCGGCGGCGGCGCGTTTGGCGGCCTGCTCCTCGATCATGCGCACAAACTTTTTGTAGGGCAGGAAGAAGGCCTGGCGCACGCTGATGGGGTTGTCCACGACTGCCGTGATCTTGGCGTCCCAGTCGAGTCCCTTGCGGTCGTAGAAGAGTCCGTTGCGGCCGACGAAGAGGTAGTCGCTGTCGCCTTGGGTGAAGCAGGCGGCGATCTTCATGAGGGGGCGGCCGGGGCGGGTGCAATCGCAGTAGGCGATGTAGGCCTTGCTCATGGCGGCGAGCGGCGAGGGGGCGTTGATTTGCACGCACAGCTCGGTGCTGCGGTTGTCGAGGAAGAGGGTGCCGGCCTGGAAGGTGGCGGGGGTCTCGGGCGAGTAGAAGTCGAGGAAGTTGACGAAGTTGTTGAGCAGGGCGCGGAAGTCGCGGCAGTAGCGGGCGAGGCGCTCGACGCCGTGGATGGCGTTGAACTCGGGTTCGAGGGCTTTGTCGGCGGCGATGAGGGCGTTGACGCGTTCGCGGGTGGTGCCGGCGAGGATGGCGTCGATGCGGTCGGGGCCGAGTTTTTCAACGACGTCGCCGGCCTTGGCGGTGAGCCAGGCGTCGTAGGCGGCGACCTTGGCTTGGAGTTCCTTCCACTGCGGCTCGGTGAGGGTGGTCGTGCCGGCGCCGAAGACGGGGGTGACGGCGTCGCGGTGCAGGGCGACGAGGGCCGCGGCCCAGGCGGGGTTGACGGCTTCGATGAGGGGCAGGGGTTTGCCGGCGGCGATGCGGGCGAGGGGGAAGCCGGCGACTTCCTGCGCGGTGATGGAGAGGTCTTGCGCGGCGAGGGCGAGGTATTCGGATTCGCTGCGGTTGAGGGCGGCGAGGGCGCGGTCGTCGAAGGCGGCGAGGCGGGTGCGGGCAAAGAAGTCGTCGACCTTGGCGCGCACGGCCTTGATGGCGGCGGAGGCGGCGGGGGTGCCGTCGCCGAGGGTGAGGATTTCAGGAGCGTGGCCTTTTTTGAGCCAATCGACGCAGGCGGTGCAGGCGTTGTAGAAGGTGTCGGCGCGGGCCTGGTCGACGCCGGGTTTGCCGGAGCGGTCGTCGGTGCCGCCGACGGTGGCGAGGATGTCGGTGATGATTTGTTTCACCTCTTCGTCGTCGCCGGCGGTGGCGGGGGTGATGACGCCGTCGCCGTTGAGGGTGGTGGCGGCGAAGAGTTTTACGGTGTCGGCGGCTTCGGCGAGGGTGACGGCGGTGGCGTCGGGTTTGCCGAGGCCGGCGAGAATGGTCTTGGCGGAGGCGAGCGTGCCCTGGCCGTCGGGGGTGGTGGTGTTGAGGGCGGCGAGCGGGAGGGTGTCGGTGGCCGCGAGCAGTTGGCCGACGTCTTTCAAGTGGAGGGCGGACCAGCGGATGGCTTCGAGGAGTTCGGGGGCGCGGATGCGGCCGTCGTTGTCGCGGTCGATCAGGGCGAGGGTTTTTTCGTCGATTTCGAGACCCTTGATCGGGCAGGCGAGGGCGACCCAGAGTTTTTGGTCGAGGTCCTTGAGGTGGAGCAGGTCATCGGCGGTGTTGATGATGACTTGGTCGAGTCCGCCGAGGCGGACGAAGTTCCAGACGTGGGTGTTGCTCATGGTGATCGGGTTGAAGCTGGCGGGGAAGTTGTCGGCGCGTCGGCGCAAGGCAAACCCGTAGAGTCAGTTCCGGTCCCAGATGGAAAGATTGAGCGCGGCGGCGAAGACCACCCAGAGCACATACGGTGTCCAGAGCATGGCGGCGGGCCGGTCCAGGCGAGCCATCCGTGGCTGCATGGCACCGATCACCAGCAGGAGCGTGCCGATGACCAGCAGGCCGGCGGCGGGGTTTTGAAAATAAAAGAACGCCCACGACCAGGCGGCGTTGAGCGTGAGTTGCACCCACCAGAGGCGCAGCAAGGTGGTGCGTTGGCCGGCTTGCGTGCGGTTGCCGTCGGCCAGTCGCCAGACGCGCCAGGCGGCGACCGACATGGCGGTGTAGAGCACGGTCCACGCGGGGCCAAAGAGCCAGGCGGGCGGGGTCCAGGCGGGTTTGTCGAGCAATGGATACCAATCGCGCACGCTGCTGGCGGTGGCGATGCCACCGAGGGCCGCCGCCGTGAAGGCGGCGGCGAGAAAGCCGGCGAGGACGAGCGCGGAGCGGAGCCTGCTGCGGGCGGGCATCAGACTTTGGCGAGGGCTTGCTCGAGGTCGGTCTGGAGGTCGGCGAAGTCCTCAATGCCGAGCGAGAGGCGGATGAAGTCGGGGGTGACGCCGCCGGCCTGCTGCTCCGCCGGGGTGAGCTGGCTGTGGGTGGTGCTGGACGGGTGGATGGCGAGGGACTTGGCGTCGCCGATGTTGGCGAGGTGCGAGAAGAGCCCGAGGCCCTCGATGAAGCGGCGTCCGCCTTCGAAGCCGCCTTTGACGCCAAAGCCGAGCAGGCCGCCGTATCCGCCGGACAAATACTTGTTGGCGACGGCGTGGTTGGGGCTGGTCTTGAGGCCGGGGTAGTTGACCCACGAGACCTTTTCGTGCGAGTCGAGGAACTCGGCGGTCTTGAGCGCGTTGGCGCAGATGCGTTCGAGGCGCAGGTGCAGGGTCTCGACGCCCTGGAGCATCATCCAGGAATTGAAGGGCGAGATGCACGCGCCGACGTCGCGGAGCAGTTGCAGGCGGAGCTTGAGGGCGTAGGCGACGTTGGCGCCGCCGGCGGGCGGGAAGGCCTTGAAGGTGTCCCAGTGAACGAGGCCGTGGTAGCTGGGGTCGGGGGTGGTGAAGCCCGGGAAGCGGCCGGAGCCCCAGTCGAAGTTGCCGCCGTCCACCACGATGCCGCCGATGGAGGTGCCGTGGCCGCCGATGTATTTGGTGGTGGAGTGCACGACGACGTTGGCGCCCCACTCGATGGGCCGGTTGAGGATCGGGGAGAGGGCGGTGTTGTCGATGATGAGGGGCACCTGCGCCTCGCGGGTGATGGCGGCGACTTCTTCGAAGGGGAAGATGTTGAGCGCGGGGTTGCCGATGCCTTCGCCGAAGAAGGCCTTGGTGTTGGGGCGGAGGGCGCGGCGGAAGGCGTCGGGGTCGCCGGCGTCGACGAAGGAGACTTCGATGCCGAGCTTGGGCAGGGTGTAGTGGAAAAGGTTATACGTGCCGCCGTAGAGTTGGGCGACGGAGACGATGTGGTCGCCCGAGCCGGCGATATTGAGGATGGCGTCGGTGATGGCGGCTTGGCCGGAGCTGTGGGCGATGGCGGCGGTGCCGCCTTCGAGTGCGGCGATGCGTTGCTCGAAGACGTCGGTGGTGGGGTTGCCGATGCGGGTGTAGATGTTGCCCAGTTCCTTGAGGGCAAAAAGGTTCGCGGCGTGTTCGGTGTCGCGGAAGACGTAGCTGGTCGTCTGGTAGAGCGGGACGGCGCGCGAGCCGGTGGTGGGATCCGGCGTCTGGCCGGCGTGGAGGGCTTTGGTTCCGAGGCCTTGGTAACTCATGGGAACACGAACCAAGCCGAGCCGGCTTCGACGCGCAAGTCGCGTTGGCGCAATGCGGTGTTTGGGTGTAATCTGGGCCGATGAGAACCGAACGCGACTCGATGGGAGAAATGCAGGTGCCGGACGACGCGCTATATGGCGCATCGACGCAGCGGGCGGTGGAGAATTTCCCCATCAGCGGCCACCGGCTGCCGCCGCCCTTCATCCGCGCGCTCGGCCTGCTCAAGGCCGTCTCCGCCCGCGCCAACGCCGAACTGGGCCGCCTGCCGCCGGAGACCGCCGACCTGATCGAACGCGCCGCCCGCGAGGTCGCCGACGGTGTCCACGCCGACCATTTCCCCGTCGACGTTTTCCAGACCGGCTCGGGCACCTCGACCAACACCAATGCCAACGAGGTCATCGCCAACCGCGCGCGGCAACTCGATCCCACCGCCGTCATCCACCCCAACGACCACGTCAACCTCGGCCAGTCGTCCAACGACACCATCCCCACCGCCCTGCACCTGAGCGTGGCCGTCGAGCTGCAGCGTAACCTCGCCCCCGCGCTGACCGCGCTGCATGAGGCGCTCGCCGGCCGCGCCGCCGCCTTCGCCGACGTCATCAAGGCCGGCCGCACCCACCTCATGGACGCCGTGCCGGTCACGCTCGGCCAGGTCTTCTCCGGCTACGCGGCGCAGGTCGCCGGCGCCATCGCGCGCAATGATCGCGCCGTCGCCGCCCTGCGCGAACTCGCCATCGGCGGCACCGCCGTCGGCACCGGGCTCAACACCCATCCCGACTTCGCGCGCCGCGTCTGCCTGCGGCTCTCGGCCGAGACCGGGATGACCTTCCACGAGGCGCCCAACCACTTCGAGGCCCAGGGCGCGCGCGACGGCTGCGCCGAGGTCGCCGGATTGCTGGCCACGACCGCCGGGGCGTTGTCCAAGATCGCCGCCGACATCCGCCTGCTCGGCTCCGGTCCGCGCAACGGCCTCGCCGAAATCAAGCTCCCCGCCATCCAGCCCGGCTCCTCGATCATGCCCGGCAAGGTCAACCCCGTGCTCTGCGAATCGCTCATCCAGGTCGGCCACTACGTGCAGGGCCTCGCCGTCACCGTGCAATCCGCCGCGCGCGACGGGCAACTCGAACTCAACGTCACGCTCCCCCTGCAGGCCCACGCCCTGCACGAGATGACGCGCTGCCTCGCCAACGCCGCCCGCCGCTTCGCCCACGGCTGCGTCGCCGGCATCGAGGCCGACGCCGACCGCTGCCGCGACAACGTCGAACGCTCCCTCATGCTGGTCACCGCGCTCACCCCCGCCATCGGCTACGATGCCGCCGCCGCCGTGGCCAAGGAGGCCCACGCCACCGGCCGCACCCTGCGCGAGGTCGTGCTGCAACGCGGTCTCATGGACGCCGCCGCGCTCGACCGCGCCCTCGATCCGCGGCAAATGTTGTCGTCATGAAATTCCTCGCCTGGCTGCTGACCCGAGACCCCGCCGGCGGCGACTTCGCCGCGCGGCTCGCCACGCTCGACGACGCGGACCTGCCGCCCGGCGGCGTGCGCCTGCGCACGCTGTATTCGAGTTTAAACTACAAGGACGCCCTCGCGCTCACCAACCGCGGCCCGGTGGTCCGCGCGTGGCCGATGGTGCCGGGCATCGACCTGGTCGGCGAGGTCGAGTCCAGCGACGACCCGGTCTGGCGACTGGGCGACCGCGTGATCGTGACCGGGCGGGGCCTCGGCGAAACGCGCTGGGGCGGGCTCTCCGAGCGCGTGTCCGTGCCGGCGGATTTTCCCGTGCGCCTGCCCGCCGGCATGACGCCGGAAACCGCCATGGGCCTCGACACGGCCGGGCTCACCGCGATGCTCTGCGTGCTGGCCCTTGAGGCGGCCGGCCTGCACCGCGGCCTGGGCGACGTGCTGGTCACCGGCGCGAGCGGCGGCGTGGGCGGCGTGGCCGTGCGCGTGCTGGCGCGGTCCGGTTACCGCGTGGTCGCCTCGACCGGCCGGCCCGACGAGTCGGGCGATTATCTGCGCGCGCTCGGCGCGGCGGAGGTCGTCGACCGCGCGTTGTTGTCCGGGCCCGGCAAGCCGCTGCAAAAGGAACGCTGGGCCGCGGTCGTCGACTGCGTGGGCGGCTGGACCCTGGCCAACGCCTGCGCCTCGACCCGCCGCGGCGGCTGGGTCGCCGCCTGCGGACTGGCCCAGGACATGGCGCTGCCGGCGACGGTGGCGCCCTTCATCCTGCGCGGCGTCAGCCTGCTTGGCATCGACAGCGTCGAGGCGTCCGCCGTGTCGCGGGCCGCGGCCTGGGCGCGCCTGGCCGAGTTGATCGACGAGGCCGCCATCAAGGCCATGACCCGGCAAATCCCGCTGGCGGAGGCGCCGGCCGCCGCCGTCGACCTGCTCGACGGCAAGGTGCGTGGCCGGCTGGTGGTGCGCGTCGGCGCGGCGGCGTAGTCGTTTCGATTTCGCTTGGCGGCCCGAAGGCTTTCGAGCGGCATGGCGGCACCATGGCACGAAGCGTTGTTCTCAAGGGGACCGTTCGCTGCGCGGGCTGCCAACTGCCGCCGCGCTGGTGCATCTGCCCGGCCATGACGCCGGTGACCGGACTGCCCTTCGACACCGAGGTGCTCATGCACTTTAAAGAGGCCTACCGCCCGAGCAGCACCGGCCACCTGATCGGCCGGCTCGTGCCGGGGGCGGTCATCCGGGAGTATCGTTCCGACCTGCCCTTCGTCATGCCGGCGGATGTTTCAGGCGAAAGGCGTCCCCTCTGGGTGCTGCATCCCGCCGGCGACCCCGTGTCGACAACCGCGCCGGCCGGACTGCGCGTCATGTTGATCGACGGCAGTTGGAAGCAGGCCGCCGGCATGATGCAGGCCGTTTCGAAGCACGCGCAATGTATCCGACTTCCCATGACGGGCGAGAGCCGCTACCGCCTGCGCACGCAGCAGGAGGGCGGGCGGTTCTCCACCATCGAGGCCCTGATGTTCCTGTGCGACGCCCTCGGCGCGACCGACACCGCGCGCGCCCTGCGGTTGCGTTTTGAGCTGCACGTCTACGCCGGCCTGCTCTCGCGCGGCCGCGTGGCGGAGGCGGCGGACTATCTGCGGACCTCACCGGCCGCGACAGAGTGGCCGGAGCTTGTCCGGAAACTGCAGCCGGCGCGCGCGACCACCGCCTAGTCCTTCAGGTGCAACGTGGCCAAGTCCGGGTCGTCGTCGGCCTCGGCGCGCCAGTTCGGGTCGCGGGCGAAGACACGGTTGAGCCGCCGGCGCGCCTCCTTCAGGTCGCCGAGCAGCGCGAGGTAACAGGCAAGATTGTAGTCCACCAGCACGCCGGGCGCGGCGATGTGAAGCTCGCCGCGCAGCAAAACCTCGAGCGCCTGCCGTATCTGTTGCAACTCCCGCAGGGCATAGGCCCACGCGATCCACGGACGCTCCCCGGCCGGATCGGCCTCCACGGCCCGGGAGGCGAGGGAAACGACCTCATTCCACTCGCCCCCGGCCATGGCCAGCTCGATGCGCGCGCCCAGTATCCCGGGACTCCCGGCCTGGTCGGGAGAAATGGCCGCCAGCTCCGCGCGCGCGGCTTCGAGGAGTCCAAGTTCAATATAACCAAGGGCATAGCCTGCCCGTTTTTCAGCGGAGATCACGTCGTGGGCGAGTGAATACAACCCGCGGTCCAAGGCGAGTACTCCCGGTCATCCCCGGGGGATTCCCCCGGTCGCCCCAAGCGCACCCCAGTAGCTTGGGGGTAGCTCCCCATTTTTTCACTAAGGTCTTCACGCCGGGGGTTTGGGCTTCGCCCGGAAGAAAGATGAGGAAGGGGCCGAATACCGGAAGCCGTTAAAAAAGCGTAATCTGGATTCCATGAAAACGCTGCGTCACATCCTCCCGCTCCTCGCCACGTTGGCGATGGCCACGGTGATGCACGCCGCGACCGCCCCGACCACCCCGGTGAGCATCGACAGCGCCCTGCGCGACGCCGCCAAGCTCACCGCCCGCAACCCCGACCTGCAGGCCATGCGCGTCGCCGGTGCCTCGATGCTGCCCTACTTCGGCGAGGGTTCGGTGCTGGTGGTCAAGGCCGCCCGCGCCGAGTCGCTCAAGCCCGGCATGGTGGTCGTCTACACCAGCCGCTTTGGCGAGACGGTCGCCCACCGCGTCATCGGCGGCGACGCCGTCAACGGCTGGGAAGTCAAGGGCTACAACAACGCCACCGCCGACACCACCCGCGTGACCGACGCCAACCTCATCGGCACGGTCTACGCCACGCTCCACGCGTCCGCCGCGAACCCGGCCGACGCCATCGGTCTGGGCGGCGTGCCCGTCGCGATGGCCGCCCCCGCGCGCTGAACATCTTTGTTTGGGATAGACTGATTGATTGGGTGCACAAAAAGGCCGGCCTCCCGAAACGGAGGCCGGCCTTTTCTTTTGCGTGGAGAAGTCGGTCAGGGGATGCGCAGGACGATCTGTGCCGGATCCCCCTCGTCGTCATCGATGGTTGTCGCGTCGAAATCCCCGCCGGTGCCGATGGACCAGATGGCGCGGTGCTCCTTGGAATAACGGATCGGCGCGAAGTCCATATGGTCGAGCGGGACCGACGGCAGGTAGTCCGGCACGAGGACGTCGAGCGAGTCCGGCAAGGCGTTGTCATGGTCGAGCTGATACGCCCGGATCGCCAGCAGAGTCTGGGTGGCGGAGATCAGGGACTGCTGACGGTAGGTGGTTTCGTAGGTCTTGGTGACCGCCGGGGCTATGGACTCCAATAACTGATGGCCCACGCGATTGATCAGCCATGGATCTGCATGGCCGATCTTGTCGTTTAGGAGCTGGGATTTTTCGGCGAACCCGAGGCTGTCTTCTTCCAGCAGGGGCATGAAGTTTTCGAGATGCTCCAACCAGAGCCTACGGGTTTGGTTGGGCTTGTGGGTGATTCCTGACTTCAGCAGCAGCGATTCAATGGCATTCACCTCGCCGAGCATTTTCCTCATGTCTTCGGCCCCCTCGACCATGAGCCAGAACGTGTATTCGCGTTTCAGTGTGTCGCGAAAGTCTGACGGACGCGGACGGTGCCGCTCCAAGAGGTTGTTGATCGTCAGCAGAGACTTTTTCGAAAGACGAGAGTGGCGCGTTATCTCAGGCAGGCTGCCGACGACGGTTCCCTGCATGGCCGTTGCCACCAGACGATGGATCAATGGCCCTCTGCCCTGAATGACGGTTTCTCCCATCTTCAGGCTTAACTCGATCTGTTCGATGGCGGCTTCCTCCTGCTCGTTTTGAAACAAGGCCTGTGTTTCCAGCATGGAGTGCCAGGTGATTTCCCTCAATGCGCCGATGGCGCTGAGGTCCATCTCCGACAAGCTTCGCCACATGGGAACCTCCGACATCGGCTGTTCCAAGGCGGCCCTGACCAACGGCCAGAGCGGCGCCGCGTTGGTCCGGAGTTTCGCGCGCAGCGCCTCGTCTTGTTTGGTCCCCTTGACGAGGTCCTGCAGACTCACGGAGTCGGGATCATCGGGATCCCAGTCGTGCTTGGGCAGTTGCCGGGCGATCGAGACCAGCTGGATGTAGGCGTTCTGATCATCCGGCGGATTGAGCAGTTCGACGGCCATCCATGAATCATCGGGTGGTGGCTCATCCCGGCCAAGCGCCCAGACGACGACGGCGAGGGCCGCCAAGATTCCAGTCGTGATGATCGGCCATCGTCTGCGGCGTCGTGAATCTGATGCTTGTTCGCCTTGAACGTTGACGGGCGCGGTGGGGTCGGTCTGCACGCCCAAGGATTTGAGTTACCTTGCCGATCCTGTCGAAACGGAAGTGATTGCGCGAAAGAGTCAGCGTGTCTTACGCCTTCGCCAGCTTACGCTCGTGCAGGATCGCGAAGATCACCGGGGTCACGATCAGGATGTGCAGCAGCGACGACACCATGCCGCCGACCACCGGCGCGGCGATGGGTTGCATGACTTCCACGCCCGTTCGGGTGCTCCAGAAAATCGGCATCAGCGACGCGACCGTCGTCGCGACCGTCATGACCTTGGGGCGCAACCGCAGGCGCGCGCCGGCCTTGATCGCGTCGACCAGCTCGGCGCGCGTCAACTCGCGCCCGAGCCGGTTCGCCGCGTCGGACACCGCCTCCTGCAGATACACGACCATCACCACGCCGGTCTGGATCGCCGTGCCGAACAGCGCGATGTAGCCCACCCAGACCGCCACGCTGAAATTGAACCCAAGGATCGCCTGCAAAATCACGCCGCCGGTCAGCGCGAACGGCACCGCCAGGATGACGTGCGCCGCCTCGCCCACGCTGCGAAACGTCATCACCAGCAGCACAAAGATGATGCCGAGCACCGCCGGGAAAACGTAACCCAGCGTGCGCCGCGCGCGGATCTGGTTCTCGTATTGGCCCGAATACTCGATGGTCATGCCCGGCTCCAAAGTAACCATAGTGGTTACTTTCTCGCGGATCTCGTCGACGAAGCCGCCGAGGTCGCGGCCCTGCACGTTGGCCTGCACAAAGACGCGCAGGCGGCCGTTTTCGCTCTGGATCTCGCCGGGGCCGAGCACGCGCTTGATGTCGGCCACCTGCGACAAGCGCACGCGCGCGCCGGACGGCGTGGGCAGGGCAAGGTCGCCGAGTTTTTCCAGGTCGTCGCGGTCGGCGCGGTCGAGCCGCACCTGGATGGGGCGGCGCTCGCGACCGAGGATGGTGGTGGCGACTTCGCTGCCGCCGAGGCCGGTCTCGACGTAGCGAAACACGTCGTCCACCCGCAGGCCGTAGCGCGCGAGGTCGGGTCGGCGCACGACGATCTCCAGGTAGGGTTTGCCCTGCACGCGCGACGGCGCGACGCCGACCGCGCCGGGGATGGCGGCGATGACCTTCTCGACCTCGAAGGCCTTTTGCTGAAGCGCGTCGAGGTCGTCGCCGAAGATTTTTACGCCGACCTGCGCGCGAATGCCGGTGCTGGTCATGAGAATGCGGTTCTCGATCGGCTGGAGGAAGCCGGGCACGTAGCCGGGCACCTGGGTGAGCAACTGCGAGAGGTCGGCGACGATTTGTTGCTTGGTGACGCCGGGGCGCCACTCCGACTGCGGCTTGAGCGTGATGGTGGTCTCGATCATCTCCACCGGCGCGGGGTCGGTGGCGGTGTCGGCTCGGCCGAGCTTGCCGGCGGCGGTGACGACCTCTGGGTATTGGCTCAACACCCGGTCCTGCCAGGCCATGATGCGGTTGACCTCGGTGAGCGACGTCGCCGGCAGCAGCACCGGCATGAAGAGCAGCGAACCCTCCTCCAGCGTGGGCATGAACTCGGAGCCGAAGCCCGTCGTGTATTTTTGGATACGGTCGGGCAGCCGGTGGCTGAGCGCGCCCGGCAGGCCGAAGGCGAGCACGCAGCTGAAGGCGAGCAGGGTGACGGCCAGCGCGAGCACGGTCTTGCGGCGGCGCAGCGCCCAGTCGAGCACGGGCTCGTAGCCGCGCAGCAGGAACCTCATGAGCCAGTTCTCGCTCTCGGGCTTGAACGGTCCGCGCACCAGCCAGGTGCAGAACACGGGCACCGCCGTGATCGCCAGCAGCACCGCGCCGAGCAGCGCGAAGGACTTCGTGTAGGCGAGCGGATGGAAGAGCTTGCCCTCCTGGCCGGTGAGCAGAAACACCGGCACGAAGGCGAGGATGATGATCATCATCGAGAAGAACATCGGCCGGCCGACCTGCGTCGCCGCGGCGAGCGTTTCGCGAAAGACCTCGGGCGGGGTCAGCCGCCGGCGCAGCTCCTCCTCGGCGCGTTCGCAGTGGCGGATGACGTTTTCGGTCATGACGATGCCGGCGTCGACCAGCACGCCGATCGAGATGGCGATGCCGGTGAGCGACATGATGTGCGACGGGATGCCGAACTCCTTCATCAGGATGAACGAGATGAGGATCGAGGCCGGCAGCGGCAGCGTGACGATCAGAATGCTGCGGAAGTGGAACAGGAACAGGATGTGCGCGAGCGTCACCAGGATGATTTCCTCGATGAGCGCGTGTTTGAGCGTGCCGAGCGCGCGGGCGATCAGGTCGCTGCGGTCGTAGAACGACTTGATCTCAACGCCGTCGGGCAGGCCGGCGGAGAGGTCGGCGATGCGGGCCTTTATGTCATGGATAACCTGATACGCGTTCTCGCCGTAGCGCATGACGACGATGCCGCCGACGACGGAGCGGCCGTTGACGTCGAGCGCACCGCGGCGGAAGTCGCCGCCGAGCTGCACGGCGGCGAGGTCGCGCAGCAGCAGCGGCGTGCTGTCACGGGCCTGCACGGCGATCTGCTCCAGGTCGGCGGCGGACTCGACCAGGCCGACGCCGCGGATGACAAACTCGGCGCCGTTTTCCTCGACGGTCTTGCCGCCGACGTTGGCGTTGGAGGCGGCGACGGCGTCCATGACCTCGCCGAGGGTGGCGCCGTATTGCTCAAGCTTGAGCGAGGAGACCTCGATCTGGAACTGGCGCACGAAGCCGCCGACGGAGGCGACCTCGGCCACGCCGGGCACGGCCGCGAGCTGGTAGCGGATGAAGGTGTCCTGGAGGTTGCGCAGGTCGCCGAGATCGTGCGCGCCGGAGGTGTCGTCGAGGTAGTATTGGTAGACCCAGCCGAGGCCGGTGGCGTCGGGACCGAGGCGGGCGGCGACGCCGGCGGGCAGCAGGTCGCCGAGGGAGTTGAGCCGCTCGAGCACGCGGGTGCGGGCGAAGTAGTTGTCGACCTTGTCCTCGAAGATGACGGTGAGGAACGAGAAGCCGAACATCGACGAGGCGCGCACGGTGCGCACGCCGGCGAGGCCCTGGAGCGAGACCGAGAGCGGGTAGGTGATCTGGTCCTCGACCTCCTGCGGGGAGCGTCCGGGCCAGTCGGCGTAGACGATGACCTGGTTTTCCGAGAGGTCGGGGATGGCGTCGACCGGCACGGTGCGCAGCGCGACGACGCCCCAGGCACAGAGCGCGAGGAAGGCGGCCGCGACGATGAAGCGGTTGTGCAGCGACCAGTGGATGATGCGGTTGATCACTTCAGCTCCTCTCCGCATTCAAGCATCTCGGATCCGAAGAACGGGTTTTTGAGGTCCGCGGTGCGCGAGACCCAGCGGCCGGTGCCGAGCACGGGGGTCATCGGACATTGAAAAACGGATACGTCGCGTTCGGTGGCGGGTTGGGCGAGCACGAGGTCGGCGAGGGCGGTGGACCACGGTTCGAAGGCGGCGCGCGCAGTCTTCAGATCGGGGCCGGCGACGAGTTTGGCGGCGAGGGGAGCGAGGGCGGGAGGCTGGCCGTCGGCGGTGAGCGCGGGCAGGCGTTTTGCGTAGCCGGCGAGATCATCCGCCGCGAGCGCGTAGGCGGCGTCGGCCGCGGCGAGCACGAGTTTTTTCGAAATTATCGGTTTCGTAAGCTCTTTATTATCAGTGTCCGGATTCAAAGAGTAACCTGATGGGTTACTCTTTGCGGTGGGGGCGGAGGGGTTGGCGATCTGGGCTTGGGAGTCGATGAGGAGGGCGGCGCGGGTGACGACGCGGTCGCCGGGTTGGAGGCCGGCGAGGACCTCGTAGTCGTCGTCGCCGGCGCGGCCGAGGCGGACCGGGCGGGGTGCGTATTGGGTTTCGGAGCGGGCGAGGTAGACGAGGGGATCGTGGCGGGTGAAGAGCACGGCGGAACGTGGGACGAGCAGGGTGTCGTCGGTGGTGATGGCGACGCGGGCCGCCGCGGTCTGGCGGTGGCGGAGGCGGCCGTCGGCGTTGTCGAGCACGACGCGCACGCGCGCGGTGCGGGTTGTCGGGTCGATGTTGGGATCAATGAAGGCGATGGGGGCGGTGAGGATCTCGCCGGGCAGGGAAGGCGTGGCGATGTCGACGGTCTGGCCGACATGCAGGAAGGGGAGGTCGGCCTCGTAGGCGTCGAAGATGAACCAGAGGTGTGCGAAATCGCCGACCTCGAAGAGCGGATCGGTTTCCTTCACGTAGGCGCCGGCGTAGGCGGTGCGGGAGATGACGACGCCGTCGAAGGGGGCGCGGATCTCGACGGTGGACTCGGGCCGGCGGGTTTTCTCAATGCGGCGGATGTCGGCCTCGACCAGGCCGAGGGCGAGCAGGTTTTCCAGGGCGGCGGAGAGTTCCGAGGCGGTGACGGCGTCGGGGCCGGCGACATGGCGTTCGATGTAGAGGCGTTGGGCGGCGTAGACGTCGGGTGAATACAGGGTGGCGAGGGGTTGGCCGGCCTTGACGGTGGCGCCGACTTGGTCGACGTGGAGTTTTTCAATGCGCCCGGGGGTCTGCGCGGAGAGCACGCGGTGGCGGGTTTCGTCGTCCTCGAGCGTGCCGGTCACGCGCAGGGAGCGGGTGAGCGGCGCGCGGCGGGCTTCGGCGGTCTCGACACCGATCACGGTGGCGGTGGCCGCGGGCAGGGTGACGAGGTCGCCGGATGCGCCATAGCCGGCGTCGCCCTCGTAGACGGGTGCCAGGTCCATGCCGCAGATGGTGCACTTGCCGGGCTGGTCCGAGGTGATCCACGGATGCATCGGCGACTGGTAGAGCCGGATTTTGCGCTCGCCGGTCGGGTTGATCGCGTCGGCGTGGCCGTGCGCCGGCGGGGTGTTGCGCGCGGCGAACCAGCCGCCGGTGGCGGCGAGGGTGGCGGTGAGGAGGACGAGCGGCAGTCGTTTCATGCGCCGGGTGTTACGCGGCGCGCGGGTCCGATCCCTCGGGGGGATGCGGGTTATTCCGCCTCTTCGTTGGGGATGGCGTTGAAGATCGCCACGATTCGGTCCTCGGCGAGCAGATCGAGGCGGTCGCCGTTGATGCGCCAGGCGGTGGCGATGCGCAGGCATTCGAGGAAGCGCATCTCGATGGCCATCGCGGCCGATGTGCCGGCCATACGGGTTGAAATCACGTTGCCGAACGAGATGGAGCTGCCGTCGATCCGGGGCTGGCCGCCCAGGCGGTTGACGCCCGTGAAACCATGCATGCGACCTTCGGTGGTGAAGGCGATGAAGGGACGCCGGGTGTTGGGGGGCAGCACCAGTGCCTCGTCCTGCAGGCGGACCAGCGCCCAGGCCGTGCCTTCCAGCGAGGCGGTTTGGCCGGTCGGCGCGACGGTGACATCGGTGGCGGAGGAACTGTATTCGCGGGTGGTCGAGCAGCCGCCAAGCAGGCCGGCCAGAAACAGAAGCAGGGTGGGGGCGGGGAACTTCATGGTGATGTTGTCCGCGACATTACGAACCGGGCTCCCGCACGCAAACGGTAACCTCGCCCGGCGATTCGTCCGTGCAAAATATGCGCAGAGGCCGGCAAGCCCTGCGACGCGGAGCGCCCGCGTCAGGAGTATGCTGTGAACCGTGATCAAGACCCTTTCCCCCGAACTCGCCACGCTCGATGCCAATGAGGCCGTCGCCCACGTGGCCTACCGTCTCAGTGAACTCTTCGCGATCTACCCCATCACGCCTTCGACCCCCATGGGCGAGTCGGTTGACGAGTGGTCCGCCCGCGGTCGCAAGAACCTCTGGGACCACGTCCCCGAGGTCGTGGAAATGCAATCCGAGGGCGGCGCCGCCGGCGCCTTGCACGGTGCCCTCCAGGCCGGCACCCGCGCGTGCTCGTTCACCGCGTCGCAGGGTCTGCTGCTGATGATCCCCAACCTCTACAAGATCGTCGGCGAACTCCATCCGTTCGTCCTGCACGTGACCGCCCGCACGCTGGCGACCCACGCGTTGTCGATCTTCGGCGACCACTCCGACGTCATGGCCTGCCGCCAGACCGGCGCGGCCATGCTTTGCAGCCGCTCGGTGCAGGAGGCGCAGGACTTCGCTGCCGTCGCGCACACCGCCACGCTCACCTCGCGCGTGCCGTTCATTCACTTCTTCGACGGCTTCCGCACCTCGCATGAGATCCAGAAAATCGCCATGCTCTCCGACGACGATTTGCGGTCCATGGTCGATGACGGGCTGATGGCCGCCGCCCGATCTCGCGGCCTCAGTCCCGACCGGCCGGAACTCCGCGGAACCGCCCAGAACCCCGACGTATTTTTCCAGGCCCGCGAAGCCGCCAACCCTTTCCATGACGCCGTCGCCGACCATGTCGCCGCGGCGTTTTCCGCGTTGGCCGGCCGCACCGGCCGCGTGTATCAACTCTTCGACTACGAAGGCGCCGACGACGCCACCGACGTGACCGTGGTCATGGGCTCCGCCTCCGAGACCCTCGCCGAGACCGTCTCCGCGCTCAACGCCGACGGCCGCAAAACCGGCGTCGTCACCGTCCGCCTCTACCGCCCCTTCATCGCCTCCGCCTTCCTCGCCGCGTTGCCGGCCACCGTGAAACGCGTCGCCGTGCTTGATCGCACCAAGGAGCCCGGCGCCCTCGGCGAACCGCTCTTCCTTGATGTCATCGCCACCCTCGCCGAGGCGGGTCGCTCCGACGTCAAGGTCATCGGCGGTCGCTACGGGCTCGGCTCGAAGGAGTTCACCCCCGCCATGGCCAAGGCCGTCTACGACGAGCTGGCGCTCCCCGACGCGCGCCGCCGCTTCACCGTCGGCATCAACGACGACGTAACCCGTCTTTCCGTGCCCTTCGACCCCGCCTACGCGCTCACCGACGACAGCGTGCGCCAGGCCGTGTTCTACGGGCTCGGCTCCGACGGCACCGTCGGCGCCAACAAAAACTCGATCAAGATCATCGGCGAATACACCGACCTCAACGCCCAGGGCTACTTCGTCTACGATTCGAAAAAATCCGGCGCGATGACCGTCTCGCACCTGCGCTTCGGCCCCAAGGCCATCCGCGCGCCCTACCTGATCGGCGGCGCCGACTTCGTGGCCTGCCATCATCTGCCCTTTGTCGAGTCGATCGACATCCTCACCGTCGCCCGTCCCGGCGCCACGCTCCTGCCCAACGCCTACGGCGACGCCGAGGCCGTGTGGGCGCGCCTGCCCCGCGAGATGCAGCAGCGCATCATCGA
>JBDRJH010000230.1:0-2124 GCA_043815125.1 Verrucomicrobiota bacterium
GATTCCGCTTTGGGCACCGGTGAGGATAGCGGACTCCTCGACTTTCGCGTCGTCATTACCCAGGATGATAAAGACCTGCGGGTAATCCGGACCCAGCGACCGGCGTAGCGCTGAGAATTTGTCGATGAGGAGTCCGACACCATTTTTAAGGGAGGGCCGGCCGGCCTCATTCTGATGCAAAAATGGAGACGGCAGGATGTCGCCGCCCAGGAAGAGGGCCGAGGGCGGATCGGATTGAATCCGCTGCAATAGCTTCTCGTAACGGCCTTTGCGGCCGTGGAGATCGGTTACGAAATAAAACTCACGCATAAGCTCCTGAAAAAGTGAATTCCTGTCGCAGGAATATAGGGATGTATCGCTAAAGACGAAACCGTACCGGGCTTTTACTCTTTATGCCGCCAATCCAGGGCGCCGACGGGGCAGGTCCCGATACACTGCCCGCAGTCCGTGCAGCTCAACGGCAATACCTCGCCGAAAGCGGTATCGACATAGGTATGATAACCGCGACTCTGGAACCCGAGCAGCGACTTGTTGACGACCTCTTTGCAGATTTTTACGCAAATGCCGCACTTGATGCACTTATTGCGGTCCAGGATGATTTGCGGGTGGCGCGTATCGTAATTCTGATTCAATTTTTCGCCGACGATGGCCTCGGGGTGGGCCGCATACATTTCGGAGAAATCTTTAAGACGGCAGTCATGTTTGGCGGTGCAGCTGCATTCCAGGCAGCGTTCGCCTTCGTGGGCGATTTCGTCGGACGTGAAAGTAAAGGAAACTTCAGCGAAGGAAGTTTTGCGCTCCTCAGTGGGAATGAGACGTTGCTGTACGCGGTTATCCTGGCGAACGTCATGCAGGAAAACCAGGTCCTCGCTGCGCAGCGATTGCCAGTGACCGCGCGAGACATTGATCGCATACGCATCCTGGTAAGTGTCGCCATTCAGGAAAGCCAGGATGCCGAGCGCCGCCCGTCTGCCGCTGGCCACCGCCTCGACGACCGTCGCCGGTCCCGAGACGCAATCCCCGGCGCTGAAGATCTTGGCGTCCATCTGATGGTTCTCTTTGTTGACCTCGATGTCGCCCCAGCGATTTAAAATCAGGTCGGAGGGGGCATCTGTTTTCTGGCCGATGGCGGCGATGACCGTATCGGCTTCGACATCGAACTCGGAACCTTCGATGGGAACCGGGCGCCGGCGTCCGGAGGCGTCCGGCTCGCCGAGTTTCATGCGCAGGCAGGTTAGAATTTTACGTCCGTTGGTTTCCTTCAGCCGGACCGGTGCTGTCAGAAACTCGAACTGCACGCCCTCTTCGCGGGCCTCATCGATCTCGATCTGTTCGGCGGGCATCTCCTTTTCGGTGCGGCGATAGAAGCAGAAAACCTCCTTGCTCCCCAGACGAACGGCGGTACGCACGCAATCCATGGCGGTATTGCCGCCGCCGATCACGATGGTCTTGCCGGGATTTTCGCCCGACCAGCCCTCGCGGGCGATTTTCTCCAGCCAGTGAATGCCGCCGAAAGCCAGTTCCTCGCCTTCGGCCCGCATGGGCGTCGGCTGCCAGGAGCCGACTGCGATTGCCACGGCGTCGTATTTTTTCTCAAGTTCCGTCAGGGTGATGCCTTTACCCAGTTCCTTCGCACAAAAAATTTGAATGCCGCCCATTTTGGAGAAGTGAGCGATCTCGCGATCCAGAACCGTCTTGGGCAGGCGGTATTCGGGAATGCCGTAGCGCAGCATGCCGCCGGCCTGGGGCATTTTTTCATAAATATCAGAGGCGACTCCTTCGCGACGGAGATAATATGCGATGGCCAGACCGGCCGGACCGGCTCCGGCAATCCCGACTTTTTTACCGTTTAATTGTGGCAGTTCTTCCAGGTAGGAATCGTAGTACAGGTCGGCGGCCAGGCGCTTGAAATCGTTGATCGCAATCGGCTTGTCCTGCACGTTGCGGCGGCAGTCCTTCTCGCAGAAACGCGGACAGACACGCCCGATGGACATTGGCAGCGGGATACGTTCCTTGATAATTTTTAAGGCCGCCAGGTGATCGCCTTTGCGGCCGGCGCGGATGTATTCCTCCACTTTGGCGTGCGCCGGGCAGGCCAGCGTGCAGGGCGCTTCACAATCGCCC
>JBDRJH010000231.1:0-14014 GCA_043815125.1 Verrucomicrobiota bacterium
ATGGGCTTCATCCCCGGCATCTGGTTCGAATTCGAAGCCTGCAACCCCGGCTCCCTCGCTTGGAACCAGGATGCGCACCAACTCCAACGCGACGGCCGTCCCCTCCGCATCGGCAACCGCCGATTCTGGAATCTCAACGACCCGTGGGTCACCACCTACCTCGACGAAAAACTCACCGCCTTTCTCAAAGAAAACGGTCTCGGCTACCTCAAGGTGGACTACAACGACACCATCGGCCTCGGCTGCGACCACCCCGATTCCCTCGGCGAGGGCCTTCGCCAACAAGTCACCGGCATCCACCGCACCTTCCGCCGCCTCCGCGAACACATCCCCGATCTCGTTATCGAAAACTGTTCCTCCGGCGGACACCGCCTGGAGCCGGCCATGATGGCGCTCACGTCGATGAGCTCGTTTTCCGACGCACACGAATCGCTCAACCTCCCGATCATCGCGCGCCAGCTGCACCACCTGATTCCGCCGCGCCAATCACAGATCTGGGCCGTGCTTTACCCCGACGACACCCCGGAGCGTTTTGTCTTTTCGCTCACCGCCACTTTCTACGGACGCATGTGCCTCTCGGGCCCCGTCCATGATCTCCGCGACGCACAGGTGACCATCGTGCGCCGTGCCACGCAACTCTACGCGCAAGCCGCGCCCCTCATCCGTGAAGGCCGCACGACCTTCCTCGGCGAGACCCCCTTCAACTGGAACAACCCCGCCGGCTGGCAGGGCATCTGGCGCATCAACCCGGCCGGCGACCAAGCCCTGCTCGTCGTCCATGTGTTCGCCGAGGCGGACGCCCGCCCCATCGAAATCGACCTCCCGGGCCCTCCGTCTTGGCAGATCGTCGCCACCCTGGATGACGAAACCACCGCCCCGCCGTTCATCCGCCAAGCGAAGATCCACTTCCCGCAGAGGAATTCCTTCCGCGGTTACGCGCTGCTGTTAAAGCGAACCGAACTCGGCCAAGTCTAAAACGACACAAAATTTGTCGTTTTAAGCAACGCCGCCGTCCGGTCTTTCCGGTAGTATGGCCCCACCATGCCTACCCTCGACCTCGCCAAAACCCGCTGGCAGTTCCGCGACACCACCTCGAAAACCTGGCTGCCCGCCACCGTGCCCGGCTGCGTCCACACCGACCTCCGCCGTGCCAAACAGATCCCCGACCCGTTCTACGGCACCAACGAGCTCGGCCTCCAGTGGATCGAGGAACGCGACTGGGAATACCGCACGGCCTTCAACGTCACCGCCGCCCTCCTCGCCGAATCCGAGATCGAACTCTGCGCCGACGGCCTCGACACCGTCGCCACCGTCACTCTCAACGGCAAAAAGATCGCGACCACCGAAAACATGTTCATCGCCCACCGCTGGGCCGTGAAAAAACACCTCAAGGCCGGACGCAACGAACTCGTCATCCGCTTCCGCAGTGCGATGGACTACATTGCCAAAACCCGCGCCGGCTTCACCCCTCCCAACAACTTCAACGACGCCAAGGGCGGCGGCTGCGTGCGCATCCGCAAGGAACAATGTCAGTTCGGCTGGGACTGGGGACCTCGTTTCGTGACCGCCGGTATCTGGCGCGGCCTCCGACTAGAAGCCCGCTCAACGAACCGCCTCGCCCACCTCCACGTCGCCCAAACCCACACCGACGGAAACGTCTCTCTCGCCCTTACTCCCGAGCTGGCCAAAGCCGACGCCAAGGTCACCTACGCCGTAAAGCTGAGCCTCGCCGGCATCACCATCGTCGAGACCTCCGCACTCACCTTTGACGTCCCGTCGCCGCAACTCTGGTGGCCCGCCGGCCAGGGCGCACAACCGCTCTACGACCTCACCATCACCGCTCGCGCTTCCGACAGCAGCGACATCGACACCGTCACCAAACGTATCGGCCTGCGCACCATCGCGCTCGACCGCTCGCCCGACCAGTGGGGCGAATCCTTCCGCTTCGTCGTCAACGGCCGCCCCGTCTTCATCAAAGGCGCCAACTGGATTCCCGCCGACAGCTTCGTCACCCGCCTCGACCGCGCCGCCTACGCCCGCGACATCAAGGCCGCCGTGCTCGCCAACATGAACTGCCTGCGCGTCTGGGGCGGCGGCATCTACGAGAGTGAAGATTTCTACGACCTCTGCGACGAACTCGGCCTGCTCGTCTGGCAGGACTTCATGTTCGCCTGCAACCTCTACCCCGCCGACGCCGCGTTCCTCGCCAGCGTCAAAACCGAGGCCACCCAACAGGTCGCCCGCCTGCATCACCGCGCCTGCCTCGCCCTCTGGTGCGGCAACAACGAACTCGTCCAGCTCAACCTCGACGCCCTGAAGAACGACCCCGCGCTCAAGGCCGGCTACCTCGCGCTCTTCCACGAGCTTCTCCCCGCCGCCGTCGCCGAGCACGACGGCGTCACCCCCTACTGGCCCAGCTCCGAGTGGCGCGGCGATTTCATCTCCGGTCACGAGCACGGCGAGATCCGCGGCGACACCCATTTCTGGGACGTCTGGCACTCGCGCAAGCCGGTCAAGGACTACGAAAAGTGGGCGTTCCGCTTCTGCTCCGAGTTCGGTATGCAGAGCTACTCGTCACCGCAGACCAACCGCACCTTCGCACCCGCCGACGCCAACGTCTTCGACGCGATCATGGAGAACCACCAGAAGAACCGCGGCGGCAACCAGGTTATCCTGGACTATGTCTCGCGCCGCTACCGGTATCCAAAATCCCAGGACGACCTCATCTGGCTCTCGCAGCTCAACCAAGCCTACTGCATGCAGGTCGGCGTCGAGCACTACCGCCGCCTGATGCCGCGCTGCATGGGCGCCATCTACTGGCAGCTCAACGACTGCTGGCCGGTCGCCTCGTGGTCCTCGATCGAATACACCGGCCGCTGGCGCGCGCTGCACTACGCCGCCCGCCGCTTCAACGCCCCCGCGCTCGTCTCCGCTCATGTCCCCGGCGACGAAAACGTCACCGTCGGCAACTACCGCGCCACCAGCGTGCGCGAGGTTCACCTTTTTACAGTCTATGACGCGCCCGAAGCCGCCAAGGGCACGCTCCGCTGGGACCTCTTTCACCTCGACGGCCGCGTGCTGCTCGCGGGCAAAAAGAACGTCGTCCTGCGCAACGGCGAGAGCCTGAAACAAAAGACACTCGACCTCGCCAAGCCCATGGCCGCGCACGGTCGCGACCACCTCTACCTGCGCATCGCGCTCGACCTCGCCGGTGCCACTGTCAGCGAGCAAACCGTATTCCTCGCCCCGCCACGCTTCCTCGATCTGCCCAAAACCAAGAAGACCAAGGTCGCGCTCAAGCTCCTCTCGCCCACCGAGGCCGAGCTCAGCGTCGTCTCGCCGGTCTTCCAACACGCCTTCACCTTCGAGTTCGGCGACGCATTGTTCACCGCCACCGACAACGGCTTCGACCTATATCCGAACGAAAAGAAAACCGTGTGCATCACACTCGCCAAGCCCGCCGCCAAGGCCGCGCTGCTCGCGAGCCTGACCCACCGCTCGCTAGCCGACAGCTACGCTTAAGCGACTCGGGAAAGTGTCACTTAATGAGTGACACCTTCCCGGGTAATGTGCGTCGCGTTTCGGAAGCACGCCGCCACCGCGCGGCAGGCTTCCTTCGGGCGGCGGTATTCGTCGAATGTGCCCTTGTTGTTAAAGGTTCGCGGGCGCTTCAGGGACCAGCCGCCACCATAGGTGCGCACGTCGGCAAAATGCCACAGCGCGATGCCGCTGCACCGCGGGTTTCCCAAGGCCGCCTCGCACGCCGCCCGCAGATACTCGGCCTGATAGGTCTCGGTGAAAAAATCGTTGTGGGCATCCCGCCAGCCGTAGAGCCCCTCCGCGCCGATCTCGGAGATCAGCACGGGCTTGTCAGCGAAACCAGAGGAGTCGATGTGCGCAAAACACGCGCGCAGGTGCGGCGCGATGAGCTCCAGCGGATTCTCCACGCCCTCGCAGCCATACCAGCCGGGGTAAAGGTTCAGGCTGATCACATCCGCCAGGTGGTAATACCTGTCCGTCACCGCGAACATCGACGCGTAGGTCACCAACCGCGACGGATCGAGCGCGCGCAGGGTCGCCGCCGACTCCTCGAACGCCTCGCGCACATACTCCTGGTCGCTGCCCGCCTCGTTGAGAAAACCCCACATCACGATCGACGGATGATTGGCGCTCGCCCGCACCATCGCGCGCAGCGTCTCGCGGTGATCCACATGCCACTTCTCGCTGGCAAAGGTCCGCTCCCGCTGGCCCCAGCCCAGGTTTTCCTCCCACACCAACAGCCCCAACTCGTCGCAAAGATCGAGGAAACGCTGGTCCTGCGGATAGTGTGAGCCGCGCACGAAATTGCAGCCGAGATCCTTCAGCAGCTTCACGTCGGTGAACATCTGCAAGGCCGACGTCGCCGGCCCGCCGCTCGGGTGCCATTCGTGACGATTGTAGCCCTTGAGCACGATCTTCTCCCCGTTCAGCCAGATCGCTCCGGCGCGCGCCTCGATCTGCCGCAGGCCGAACCGCACGGCCCGTGTGTCGCCGTTGGGCAACGTCACGGTCAGCGTGTGCAACACCGGCGTATCCGGTGACCAGATACGATTGTCCGCGGCGACCAGCTCCAGCGTCGCCACGCCGTCCACCGCCAGCAGCGGCGCGTGCGCTTGCGCAGTCTCGTCGTCGATCCGCGTGGTCAACGCGATGCGCTGGCCCGCGCCGCCCAGCCAGACCTTCACCGTGAGTTTCCCTTCGCGGTAACCCGCGCCGACCAGCGTCTGCACATGGTCAATAAATCCGCCCACGGCCGGCAACACGCGCAACGACACCGGCCGGATAATGCCGCCGTATTGATAAAAATCGAAATACTCCTCGTGCATCGGCACGCGGTCGAAGTCGTAGCGGTTATCCACCAGCACGACCAACTCGCGCTCCGCGTTCGCCGCCGACGCCGGCACCTCGACCGTGAACGGCGCGTAGCCGCACGCGTGGTCCTTGAGCGCCAAGCCATCGACAAACACCCGGCACCACAGCGACACCGCGCCGAATTCCAGCCGCGCCGCGCGTCCGACCGGCACGTTGAAACGCGTGCGATATACCGCCGCCCCGCGCCTGCCCGCATGATCCGGCAACGCGTCAAACGCCGATGGAACCGGCGTCTTTTGCCATTCGCACGACAAGATCGCGGGCACGACCGAGTCCGGATCTACCGAACCCAGAAACGCAAAATCCCAAAGCGCGCCCGGCTCCGCCAGGCAACCAACAGATGAATCGTTCATTTCAGGAAAATCAGCCCACCGTGATCGCGCCCACATCGAGCACATACATCTGCCGCGTGCCCTCGTGAACCGAGTCGATGCACACCTTGCGCCCGTCGCGGCTCCAACGCGGATGCAGGTCGCAACGGATCTCCCACGTCATCGGCGGCGACAAAAACCGGCCGACGTCAATCCGCCGCCCGGTCGCCATCTCAAAGAGGAACAACGTGCGGTAGTGAACCTCGTCCGGATACGTGTCCGACAACATCCACCGTCCGTCCGACGAGAACGAGCAGTGCCCGTCGCAGTTCAACACGTCCTCTCCCCGGGGCGTGATGTTCCCGCCCTCACGATCTTCGAAAACAAAATACCGGTCGCCCACGTCGTTGCGCCGCGCCCAGGCCACGATGCGATCCGCGCCCCACCAATCGTAGTGCGACACCAGTTCGTGATCCGTGAGGCAACGCAACCCGCCGCCGTCGATGTCCAGGGTAAGCAGGCGCGTATGCCCCACTTCCATGTCCGGCGTCTTGCGCCGATGCAGCACCGCGAAACGGTCGTCCGGCCCGAATTGCGCATGGTTGAAACGATGCGTCTTACCGCCAAAATCCGGCCCGCGGTGAAAATCGGCCGCCGCCGCCACGCTCAGGATCAGGCGGCTCTCGCCCGTCTTCAGATCAAGCGACCACAGGCCGTCGTCTTCCGGCTCGGCCACTTTCAGCCAGGGATCCTCCACCCCCGCGTAGCCGTAGCCCGGACGCTGATGCTGGAGCCGCGCAAAGTTGAGCGACACCGCCTTGGTGCCCGCCCGGTTGACCGCATAGACCGGCCGGTCCAGGCAACGTTCCACCCGAGTATCCACATTTACGATACGCGAAATGATGCGCCCATCCACCCGGTCGTTGAAGATGATGTCGCCCGACGATCCGTCGCCGAGCCATTGCAACATCGATCCCTGCTGCCAGTTCCACGCGCGCGTCTGCGCCACCGGCGTCCACGCGCCCGTCTCCACGTCGCTCAGCCCGATCACCGTGATGTCGCCCGCGGTCGGCGGCCGGTCCCGGAACGACGAGCGCATCGCCAGCACGCGTCGTCCGGAGGCGTCCCAGGGACATTTTTCATAGTAGCCAAACCAGTGGTGTTCCGGCCCGTGCGTGAGCGCACGAACGGCCGGAAACGGACTCGGGGCGGAGTGGGGATTCATGGATGCGATCACTCAAGCACAGGAGACCGCGATCACGACGCCAAGGGAGTTTATACAAATAAAAGGTGTGGCCATTCATCGGGCCGCGCTGTCGTGTGTCCCCCGAAAAGCCCGGAGTCACCCATGCCCCCGACACGCATCACCCAGAAGGACATCGCCCGCGCCGCCGGCGTGACCCAGGCCACCGTCTCGCTGTGTCTGCGCAACCACCCCAGCGTCTCGGCGGAAACCTGCACGCTGATTCAGTCGGTGGCCAGGCGCCTGGGCTACGTTCCCGACCCCTACCTTTCGGGGCTTTCCGCCTACCGCAAGGGGCTGCGTCCGGCCGAGATCCACGCCAACCTCGCCTGGCTCTCCAACGACAGGGCCGGCGAATCCTGGCGTGATTCGGTGGCCTTCACCCACTACCACCTGGGCGCATCCGAACGCGCCCGGCAGCTCGGCTACCGCCTGGAGGAGCATTGCCTGCAGGCTGCCGGCATGACGCCCGCGCGTCTCGAAAACATCCTGCACGCACGCAACATCGGGGGCTTGCTCGTCGTCCCGCAGCCCCGTGCGAACGCCACGCTCGACTTTTGCTTCGACCGCTTCTCGGCCATCGCCTTCGGCTACACCTTGGTCCGACCCCAGCTCCACCTCGTCGCGCATCATCACTTCCGCTCGATGGAGACCGCGTTCCGCAAGCTGCTTTCCCTCGGCTACCAACGCCCCGGCCTCGCGCTCGCCGTCGAAAGCGACCAACGGGCCGACAACAACTGGTCCGCCGCCTTCTGGAGCGAACAACGCCATCTGCCCGCGCGTCGCCGCGTGCCGATGCTGCTGGGCGAGCCCCTGGACAAAACGACCTTTCTCAGCTGGTTCCGTCGCCACCAGCCGGACGTCGTGCTCACCATCTGGCCCAAGGTTCACCGCTGGCTGACCGATGCAGGCGTCGCCGTGCCCGCCGACACCGGCTTCGCGCTGCTCTCGGTGCCCGCCGACGACACCCGCTTTTCCGGCATGAGCGAAAACCCGCGCGTCATCGGCGCCAAGGCCGTCGAAACCCTCGTCGATCTCATCCACCGCGGCGAACGCGGCCCGCCCGTCCCCCACCTCAGCCTGCTGGTGCAAGGCGCGTGGATCGACGGCAAGACCGTCACCGTGCGCACCTGATGTTTATTCGTATAAACCAGCGCGTCATTGGCGACCCGCGACAATCGGGCTGTGATGGTTGCCATGCCCAGAACCTCCCTGCCCCACTCCCGGAGAACCGGCGTCCTCCTGACCGCCTTGCTGCTCTCCTCCCCCTTGCACGCCGGCATGATCGTCGCTGACCGCGACGCCCACATCTTCGGCGGCACGCGCCCCGCCTCGGCCCGTAGCGAAATCCCCGCGCAGGAAGGCAACTTCGGCGCGGCCCGGCAGCTGGAGCTCAAGACCACGCCGGGCCTCGGCGACGGCTTCGCCCGCAAGGCCTACATCGGCTTCGATCTCGCCACCCTTCCGCAACTCCCCGCCGCCGCCGGTTCGCTCAGCCTGCGGCTGACCGTGCAGGGCCTCTCCATGGGCCCCGCCGGCGACCGCGCGCTCACCGAGCAGCCCGTCGTCGTTTATCTGCTCAAGAAATCCGCCGCGGGCGACGATTGGCTGGAGGGCGATGGCACTCCCAAAGCCCCCGAACACGCACCCGCCACCGGCGGCATTCACTGGCTCAATGCCCCCGCCAACTACATCCAGGCCGGCAACCGAATCGCCGCGAACGACTCCGTCGAAGCAGGCCGCATCATCGTCCCCGCCGACGCCAAGGATGGACACACCTTGACCCTGCCCCTCTCCGCCGATGCCATGACCGAGCTGACCCGACGTCGCGCCCCCGACCGCGCGACTTTCGTCGTGGCCATTGCCAAGGACACCGACGACCTGCTCCGCCTGCACTCCCGCGACGCGGGCGACCCCCGCCTGCGCCCGGCCTTGGTTTGGTGAGCCCGCCCGCCCTCCTCCACCCGCACTCATCTCATGGAACGCCGCACCCAACGCCCAGGCCCGGGCTTTACGCTGGTCGAGCTGCTGACCGTCATCGCGATCATCGGCATACTCGCCGCCATCATCATCCCGACCGTGGGCCGCGTGCGGGACTCCGCGAGAAACACCCAATGCCTGGGCAATCTCCGTCAACTCGGCCTCGCCATCACCCTCTATGCGCAAAACGAGGGCCGTCACTTCCCCCACGCCTTCAAGACCGGCGGTGGCACGGATAATTTCTGGTATCGCGCCCTCGATCCCTATCTCGGGGACGACCGGCCGTCCGGTCTCTTTTTCTGCCCGCAGGAAAGCGTCCAACCCGCCGCCGAGGCCGATCTGCGCACCCGGACCAACTACATTGGCAACCGGCGCCTGTTCGCCGACGTGCAACCCGATTCGCAAGGCAACCTCCCCAACCGCATCCGCACCGACAGCGTGCCGCGCCCCGCCGAGGTCGGCCTGCTCTTCGACGGCGCGGTCAACGCGCAGGGTTTCTCCAACCACACCGCCTACAACCAAGTCGGCCAAAACAGCACCAACCCCGCCTCCGCCGACAACCCCGTGCCCGACAACGAAACCGGCGGCTCCTCCAACGCCGTCATCAGCTGGCGTCACAACGCCCGCACCAACGTCGTCTTCGTCGATGCCCACGTCGAAACCGTGCCCCTCGGGCAACTGCTCTACCGCAACTTTCACATCACCTACTGACCGCTTTCCCCGTCCCGAAAAACCACCCCGCCCCCCCCAAAGATCATGAATCCCCTCCCACGCCTCCGCCCCGCCGCACTGCTCGCCGGTCTCAGCCTCTTCGCCCACGCCTCCGCCGCTCAGACCACCTTCGACTGGACCGGCTCCACCGACTCGACCTGGGGCACCGCCGCCAACTGGGACCCCGCCACCGGGGCGCCTCCCGGCAGCACCGCCACCGACATCGCCCGCTTCAACGACGACGTCGCCAACTCCACCGTCAACCTCGACACCACCGCCACCATCAGCCGACTCGAGTTCGCCTCCGGAGCCGGCGAATACAACCTCACCGGCGAACGCCTCGTCATCTCCTCGTCCTCCGGTCCCGACTACATCGTCCATAACGCCGGCAACACCCAGACCATCAGCGCCGAGCTCGAACTCGCCTCCTCCGGCACCTTCCGCGATATCAACGTCGGTGCCGGCGGCACCCTGGTGATCGCGCAACGCCTGATCTTCAGCCCCACGGGCGGGCAGCTGCGATTCGCCGGCGGCGGCACCCTCGACCTCGCCGACTCCTTCTCCGGGCTGAACGTCTTCACCGCCAGCGGCTCCGGCACCACCGTCAACCTCCGCCGCATCAGCGGCTCCAGCGGAGCCAATCGCCTCAGCGCCACCAACGGGGCCACCATCAACCTCTACGGCAATCACGGCGGCGACATGACCCTCTCCGGCGCCAACAGCACCATCAGCATTCGCTACGACGGCGTCGTCGCCGGCTCCGTCGGCACCAACAGCGTCAACGTCGCCCCCACCGCCGGGAACACCGTCACCTTCTCCGCCGACATCGACGGCGGCGGCACCGGCTCCTTCGGCCGCCAGCTCCGCCTCTTCCAAGCCGGCACCGTCAACGACGCCACCATCCGCTTCCACGCCACGAGCGGCAGCGTGCTGAACGTCACCGGCACCATCGTCGACACCAACGCCGCCGGCGCCGGCTCCAAGGTCGAGATCACCGGCGCGGGCGTCGTGCGCTACTCCGGATCATCGGCCAACACCACCGTCACCCCCATCCTCATCTCCGACGGCACCCTCGAACTCGCCAAGGACTCCGGCGTCAACGCCATCGCCGGCGGCAACGTCACCATCGAGGAAAACGGCACCCTCCGCCTCGCCGCCAGCCACCAAATCGCCGACGCCACCGACCTCGTCTTCGCCGGCGGCCTCTTCGATGTCGGCGCCAACACCGAAACGCTCGGCGCGCTCGCCGTCGGCGCCGAGGGCGGCTCCATCGACTTCGGCGGACTGGCCGGCTCCATCACCTTCGACAGCCTCTCCTCCATCGTCGGCACGCTCACCATCAACGGATGGACCGAAGCCGCCACCATCTCCTTCAGCGACGGCTCCGGCTGGGACAGCGAAACCCTCGCCAACGTCATCTTCACCGGATACGGCCCCGCCGTCTTCGACGCCCTCTCCGGCGAACTATACGCATCCGCCGCCATACCCGAACCCGCCTCCGCATCCTTCATCATCGCCATCGCCGGCATCGCCACCGCCTGCTCACGCCGCCGTCGCGCCGCCGCCTGAACCAACCGACCACCTCACCACCGATGACCCTCCTCCGCCGCGGCCTCGCCCTCCTCTCCACCGTTCTCATCGCCTGCGCCGCCCGCGGCGCCGAGCCCGCCATCCCCGAGGGCGAACAACTCCTCAACCTCGCCACTCGCTCCACGCCACAGCTCTCCGGCCCCGCCCGTGATCAAGGTTCGGTCTCCCGCGTCGCCGTCACCGGCCAGGCCTTCGACCACGCCTGGCGCGTCGCCGTGCGCGAACGCCAGTCCACCTCGCATCACGTGCAACTCGCCGTGCCCGTCGCCGGCGAGATCGCGCGCGACGACGTGCTCTTCCTCGAATTTCACGCGCGCCTCGTCTCCACCGAACACGAGACCGGCATGATCGACGCCTCCAACGTCATCGAGCTCAACGGCCCGCCCCACTCCAAGGCGCTCAACCCCTACCCGTGGTCAGCCGACACCGAGTGGAAACTCATCCAGATCCCGCTCGTCTCCACCGCCGCCATCGCCGAACGCCGCGCCGTGATCAACTTTCGCCTCGGCGGTGCCGTGCAGACCGTCGACATCGGCGGCATCTCGCTCCGCCGCATGCCCGCCGGCTCCAAGGTCGCCGACCTCCCGCGCACCCAGCCCGAACTCTACGCCGGCCACGAACCCGACGCCCCGTGGCGCGCCGTCGCCGCCGAGCGCATCCGCGAACACCGCATGGCCGACCTCGCCATCCGCGCGCGCGACGCCGACGGCAAGCCGTTGCCCGACGTCTCCATTCACGTTGACCAAACCTCCCACGCCTTCCGCTTCGGCACCGCCGTCAACAACTGGCGCCTCTTCCCCGAAAACCCCACGCCCGCCCACGCCCGCTACGCCGAGATCGCGGCCAAACATTTTAACCAAGGCACGCTCGAGAGCGCCCACAAATGGACCGTCTGGGAACGCCGCCGCCAACAAGCCATCGACACCGTCGAGTGGCTCCGCGAACACGACATGACCGTGCGCGGCCACGTCCTCCTCTGGCCCTCCTGGCGTCGTATGCCCAAGCACCTTGCCGAACTCAAAGACCGGCCCGACGAACTCCGCGCCCGCATCGCCGCGCACTTCGAGGATCTCCTGGGCACCACCCGCGGCATCGTCACCGATTGGGACGTCGTCAACGAACCCCAGACCCACTTCGACATCCTCGACTTGCTCGGCCACAACTACGTCATCGAAGCCTTTCAGATGGCCCGCCGCCTCGACCCCGACGCCCGCCTCTTCCTCAACGAGGCCCTCAACTTCAACTCCGTGGATAAGCTCCGCATCTTCGAGCGCCAGGCCGTGGACTGGCGCTCACGCGGCGCGCCCATCGACGGCCTCGGCATCCAGGCCCACTACAGCGGCTGGAGCCTCACCCCGCCCGAAAAAATCTGGGCCGAGCTCGACCGCCTCGCCGCCCACGGCTTCGCGCTACAGGTGACCGAGTTCGACATCGATACCGACGACAGCGATCTGCAGGCCCGTTATCTGCGCGATTTTTATACCGCCCTCTTCGCCCATCCCGCCGTGGACACAATTCAGATGTGGGGCTTCTGGGAAGGCAGCCACTGGAAACCCAAGGCCGCGCTCTGGCGCAAAAACTGGACCATCAAACCCGTCGGCCAAGCCTACGTTGACTTGCTGGAAAACGAGTGGCGCACCCGCACCACGCTCATCACCGCCGCCGACGGCAACGCCACCGTGCGCGGCTTCCTCGGCGACTACACCCTGACGCTCACGCGCGGCGACGAAACCCGCACCGTGACCGTAAACCTGGCCCGCGACTCCGCCCCGGTCGAAGTCACCTGGTAGGCCCCTGAGAGCGCCGGCTCTTGTGCGCCGCAGGCGCATTCAGCCGGCATTCAGTCCCCCCGCCCGGCAGCCCGATCGGCTGCGCCCACTCCCCTGCCCACCGCACGCCGGCATCCCGCCGGCGCGCCTTCCATTACCCCAATACCATGCACCTACCCCACGCCCGACCCAGCGTCTTCGTCACCCTCCTCGTCACCGTTCTCCTCGTCTGCGCCGCCCGCGGCACGGAACCCGTCATCCCCGACGGCGTGCAACTCCTCAACCTCGCGTCGCAAACCACACCCCCGCTCACCGGCCCCGCCCGCGCGCACGGCTCGGTCTCCCGCGTCACCATCACCGACCAGTCCTTCGGCCACGCCTGGCGCGTCGCCGTGAGCGAACGTCAGGATACCGCCCACCACATCCAACTCGCCGTGCCCGTCGTCGGCGCGATCACGCAGGGCAACGTGCTCTTCTTCGAATTCTGGGCCCGCCTCGTCACCACCGAACACGAGACCGGCATGATCGACGCCACCAGCGTCATCGAGCTCAACGGCGCGCCCTACTCCAAAGCCCTCAGCCCCTACCCGTGGTCCGCCGACACCGATTGGAAACTCATCCAAATCCCGCTCACCGCCAACGCCACCATTCCCGAACGCCGCTCCGTGATCAATTTCCGCCTCGGCGGCGCCGTGCAGACCGTGGACATCGGCGGCATCTCCCTGCGCCGCATGCCCGCCGGCACCGACGTCACCACCCTCCCGCGCACCCAGCCCGAACTCTACGCCGGCCACGAACCCGACGCCCTCTGGCGCGCCGTCGCCGCCGACCTGATCGACGAACACCGCAAGGCATACCTCGTCATCCGCGTGCGCGACGCCGCGGGCCAACCCATCCCCGGCGTCAACGTGCAGGTTGATCAAACCACCCACGCCTTCCGCTTCGGCACCGCCGTCAACAACTGGCGCCTCTTCCCCCAAAACCCCACCGCCGACCACGTCCGTTACGCCGAGACCATCGAGCAGTATTTTAATCAAGGCACCCTCGAGAGCGCCCACAAATGGACCGTCTGGGAAACCCGCCGCCAACAAGCCATCGACACCGTTGATTGGCTGCGTGATCGCGACATGACCGTGCGCGGCCATGTCCTCCTCTGGCCCTCCTGGCGCCGCTCGCCCACGCATCTGCGCGAGTTCGAAAATCAACCCAACGAACTCCGCATCCGCATCGCCGCACACTTCGACGACATCCTGGACACCACCCGCGGCCTCGTCACCGATTGGGACGTCGTCAACGAACCCCAGACCCACTTCGACATCCTCGACCTGCTCGGACACGACTACGTGATAGAGGCCTTTCAGATGGCTCGCCTCTTCGATCCCGCCGCGCGCCTCTTCCTCAACGAAGCCCTCAACTTCAACACCGTGGACAAGCTCCGCATCTTTGAGCAACAAGCCCTCGACTGGCGCTCACGCGGCGCGCCCATCGACGGCCTCGGC
>JBDRJH010000232.1:0-5894 GCA_043815125.1 Verrucomicrobiota bacterium
CGCCGCGCGCATCGAACCGGCGCAATGGCGCGCCCTCTGGGGCCCGGTCACGCGCGCCGACCTCGCCCGGCTCGACGCGATGATCAAGGACCGCGACCTCCCCCACCAGGAAGTCCGCCGCCGCGCCCAGGCCATGAAGGCGCAACCGCCGTTCACCGAGGCGGTCTTCACGCTCAACCCCAAGATCGATTCCAAGGGCCAGCGCCGCCTCCAGTGCAGCCTGCGGTTCGACGTGTTCTTCGAACGCCTGCTGCCCGGCGTGGAACCCGTGCCCGAGGACGCGCCCGCGCTGTGGGGCGTGGCCTTCCCCGGCCCGATCACCTCCGGGCCCCGCGTCTTCGAGCCCGGGAAATAGCGCCCCCCCGCCAGTCGCGGGACGTCCTTGGAAATCACCGCCCGGCGGAGGCCGGCAGGCACCGGTCGGCGTAGTCGAGGAAATGGTGCCAATCCTCGACGACCAGGTTGTGCCCGCCCTCGCGCAGGTGGTGACCGATCGCGCCCCCGTGCCGGGGCTGACCCGGGGCGGGCAGGCCCGCCGGGCCGACACCATCGAGTTGATAAAGCGCGAAGACCGGCGCGGCCTCGACGGCGGCCTGGAACTCCGCGGCGGGATCAGCGTGCGCGTCCCGGCTCGCGCTGGCCACATAGACTCGGCGCGGGGCCATGAGCGCGAGCAGCAGGTGCTGGTCAACGGGCAGGGACGCGGGGTCGTCGTTGTAACGGTGGTAGTTGGCGGCAAACCAATGCGGGAAGGTCGTGTTGATCATCTGGATCGTCTCCCCGCGGGTGGTCCGGGCCAGCGCCGCGCCGGTGCTGCCGGAGTTGTTGCTGACCGTCAGAGCCACGCGTTCGTCCTGCGCGCCGCACCAAAGGGCGGCCTTGCCACCGCGCGAGTGGCCGACCACGGCAAGCGGGATATCACGCAGCTCAGGCTCGGCGGCGAGCCAGTCGATGACGCGGCTCGCCCCCCAGGACCAGGCGGCGATCGTGCCCCAGGCGTCGGGCGAGCGTTCGCCGTCCGGGGAATCAAAATGGGCGAAGACCCCGCTTTTGAACCCGTCGGCGGCGCGGTCGGGCGCGGCGTCGCTGTTGTGAAAGGCGGCGGTGGCGTAGCCACGGGCGACGATGTCGCGCACCGGCCAGAACGGGTCGGGCGATTCCTCGGCGGCGTCGATGATGCGGCGCGAGCGATTCACAATCAGGAGAAAACAACCACGGGGACGCGCGGCGGCGGGCAGGTAGAGCGTTACATCGATGCCGCTCTCGCTCCCGGTGCCGGCGTAGGCAACCCGCACGCGCCGCCGGATCGCCAGGCCGTCAAAGGCGGCCTCGTCCTCGCCGAGCGGCACAAACGCGAGCTCCGCGGGACGGCCCACCGGGGCGCGGCCGTAAACGTGCTCGCGAAACAATTCCAGCACCTCGGGCCGGCGCAGCGTTTCCCACTCCGCCGCGTTGGTCACAACCCGGCCCGAGGTGGTGACGAGAGCCGGCGGGAGGACGCCGCCCGGGGCGGGATCGGATGCGGCCGGGAGCAGACAGGGAGCGGCCAGCGCGAGCTTGAGCACAAAACCAAAGGAGCGGGATAGACGAAAGGGGCGGGACATGGAGGTTCGCACGGTGCCGCGAAACGGAGGGCCGATCAATGCGGATGTCGTCCGGCGGGCGGCGACGAGCCGGCGGGGTGGCGCCGGAGCGGCGGGTGACACTGCGGTGACGACGGCGGCGGCCGGTTGACGCGATGCGGGCACGCGACAGGCTCGGGCGGCATGTCGATCTCGCGCCGCGTATTTTTGCAAAACGCCGGGCTCTACGCCGCCGGCTTCATGGGTCTGAAGGCCCTGCTCAACCACCCGCTGGGCGCGTCGCTGGCGGCCGGAAACCACGCGGCCGGCTTTGGCCCCCTGCGCCCCGATCCGTCGGGCCTGCTCAACCTGCCGGAGGGCTTCCGCCACACCGTGTTCTCCCGCACCGGCGAGGAGATGGACGACGGCCTGCTGGTGCCGGGCGCGCACGACGGCATGGCCGCCTTTGCCGGCCCCGACGGACGCGTGCTGCTGGTCCGCAACCACGAACTGGAGAGCGCCTGGACCGACCGCAGCCCCTACGGCGAGGACCGCGGACGGTTCGGACTGGTCGACCCCGCGAAGATCTACGACCGGGGCCACGGACGCCTGCCCTGTATCGGAGGCACCACCACGCTGGTTTTCGATCCGCGCGCGCAGCGTCTGGAGAAACACTTTCTCAGTCTCGCCGGCACCCAGCGCAACTGCGCGGGCGGAGCCACGCCGTGGGGCACCTGGGTCACCTGCGAAGAGGTCAACGCCGACCCCGAGCCGGACGCCGAGCAGCCGCACGGCTACAACTTCGAGGTGACTCCGTCCACCACCCCGGGCCTGGCCGATCCCGTGCCGCTCAAGGCCATGGGACGGTTTCGTCACGAGGCCATCGCCGTCGATCCGCGCTCCGGCGTGGTCTACCAGACCGAGGACCTCGGCGACGGGCTCCTGTATCGGTTTATCCCCCACGCGCCGGGCCGGCTCGCCGCGGGCGGACGTTTGCAGGCGCTCGCGTTGCGCGACCGCGCGGGGGCGGACACGCGCAACTGGCCGGACGTGCCCGCGCCGGCCTTCCCCGTCGGCGAGCCGCTGCCCGTGCGCTGGGTCGACCTGGAGGAGATCGACAACCCCGCCGGCGACCTGCGGCACCGCGGGCGGGCGGCGGGCGCGGCGGTGTTCGCGCGCGGCGAGGGCGCGTGGTGGACCGGCGACGCGGCCTGCTTCGCCATGACCAACGGCGGCCGCAATACCTTCGGGCAGATCTTTCGTTATCGCCCGAGTCCGCACGAGGGCACGGCGCGCGAGGACGAGACCCCGGGCATGATCGAGCTGTTCGCCGAGCCCAACGACCGCGAGCTGCTGCGCAACGCCGACAACCTCACCATCGCGCCGTGGGGCGACCTGATCCTGTGCGAGGATTGCAAGGACATCTGCCGCCTCATCGGCGTCACGCCTGCGGGCGATTTTTATGTGCTGGCGGAGAACACCCAGACCGGCCGCGAGCTGGCCGGCGCGTGTTTCTCGCCGGACGGCAGCACGCTCTTCGTCAATGTGCAAAACCCCGGCTACACGCTCGCCATCACCGGCCCGTGGGAGCGCCGCCGGTAGCCGGCGGCGCGGACGCTCAAGTCGTCATCTGCGACTTTGCCGCGCGGCCCCCGAAGAGTTCACGCAGCGCGCCCCAGGCCTTGAGCAGGCCGGCGGGCTCGACCGCGCCGAGCCGGTAGATCTCCGCCAACGTCTCCTCGTGACCCCGGTAGCGCGGCGGCAGCACGAACGAGGTGCGCTCGCCGTCGCGGATGGTTGAGAAGAACAGACCCTTGCCCACCGCGGGCTCGGCGAAGTTCACCGCGACGGACTTCTCGGGCAACACCAGCCAGGGCTTGTAGGTGAAGGTGACCGCGCCCGTGTCGGCGGCCTTGGCCAGGCGGCCCCAGGTGCGCATCGGCACGCCCTGCCGGGTGAGCTGCGTGCTGGAGAAGAGCTTGTTGGCCTCGGGCGAGGGCTGGCGGCGGTGGCGGGCCCCGGAGCAGAAGTCCCACGAGAAAATCGCGCCGAAAACCGTCAGGCGAAACGACCAGCCGGCGACGAGGTAGGCGACGATGATGATGACCACCGAGAGCGCCGCCCCGATCCAGGGGTTGAGCGCGGCGCAGACGGTGACCAGGCCGAGCAGCGCGGTGCGGGCGGCCTTGAGCGCGGCGTCGATGGCGCCCCACGGGCTGAGCAGGATGAGGGCGTTGATGGCGTGCGAGGCCATCCACACGATCACGAAGATCGCGATGCCGAACGGCACCGTGAGGATGTTGAGCAACCACGACCAGTCGATCGCGGCGACGTGGATCGAGGCGGTGCCGGTGGCCACGAGCGCGTCGGCCGGCGGCGTGTTTGCCGCGATCATCTTGGACAGGCTCGCCATGGTGAACGGCACGACCGCGCCGGCCGCGACCAGACCGGTGGCCTTGTTCTCGACGGTCTCCAGCACGTCGAGCGGCTTCTTCCAACCGGGCGGCAAGGTGGCGCCAAGGGCGTCCTTGGCGGCCACCGCGCCGACGATGCCGAGGGCGGGCAGCCAGAAGCTCACCTGCGCATACCACGGCAGGCCCGGGCGTTCCTCCTTCTCGGCGGTGAAGTATTGGTAGGCCCCATACGCGCCGGTGCCGAGCAGCGGCGAGATGGCCATGCCGGTGACGGTCGACACGGTGCCGGCGATGGCGGCGGCGGGGGATTTGTCCCCGGCCTTAGCGGAGGACGAATCGGCGGTCGCCGCGACCAGCGGCGAGGCGAAAATGGCGAACAAACCGAGCAGCAGTCCGGGCAGGGAGAGGCGTTTCATGCGGGCCATTGCCTAGGCCCGCGAAACGCCGACGGCAAGCGAGCTGTGCGCGGGAACCACGAGGAACCCGCTCAGTCCGGCAGACTCTCGCAGGCCTCGTAGCGCTCGAAAGCCCTGCGCAGGGCGTCGAGATTGAGCGGCTTGGTCAGGTAGTCGTTCATGCCGGCGGCCAGGCAGGCCTCGCGGTCCTCGGGCAACGCGCTGGCCGTGACCGCCACCACCCAAGGCTGGCGAGCGGGGGCGAGCTCGGCACGGATCGCGCGGGTGACCTCCAGGCCGTTCATCTCCGGCATATGCCAATCCATCAGCACGACCTCGTAATCGCGCGCGCGCAGCGCCTCCATCGCCTCCAGTCCGCTGCGGGCCAGCTCGGCGCGGTGCCCGAGCTTGCCAAGCATGGCCTGGGCGATCTGCAGGTTGATCCGCTCGTCGTCGACCACCAGGATGCGCGTGACCAGCGACCGCACCGGCGCGGTCGCCCCGGGTGAGACGGGCGCGGCGACGCCCTCCAACTCGCCCACCACGAGTTCACAATGAAAGATCGAGCCGGCCCCCACCGTGCTCTCCAGGGAAACGTCGCCGTCCATGAGCTCGGCCAGGCGCCGACAGATCGCGAGTCCGAGGCCGGTGCCGCCGAAGCGGCGCTGGGTGGACGCATCGATCTGGCTGAAAGGCTTGAAGAGCAGCGATTGTTTTTCGTGTGGGATGCCCATGCCGGTGTCGCGCACGGAAAACCGCAGCCGCAGTTTGCCCGGGGCCGCGTAGGCGGCCCGCGAGACGCGCACCTCGACCTCGCCGCGCTCGGTGAACTTGATGGCGTTGGCGACGAGGTTGGCGAGCACCTGCCGCACGCGGCCGGCGTCGCCGACGACCCGGTCGGGCACATCCTCGTCCACGGTCATGAACAGCCGCAGGCGGCGCGCCTGGGCGCGTCCGAAAAAGAGCTGCAGGGTCTCGCGCACGCACTGGGCCGGACTGAAGGGCAGGCTCTCCAACGCGAGCTGACCGGACTCGATGCGCGAAAAATCGAGCACGTCGTTGAGAATCACCAGCAGGCCGTTGCCCGCGTTGCGGATGGTCTCGAGCGAGCTGCGCTGCGCGGGCGAAAGCTCGTCCTCCAGCAATAGCTCGGCGGTGCCCAGCACGGCGTTGAGCGGAGTGCGGATCTCGTGGCTCATGGTCGCCAGGAAGTTGCCCTTGGCCTCGTTGGCGGCCTCGGCGCGCAGGGCGAGCACACTGGCCCGGTCGACCGCGTCGTGCAGGCGGGCGTTGGTCTCCTGCAGGCGCGCCTGCGCGAGGCGCATTTCCTCCTCGGCCTTTTGCTTGCGGCGGATCTCGGCGGCCATGCAGGCCTGCGACTCCATGACGATGCCGGCGCTCTCCTGGACCATGGCCTCGAAGCGCAAGGCCCGGGCGTCCGCCGCCTCCAGCGCACGGGCCAGCGCGGCGCGCTCGGCCCGCAGGCGGCGGTGCGCGCACAGACCGCGCAGCAGCAGACCGGC
>JBDRJH010000233.1:0-2118 GCA_043815125.1 Verrucomicrobiota bacterium
ACTTGAGCATCCAGGCCGCGCCGTAGGGGTCCTGATTGAGCGTCTCCGGCGTGGCGTCGAGGCCGGCGTTGATCTCAAGCACGGTGCCGTCGACCGGACTGTAGAGATCGGAGGCGGCCTTGACGGACTCGACCACGCCGAACGTCTCGCCGGCGGCGAGCGTGGCGCCGACCTTCGGCAGCTGCACGTAGGTGATGTCACCGAGGCTGGCCTGGGCGTAGTCGGTGATGCCGATCAACGCGGTGCCGTCGCCGGCGGGTTTCACCCATTCGTGGGACTTGGCGTAACGGAGGTCGGAGGGAACGTTGCTCATGGTAAGGTTGGGTTGTGGGTGATTGGGGACAACGGCGGGTCAAGTCAACGCCCCGGCAGCGTCACGAACGGAGGTTTGACCGCCTGCAGCGCGATCAGGGTGCCGCGGATATCGACCGCGAGTTCGCCGCCGACCGCGGGTCGGTCGACGAGCGCGGAGCCGATGGCCTCGTTGAGCACCGGCGAAAGCGTGCCGGAGAGGACCTTGCCGACCACCGCCCCGCCGGCGCCAAGCACGGGGGTCTCGGCGCGCACGATGCGGCGGTCGCCGGTGCGGAAAAACACGACCTGCGGGGCGGTGCCGGCGGCCTTCTCGGCGGCGAGGGCCTCGGCGCCGATGAAGCCGTCGGGCTTGGCGAGCTTGACCGTCCAGCCGAGGCCGGCGGCGAGCGGCGAGATCGTGTCGGTCAGTTCGTGCCCGTAGAGCGGGTAACCGGCCTCCAGACGAAGGCTGTCGCGCGCGCCGAGCCCGGCGAGTTCGAGGCCCTCGGGAGCGCCGGCGGCGAGCAACGCCTCGGCGAGCGCGACGGCGTCGCCGGCGGCGTGGTAGAGTTCAAAGCCGTCCTCGCCCGTGTAGCCGGTCCGGCTGATGAGGCATTGCACGCCGGCGACGGTGCCCTCGACGAAGTGGTAATACTTCACGCGCTCCAGCTTGGCGCCGGTGAGGGACTGCACGATGGCGGCGGCCTTGGGGCCCTGCACGGCCAGCAGCGCGTAGTCGTCACTGCGGTCGTTGATCGTGACGTCAAAGCCGGCGGCCTGTTGCGCGATCCAGGCGAGGTCCTTGGCGATGTTGCCGGCGTTGATGCAGAGAAAGTAGTCGTCGGCGGCGCGCTGGTAGACGAGCAGGTCGTCGACCACGCCGCCGTCCGGATAACACATCGGCGAGTAGACGATGCGCCCGGGATACATTTTGGACAGGTCGTTGGTGACGAGCCGGGAGATGAATTTGCCCGCGTCGGGCCCGCGCACGTCGACCTCGCCCATGTGGCTGACGTCGAACAGGCCGGCGGCGCGGCGCACGGCCTTGTGTTCTTCGAGGATGCTGCGGTATTGGACCGGCATTTCCCAGCCGGCGAAATCGACCAGCCGGCCGCCGCGGGCCGCATGAAAGTCACGAAGAGGGGTGCGTTGGAGGGCGCTCATGAAGCCGTCACTAGGACAAAGGAAAAGCGCGCCGTGCAAGCGCGCTTTAAAAATCACCGTCGGTTCAGGGGCGACGCGCATACGCCTCGCCCCGTCCGCCTCGGGTAAAAATTACTTGGCGTAGGTCTTGATGACCGAGTCGACCACCGCGCGGTGCTCCGCGGGGGAGATTTGTCCGCTGGCGAGCAGGGCGTCGGCACGCAGGACGGCGGCGGACATGTTCTCGAAGCGGTCGCCGCTGGCGCTGCGCTCGATGGTCGGGCGGAGGTTGACGGTCAGCTCGTTGGGGGAGAGGTCGGTCATGGCGCCGAGGGCGTAGTCGATGCCCCAGCGCAGGTAACGCTCCTCATACTCGTTGGGAACGGGCAGAATCAGCGCGGATTTGTTGTCGAAGCCTTCGCGCTGCAGGTCGATGCGGTAGACGTCGCCGCGCGGCAGGTCGACCTTGAGGGGGGTCTGGCCGACGACCGTGCCGTTGATGGAAGCGGTGGCCCCCGAGGGAACCGATCGCACGGTCACCATTTGAGACCGACCTTTGCTGAAGACTGCACAGCCGGAGGTTGCCAAAAGGGCGCAAGCCGACAGCGCGACGAGGGAAAACGAGCGGATATTCATAGGGGAAGTCAGGGGATGACCAACGGAGATAATTTTCACCTGCTT
>JBDRJH010000234.1:0-4513 GCA_043815125.1 Verrucomicrobiota bacterium
CAACCTGCGCGAGACGCCGCTGGCGCGGCTGGTCGATTCACCGACGCAGAAGAAATTCGGAGCTGACAAGTCGTCCACCCTGCCGCGTTACTGCCGCGAATGCCCGGTGAAGTTCGCCTGTAACGGCGACTGCCCAAAACACCGCTTCTGTCGCACGCCGGACGGCGAGCCCGGACTGAGCTACCTGTGCAAATCCTACCGGCGGTTTTTCACCCACATCGATCCGGCGATGAAAACAATGGCGGCTCTACTAAAACACGGGCGCGCGGCGGCGGAGATCATGAGACTATCCCGCGTGAAAGGAGCGGGCGGTTATGTTGGATAGTTCGCGCCTGTCAGTCGAAGGCCTCAAGCCGGACTGGCGGCAGCTCTGTTCGCCGCTCCTCCAGAAGATCCCGCACCAAACGCGCGCGAAATTCCGTGCCGATGCCCGCTGTGTCGATGGGGTCGATCCCGCAGGTGGCTACTTCACCTGAACCTACACCATGTGCATAGGCGCCCATCTGCAGAATCACGCACGGAACACATACATATCAGCCATCTTATGAGTAAACCGAATCTCTCGGTTACTCCCAAAATAGACAGTCCAGCTACCCCAGCTCTTCCATTCTTCGGTATTCCCGAAGGGCGATTTCGTGCCGGCATGCGGCGCGTCACTGATCGATGGTTTTCGACGCCTTGGCCTGCGAAAGGAGGTGTTCGGACATGATCGGTTTCCTACGTGAATTCGATGGCGGTGAGGTGCCGAGCGCGCCGTCTCCGCATTCTTCCTTCAATCCGAATCGAGCGCTGAAACAGCACGTGGCTTACGTGAAGCTGATCCGAAAACTTGGGTTAGATGTTGAATGGTTCACGCCGTCAGGTAATCTGGAAACGCTTTTCCTTTGCGATGAAGTTCTCCTGCTGCCGGAGGTTGCGGTGGTCGGCAGCGTCTTGATCTCCGCTCAGAAGAAAGAAAGCGCCGAAATCATCGCCATGATGGCGAATCATCGCCCCGTGCAGCGTCTCGGTGAATCGGGTTTGCTGGACGGCGGGGACGTGTTGCGCATCGGCCGAACCCTTTACGTCGCGCAAAGCCAGTGGACAAATAACGAGGGGATCTCGGATCTCCGCGATATCGTGAAACCCTTCGGATATGAGGTGCGTGTGGTCGAACTGAGGGGCGGACGAAACCTTGATGCCGCCTGCACGCATGTGCCGCCGCACTTTCTGGTGTTCAATCCGGCGTGGGTGGATGCGTCCGCGTTTGAGAACTGTCACGCAATTCCCGTGGACGAGTCGGAGCCCTTGGCCGCGAATACGCTGACCTTGGCGGATACGACTCTGGTAAGCGCCTCGTTTCCTAAAACGGAGGCGCGCCTGCGTGAGGCAGGCATCAAAACGCAGTCGGTGAACATTTCGGAATTCGAGAAAATCGGCGGCCGGCTTACCCGGTTCCTGCTCATTAAGGAACCGCGCGAAACACGCACGGTCGCCCTGTCATCAAGCGGCGGCCTGAAGGAGGTTCATGCCGCCCAGGTGCCCGCGCCAATCGGACATGCTTCGCAAGCCATAGTGCATGGAGGCACCGTTTACGTGTCGGCCCAACGACCGTTTGATCCATCGGTGGAGAACGCGCCACGAATGCCCATCGAGGAGCAGGCTGAACAGGTGTTGAAAAACCTCGCCGCGGTGCTTTCTACGGCGGCGAGTTCGCTGTCCAATGTGCTGCACGCGACGGTGCATCTGGCCGATCCGAAGCACTTGGAGCGGATCGAGCCGGTCTATGCGCACGCTTTCGCGGATCACCGCCCGACACGGACCATTATTTCAAATCGAGCGTTGCCGGCCGGAGTGCTGATCGAGATCGAGGTGGTCGCAGCAGTCGCGAAGGGGCCGCTCATCTGACTCAGGGAGATTGTCATTCCTCGACGTGAGACACCGTGTTGATGCTTCGGAGCAGATCCCCCGCCTTGCGCTCAAACTGACGCCACTCCCGCCAGACGGCGGCGGGGACACCCGAGGTGTGCAAGACCTGTTGGGCGAACTTGAGGGCTTCGCTCAGCTTGGCCTGCCGGCTCCGGGCGTCTCCTCCCGTCGGTTCAAGCAGGCTCAGGTCCGGCAGCAAACCGAAGTTTTTCGGATCATCCAACGACGTGCCGGAGGGACGCGGCGGTTCCGTGGGCACTTGGGCGGATTGCGCGGTCTTCGCCATGCCGCCGCCGGTGTGGGCTTCAACTTTAACAGACTGTGCAGCTGCCTTCGCCTTGGCTCGCAGCGTGTGTGCGACCGTTTTCCAGCGCGGCTGACGGCACGCGTGGATCATCGCTTTGATGAAGCTTTCCATGTCCGGATATCCAAAAGAGGCGGGCAAGGCGGCAAGGGCCGCAGTGCGTTCTCGATCAATTGCAGCCTGCAATTTGACGACCTCGGCGGCGAGTCGGCGATGTTCCTTGATGCGTGCGATCAGCGAGTGATTTCCCATGGGCAATATGTATCCCAAAATCCCCATCAGCTCGCGGCTGTCGAGCGCGATGAGGCGATCACTGCGACAACCGCTGCCCCTGCCGCTGGGTCAGCTCCTCCCGGTGGGCTTGCTGCAAATCGCGTCGAGCCTGCGCGCGGACGACGAGGCGCTCGGCCTCCGCCACGTCTCCGCCGGCTTCAAGGAATGCCTTCACCTCGTGCTTGGTGCGGATGTGATCTGCCGGGCCCATCTCCTTGACGCGGAGTTTTTCGGTGATGACGCGGAGCGCCTCCGGGTCGTTGCGGAGGGAAACCATCGTGGTCGCGGTGATGGTGGAGCTGTCGTTCTGGTTCATAGCGGATAGGGTCGGTCAGGCCGGTCTGAGGGTTACTTTCTTAAAACCATTGGTGCAGTGGCGAACGACCGCAGTGTGGTCAGGCAGGCGCCGGAACTCATGCGGTTTGATGAAAAACTCCTCCACCCGCTGGTAGGTGTGGGAGGCGTGGTCGGCGCCGGTGGTGCGCGAGGAACGCTCCACATGGTGTTTGCCCAGGGCGTTGGCGCAACGCAGGGCATCGGTCTCGGAGGCGGCTCGATACATGAAAAGGTTCTTCAAATTGAGGGCCAAAACCTCGGCTTGTTCCTTCGTCTGGGGCGGAATCAGCGACTCGAATGCCTGCGCCGATACGATCAGCATGAGCATGCAGTCGCGCAGGCGGTCCACCACGTTGAAGTCGCTGGTGCCGTCGTGGCTGGCGGTGATGGCGTTCTGAAACTCGTCGCCCACGTAGACAAGCTGGTTCAGCGCATACTTTTCCCACGGCGGCAGAGCGTAACGTCGGAGGGCGTGGCGGTAGAGCAGCAGCTTGATGAAGGTGAAGATATACTGCCTTTCCGTGGTAAAATCCTGCGGCACGTCGATGCAGAATATCTTCCCCTGATCGACGTCGGCGATGGAACAGGTGTCGGCTTCGTCGGAGCTGAACACCTCGGCGATTTCCGGGGTGCCGAGGTATTCCAGATAGTTTTGCGACGTGCCGATTTCGCCGGCCCGCTGTTCCTTGGCCTCGTGCTTGAGGTAGGTCTGCTCTAGGATTTCGGCCAACTGGATGCGCCGCTCTGTCGGTTCCAACTCTGTCAATTTCTCCAACGCGGCCCGTAATTCTTTTTCCGAAGTAAGGAGCGCGTAGGCGTTGGTGGCCGTCGCCGGCCGGCCGATGTCGGCAAGCAATTCGAGCGCACGGCCAATATGGGACGCGCCCTTGATCTTAAAAAAGCTCTTCTCGTCCTTCGGATTCAGGGCGGCGGCCGTGTCCACGAGGAGGCGGGCGCGGCTGGTGAATGGCAGACGCGTATCGCCGGTCACGTTGAGCCGATGCGCCGGTTTTTCCATCTCGCCGACCATCCGAGGGCGCAGCCGGATCAGGTCGTTTTCGCGGCCGTATTTCTTGGCGATGGCTTCCAATTGAAACCACTCGTCACCCTTGTTGGCGATGATGACGCCACCGAGTTTCGGGTTCCGCTTGAGGAGTGCGGCCAGCAATCCCGCCATGCCGGACGTTTTCCCGGAACCCGTGTCGCCCGTGAAAAAGAAGTGCCGGTTGGCCTTGTCGCGCGTCCACCGAAAGCCGGCGTAGGTGAGCACAACCTCCCACCGGTCGGCGATGATCCGGCCGGCCGGGTCGCGCACAAAGCGACGATGATCCGCAAAAAAGAAGAGAGAACCGGCGAAGATGCAGGCCGTCGCGCCGCCCGCATACGACCACGGAGACGGCAGGCGTTCGCTGCCGGCGAGGCCGAACGCGGCGGAAAACAAAGCGAAAACCAAGGCGGCGGGCGCGCTCAATCCGGGCTCGTTGTGGTGCAGATTCTGGCGGATTTTCCAGCCGGCGAAGCCCAGAAATCCGAGCGTGAGGGCGACAAAAAGCACCGTGATGGCGTGCGGATCGTGCAGCCATTGACGCAGCAAAACGTGCGGCGGCGGGAGGCCCTTCATCGCCTAAATCCAATAGCGACGAGGCGAAACGGCGAGAGGGGGCCTATACCGAAAAAAGGATAGATGCGGAC
>JBDRJH010000235.1:0-12843 GCA_043815125.1 Verrucomicrobiota bacterium
GGCAGCGGGCGCGTTGGAGGCCACGCTTTCGCGGAGGTTGGCGAGCAGGGTCTCGCCGGTCTGAAAGAAGCCGTCGAGGTCTTCGCCGATGCCTCGCTGGTCGGCGACGAGCAGTTCCTGGCGGTTGCCGTTGGCGCCGGCGGTGCCGATGGCGCGGGTCTCGCGCTGGACCGAGAGCTGGCGGGCGATGAGGGTTTCGAGACGGCGCACGGTCTCCTCGCGGAGCTGGCGCACGGCGATTTTTTTGGCGAGGGCCTTGAGACGGGCCTCGACGGCCTGCTGGGCGACATAGGCGTCGGTGACGGCTTGGCGGGCGTCGATGCCGGGGTCCTCGCCGAGGCCGCGGAGGCGCTCGCCGATGGCGGCCATGTCCTCGCCGCCGAGGTTGCCGAGCTGGGCGACGAGTTGCTTGAGGCCGGCGAGGCTTTGCTCGGGGAAGCCGTTGCGCTGGAGCTCGGCCATGAGGGCGTCGATGGTGCGGGCGAGCTCGGCGGTCTCGACGGCGAGGCCGTCCTGGGTGACGCCGTTGAGGTAGGCGATGGGGCGGAGGGCGTCGTCGACGGAGGACTCGGTTTGCGCGAAGACCGCGGTGCCTTGGGCGAGGGCGAGGGCCAGCAGGAGTGAGCGGGTGGTGTTCATGGCTGGGGGGCGGGGACCGGGGTTAGTTTACGCAAAGCTTCGCCGAGTGCATCCCGGATGTCGCTTTGACGACGGGCGACCTCCTCGACGCGGCGGGAGGTGTCCTCGAGGCGTTGCAGCATTTCCTGTTGTTTCTGGGCGAAGCTGACGATGCCGAGCTGGCGGGCGGGGCTGCGGCCGACGCGGGGGCCGGTGGCGTCGTTGTTGTCGGCGGCCTCGATCCACCAGGTGAGTTGCGCGCCTTCGACGAGCGGCGGGTTTTCGAAGGAGGGCGCGAAGTCGTAGATGACGGTGTTGTCGGCGCCGATGGGCAGCGGGGTGCGGCTTTGTTTGCCGTCGCGCTCGACGACGAGCTCGGCGCGGCCGAGCCCAAAGTCGTCGGAGAGGCTGGCGCGGATGGGCAGCTGCGCGGAGAGCAGCATGGTCTCGGCCGGGGCGGTCGGGGTCTCGATGGTGACGGTCGGCGGGCGGTCGTTTTCCATGTTGATCGGATAAACGGTGGAGTCGGGCGCGGGGATGCCGTCGACGTTGGCGAGCGGCAGGCTGAGGCCGGTCAGGCCGGCGGCGGGCACGGTGAACTCGCCGGTGGCCGTGCGGGGGTCGTCGGGGTCGACGTTGAGCTGCACCGCGGCGGGCGCGCCCTCGCCGGCGAATTGCACCTCGATGCGGCCGAGTTTTTGGCTGGCGCGCGCAGAGACGCGGATGGTCGAGCCGGGGAAAAAGGTGAGCGCGCCGGAGGGTTGCGTGACCGCGGGCCGGCCGGTGTAGGCGGGGAAGACCTGGGTAAACGCGGCCTGCTCGAGCAGGGGCGCGGGCTGGACGTCGGCGTCGAAGGAGGGGCCGCGGCCGTCGCCGAGGTAGAAGCGGTAGGCGAAGGATTGTTGCACGTTGTCCAACGTGTAGACGAAGCTGGCGGGGTCGGCGGCGGCCGGCGAGACGAGCAGCGTGCGGCGTTCGCCGTCGGCGAGTTTCACCTCGATGCGGCCCTGCGCGGGCAGTTCGCCCTCGGCGCGGGCCGAGAGGGTGGCGCCGGTGCCGGCGGCGACGAGCAGGTCGCGCGTCTCGGGCACGACGATGGTTTTGGTCGGCAGCGGCACGTCGCGCAGGGCGGCGCGGGCGAGCAGCACGGAGGCGAGCGGCCATTGCGTGAAGACGAGGCCGCCGAGCACGGCCGCAAGCAGCGCGGCGAGGCCGGCGCGGCGGAAGGCGGGCTTGAGCGGGACGACCCGGCCGACCGGCAGGCGGGCGATGTATCCGGAAACCTCCGACACGAGGTCGGCGACGAGCGCGGGCGAGCCGGCGCCGCGGGTGTCGGCGCCCGGGCGGGGCGCGAGTTGCACGGCGGAGATGATGCGGCTGCCGAGCTCGGGCCAGTGGCGTTGCAGCGCGAAGGCCGCGTCGGGCGCGTGCCAGCGGCGGCGGACCGGCAGCCAGAGGCGGCGCCAGACGATGACGCCGAGCACGACGGCGTCGATGGCGAGCAGCGCGGCGCGCACGGGGCGGGCAAAGTCCATGAACCGGTCGAGTCCGAGCTGCACGATCAGGAGCGCGGCGGCGGCGGCGGCGAGTGTGGCGAGGCCGAGGAGCAGTTGCGCCCCGAGGTGCTTGCTCGCGACGGCGGCGAGCGCGCGGCGCAGCGGGGGCGGGAGGTGTGAGGTGGGGGCGCTCATTTCAGTCGGTTGAGCCGGCGCACGAGCCACTCGGCGCACGCGAAGAGGATGAGGAGGCCGAGGAGCACGGGCGAATAGGCGAGCTCCAGGCGTTTGAGGGAGGTGATCTTGCCGCCCGAGGAGGCAATGAGCTCGGGCAGGCCGGCGAGGTCTTCCTCGCGAAGCAGACGACCGTCGGCGGCCTGGGCCATGGCGTCGAGCAGGCCGAGGTTCATGGCGGCGTCGGCTTGTTCGAGCTGCGGCGCGATGACCTCGAACTCGACGGCGGCGGTCGGGTCGATGGGCGTGAGAAAACGATACTGGCCGGCCACGGCGGGCGTGAACTCGACGCGGTAGCCGCCGGCCTCGTCGGGCACGGGGCGCAGGGGCAGGTCCTGGCGGATGGGCTCGGTCGCGCCCTCGGGGGTGAACTCGAGGCGGGCGGGCACGACGTCGGCGACGAAGGGTTTAAAGTCGGTCTGGTAGAGGCGGCCGGAGATGACGACGCGGTCGCCGAGGTCATACTCGGGGTTGTCTACGCGGAGCTGCACCTGCTTGGAGGCGCCGCTGAGGCGTTCGAGCGAGAGGGCCTGGAAGGCCTGCGCCCAGATCTGGCTGTAGTATTTGCCGCCGATGCCGGAGCGCCAGCGGTAGGTCTCGTTGGTGCCGATGTAGATGACCTCGCCGCGGCCGTAGCGCTGGCGAGCGATGACAGGGATGCCGCCGCGGGGCACGCCGGTGCCGGGAGTCGGATCAACGAGGAGAACCTCGGCGCCGGGACGGGCGCGGGCGACCTTGGCGGTCCAGCGCACGCCTTCGAAGTTTTGCCAGATGGCGGCGTTTTCCTTGGGCTCCTCGGCGAGGCGCAGGAGCGGGGCGCGTTCGCCGGCGGGAGTGAGGCGGAGCTTGACGGGCTTGTCGTGACGCGGGGCCATTTGCTCGGGCGTGAAGTCGCCGGGCACGACGGGCAGCAGGGGTTCGAGCGGGGTGCCGCGGTAGGCGGCGGGGTTGAACTTGGGTCCGGCGAGGAAGACGAGGCCGCCGCCGGCCTGGTCAACCCAGTCACGGATGATCTGCATGCGGTCGCGGCCGAGGCGCTCGGGGTCGACGTCGCCGATGAGCATGACGTCGTTTTCGTAGAGCGCGGCGCGGTCGGAGGGCAGCTCGGCGACGAAGGGCGTGTCGGGGATGGTGAGCAGGCGCGGGCTGCCGTCGAGCAGCAGGCACTTGAGCGCGAGGCGGCGGTCGTTGGCGATGAAGTCGATGAGGTAGCGCCAGTCCCAGCGGGGCTCCTGCTCGATCATGAAGACCTTCACGCGGTTGTCCACGACGCGTATCCGGGAAGTGGTGACGTTGTTGGCCTCGCTGGCCTCGCCGGCGAGCGGGAGCACGGCGGCCTCGAGCACGAGTTCGCCGGTGTCCGTGGGGTTGAAGGTGAGCGTGCGCTCGACGGTGCCGGCCTTGGGCAGGGTGATCTCCTCCTCGGCGAGGGGTTCGGCGACGCCGGGGCGGCGGAGTTGCACGCGGGTGGTCTGGCCGGCGTAGCCGGCGCCGCCGACGAGGATGCGGACGTTGACCTGCTCCTCGACGAAGGCGAGGCGGGGGGCGTCTGCGGAGACGAGCTTGATGTCGCGCGGCTCGGTGACGCCGACGCCGTAGAGGAAGAGGGGCACGCCGTCGGCGCGGGCGATGGAGGCGGCCTCGGCGGGGGCGAGTCCGCGGTTGCTGGCGCCGTCGGTGATGGCGAGCACGCCGGCGACGGGCTGGCCGCGGTGGCGGTCGAGGACCTGACGCAGGCTTTCGCCGAGCGCGGTGCTCTGGCCGGAGGCGGCGAGGTCGCCGACGAAGGCGCGAGCGAAGTTGGCGGCGGCGACGTCGTCGCGGGCGACGACGCCCTCGGAGGCGTCGGTGTCGAAGCGGTGGAAGACGAGTTCGGCGCGTTCGTCGAGGCGGGTCCAGAGGTCGAGCTTGGTGTTCTCGGAAAGCGCGGCGAGGAGTTGGCGGCGGGTGGGCGCGGGGTCGAGCTTGGCGGTGACGGGCTCGGTGAGTTGGGCGTCGGGCGCGAGTTTGCCGGTGGCGATGAGGGCGCGGGCGCGGTCCTCGTTGGAGACGCGCAGGTCGGCGATGTCCATGCTCGCGGAGTCGTCGATGAGCACGAGGAGTTTTTGGCGAACGTTTTCGACGAGGGTCGTCACGAGCACGGGACGCGTGGCGACGAAGAGCAGCACGGCGGCGAAGAGCAGGCGCAGGCCGACGATGGAGACGCGTTTGCCGAACGTGACCGTCGGGAGGAGGCGGCCGTGTATCCACCAAAGCGCGACGGCGAGCACGACCCAGCCGATGAGCGCCCAGCCGGGATCGATGCCCTCGAAGCTGAGCGTGGAGGCGCCGTCGGTGGTGCCGCTGCCGGGGAAGAGAATAAATCGTAACCAGTCCATGGGTCAGGCGGTGGCGGGGCGGCGGCTGGCGCGCAGGGCGCAGAGGAGTTCGGCCAGGGAGAGGATGGCCGCGGCGGCGATGATCCAGGTCCAGAGCTGTTGGTCGGTGGGGAGTTTGAAGCCGGAGCCGGCCGGTTCGTTCGCGGCGGTCGCGGCGGCGGGCTGGGCGGCGGTGGCGGGGTCGACGTCGGGATCGAGCACGTTGGCGGCAAGGGCGCTCAGGTCGGATTCGCCGTCGGGGGGTTGCACGGCGAAGAGCAGGTCGGGTTGTTCGGTCTGGCCGATGTAGATGGCGTGGGCGCCGGCGGCGGCGGTGTCCTTGATGCGGACCATGGCCTGGTTGCCGACGAGTTCGACGCGGCCGACGGCGATGGGGCGGGCGTCGCGGGCGGGGCCGCGTTGATAGATGTCCTTGTTGAGTTGACCGATGGCCACGACGGCCTGGAAGGGTTGGCCGGGGGCGAGGTTGAGCTCGGTGGCGGTGGTGCGCGCGGTGGTGGCGTAGAGGCGGTGGACGAGCGGCACGAAGCCGGGGTGCAGGGGAAGGTTGGTCCAGGCGGGCACGGGCGGGGCGGCGAAGAGGACGACGCGGCCGCGCTCGTAGTCCTGCGCGATGATGAAGGGCGAGCCGTCGGCGAGGCGCAGGATGGTGGTGGCGTCGCGGCCGGGGGTTTCGAGGAGGGGGAAGATACGGGCGGCGCGGATGGCGGCGAGGGTGCCGGCGGCGGGGTCGTTCCAGGGCGTGAGCAGGGCGTGGTCGTAGGGGCCGGGGGCGAAGGCGCCGTCGACCGGTTCGAGCGGCAGGCCAAGGCCGGCGGGCAGCAGGCCGACCCAGGGGTCGTCGGCGTAGACGGCGGCGGGGGTGGCCTCGCCGGGCATGACGACGAGGCCGCCGCCGGTCCTGACGAAGTCGTCGAGCGCGGAGGCGACGGCGGGCGGGAGCGGGCCGGCGTCGCAGAGGAAGACGACGCTGTAGTTGGAAAGTTGTGACGGCTGGACCTCGGCGGCGGTCTTGCGCTCGACCTGCAGGTAGTAGGACGGGGCCTGGTCGAGCGGCACGGGCACGAGGGCGGAGGCGAGGAAGTGGCCGGTGCCCTGCCAGGGGGCGGGACCGTTGCGCGACTCGACGACGAGCACGGCGCTGGGCGGGGCGATCTCGAGGGCGTGGACGCGGGTGTTGTCGAAGGTGAGGAGGTCGGGCGGGAGCGCGGCGGTGAGCGTGTGGTGCCCGGCGGACGGCAGGCGCACGAGCAGCGGCACGAAGCGGCTGCCGCCGGGGGCGAGCTGATCGATGACGGCGTCGGCGGAGGGCACGTTGCCGTCGACCGAGAGGGTCACGCGGACGTTGGTCGCGGAGGTGTCGCCGAAGTTGGCGACCTCGGCGAGCAGGCGGAAGGGCTGGCCGGCGACGGGGGTGGCGGTGTCGGGCTTGAGGCTGGCGAGGGCGAGGTTGGGTCCGGGGGAGCCGGCGGGGGCGTGGATGACGGCGCGGATGGCGGGTTCCTCGGCGAGCTCGGCGCGGATGGCGGCGAGCTGGCTCCAGCCGGTGGCCTGGTTGTCGGTGAAAAGGTGGATCTCGCGGCGGCCCTCGATGTTGCGCAGGGTCTCGAAGGCGGCGTGGAGGGCGGGTTTGAAGTCGGTGCCGCGGTCGCCGAGGCGGGCGAGCTCGACGTTGCGCCGCACGAGGGCGATGTCGGTCGAGGGGCGGGCGACGGGCGCGGAGTAGCCGTCGTGCGCGAGGAAGAGCGCGGCGGCGGAGTCGGCGGGGAAGGCCGCGAGAAAATCAAGGGCCTCGGCGCGGGCGGCCTCGAAGCGGGTCTGCACGCCGTCGCTGGCACCCATGCTGGCGGACTGGTCGAGCAGCACGGCGACGGTGAAGGGCGCGCTGGTGGCCATGGCGATGCGGTCCTCGGGCTGGAAGGTGGGCCGGGCGAAGGCGAACACGAGCAGCGCGAGCACGGCGCAGCGCAGGAGGAGCAGGAGGAGGTCCTGGACCTTGAGGCGGCGCTGGTCGCGTTTGACGGCGGTGAGCAGGAAGCGGGTGGCGGCCCAGCGCACCTCGCGCACGCGGAACTTGGCGAGCAGGTGGATGATGACCGGCAGGGAGACGGCGGCGAGTCCGGCGAGAACGGCTGGGGCAAGGAAGTTCATGGCAACGGATCAGCCGGCGCGGCGACGGAAGGCGAGGTAGCCGCTGAGGGCCTCGGCGAGCGGGCGCGTGGTGTCGCAGAGGGTGTAGTGGACGCCGCATTGTTCGCAGGCGCGGCGGACGGCCTTTTGGTGTTCCTCGAAGGCGGCGAGGTAGCTCTTGCGCAGGTCGGCGGGGCTGGTTTGCAGGCGGGTGTCGTCCTCGAGGCCGAGGAAGCGCACGGTGCCGTCGAGCGGGAAGGTGATCTCCTCGTGGTCCAGCAGTTGAAAAACAATGACCTCGCTCTTGGTGAGGCTGAGGCGGCGCAGGCCCTGCAAAAACTCGCCGGGGTCGTCGAGCAGGTCGCTGATGACAACGACGATGCCGCGCGAGGTGAGGCGGGCGGCGTAGTCCTCGAGGCAGGCGCGGAGGTTGCCGGGGCGCGCGGGCTCGAAGCCGGTGAGGCGGGTGCAGAGGTTCTGGATCTTGCCAAGGCTGTCGGTGCGCTGGAAGGTGTCGCGGGGGCGGTCGTCGAAGAGCGTGGCGGTGACGGCGTCGCGTTGTTGCAGGATGAGGTAGGCGAGGCAGGCGGCGAGGCCGCGGGCGTAGTGAAACTTGGATACCTTGCCGGAGCCGAAGTTCATCGAGGCTGAACCGTCGAGGAGGAGGTGGGCGACGAAGTTGGTGTCCTGCTCGTATTGCTTGATGTAATACTTGTCGGAGCGGCCGAGGATCTTCCAGTCGAGGTGGCGGGGGTCGTCGCCGGGCGAGTATTCGCGGTGCTGCGAGAACTCGATGGCGAAGCCGTTGAAGGGCGAGCGGTGCTCGCCGACGCGGTAGCCCTCGACGACGCGGCGCGCCATCATGCCGAGCGGTTCGGCGCGGGAGAGCGTGTCGGGGTCAAGTAGGCTGTGGGCGGCGGGCATGGGGCGATGCGGCGGGGTGGGAGAGGCTAACGAGCGGGGCGGAGGCGAAGCGATGGAGCGCATGAGACTGCGGGGAAGAACCATGGGACGACGGGGCCGCGCGGGACCCGTCGGACCGATGATCCGCCGCGGTCTCAGGCGACCGGCTGGTTGGCCGGGATGAGCTGGAGCAGCTCGCTGATGACGTCGTCGGTGGTGACGCCCTCGCTCTGCGCGGTGAAGTTGACCGCGATGCGGTGGCGCAGAATGGCGTGGGCGACCGCGGCGATGTTTTCGCAGCCGACGTGGTTCTGGCCGTGGATGACGGCGTGGGCCTTGGCGGCGGTGATGATCGAGAGGCTGGCGCGCGGACCGGCGCCGACGCTGAGCCACTTGGCGGCGGGCTCGAGGGCGTCGGGCTCGCCGACGCGGGTGGCGCGCACGAGGCGCTTGGCGTAGTGGTAGACGTGGTCGGCCACGGGCATCGATTTCACGATCTCCTGGAGGGCGATGACCTGCTCGGCGTCGATGACGGGCTGGGGTTTCTCGCCCTTGGCGGAGGCGCGCTTCATGATCTCAAGCTCCTCCTCGTCGGACGGATAGCCGACGCGGATGAGGAACATGAAACGGTCGAGCTGCGCCTCGGGCAGCGGGTAGGTGCCCTCTTGTTCAAGCGGATTTTGCGTGGCGAGCACGAAGAAGGGCGCGGGGAGCTTATGGGTCTTGCCGCCGACGGTGACGCGGCGTTCCTGCATGGCCTCGAGCAGCGCGGCCTGGGTCTTCGGAGGGGTGCGGTTGATCTCGTCGGCGAGGACGATGTTGGCAAAGAGGGGGCCGTTGATGAAGCGGAAGGAGCGCTCGCCGGTGGCGGGGTCGGAGTAGATGACCTCGGTGCCGGTGATGTCGGACGGCATGAGGTCGGGCGTGAATTGCACGCGGTTGAAGCTCATCTGGAGCGTGTCCGAGAGCGTCGAGATGAGCAGGGTCTTGGCGAGGCCGGGCACGCCGACGAGCAGCGCGTGCGAGCGGGTGAAGATGGCGATGAGGATCTCCTCGACGACCTGTTGCTGACCGACGATGACCTTGGCCAACTCGCCCTGGATGGCGGCGTAGACCTGACGGCAGTAGTCGATCTGCTCGGGGCCGACGGCGTCGGGCGTGTCGTAGGCGGCGGGGGTTTCCTGGGGGGCTTCGGTGTCGGACATGTTGTTTTGAGGGTTGGGGATCGCTTGATAAAAAAGAAAGAGGAGGAACGCGCGGGGCGGGGAGGCGGGCAGTTCCGGACGGGGCGGGTTTCTCCAATGAGTGGGGCAACCGCTCGACGGGCAACCCTCGACCCGCGGAATTTTACGCGGGATGGACCACCACGGCCCGGATGCGAGCGTTCATGCGAGCGCCCCCACTTCGGCCGCGGCCAGGATGATTTCGAGATTGGGCAATCGTTCGCGAAAGGCGTCGTCGATCTTCACCTGACCGCCGCAGGAATCGCGCACGAGCAACTGGGGGCGGGGGGTTTCCGCAGACTGATCGGGCTCGCCGCGCGCCAGGCCGAGGGCGCTGCGCAACAGCCAGAGGCCGACATAGTCGAAGTTTTGCCGGATGGTGGTGAGGGGCGGATCGCTGTATTCGCTGGCCTCGGTGTCGTTGTAACCGACGATCTGGAAATCCCCGGGGGCGCTCAGGCCGAGCTTGTGCATGGCTGTCATGAAACGCAGGGCGTGCTCGTCGTCGTAACAAATGACCGCCAGCTCTCCGCGGTAACCCTTCCAGCGCTCGGCGAGCTGATCCATCGCCTGCGCCCCCGGCCGGACCAGACCGCAGAAATTGGCCAGGTTTTCGCGCGAGGTGTAGCAGGCGTAGGCGCTGAGGACCTTTTGCAAAACCACATCGGTCGAGGAATCGGGCCCGAGCAGCGCGATGCGCCGATGACCAAGCGCGTGGAAATATTCGCAGACCGCCTCCGCGGCGATTTGCAGACTGCCGCCGAAGATTTCCTGTTGTTCGAAGCTGTTCTTCTCCAGCCCCGGGATCACGATCGGCAGACTGACCGGCAGCGGGCAATTGCGCACGAAAGTCCGCACCTCGTCGAGCCGGTCATGCGGGAACCACGGGAGCGTCAAGGCGACGCACCCCTCCTGCTCGAGCAAACGCGCCTGGGCCAGACCGTCCGCGCCAAAATCACGCACCCAACTGGACCGCAACTCGATCGTCTGCTCCAAGCCGGCATGGGCGATGGCCTGCAAAACCCGGTAGGCGTAGGCGTTGCCGCCCTGACACACCAGCACGCCGACGCGACTCGAAGACGGACGCAGCCCGTCGGCCGGTTGTGAGTGCCGGGCGATGAACGTGCCGCTGCCGATGCGTCGCACCACGGTGCCATCCTCCACCAGCTCCTTGAGCGCGCGTCGCACCGTCAAAAAATTGCAACCATACGAAGAGGCGAGGCTTCGCTCCGCCGGCAAACGGGCGCCGACCGGCAGGGTCAGAACCAACTGGCGGATCTCCGCTTCGACTTGCTTGTGCTTGAATTGGGGCGACTTCACAGGGGGTAGGTAAGCAACCCGGCGACCGGGTCGGCGTCGAATCAGAAAACGCCACAGCACTCGGGGCAACCAAAAACATAGCATTATGATATGCCCACCTATTCCAATTCATTTACTTATTAATAATAAATGATTTAAGTTTAAATATTTGGTGGAAATAACGTTTAAAACAGAGCCGTCCGTTAAGCATTCCGCCAAATAGACAAAGTGCTTGCATAGTAATATACCATGCGAACACTGTTCGACCTTCCCTGCCCCCCGCTCCCCAACCCTTAGCCGCCCCTGCCAGGCAACCCTTGGCCGCGTCGCCGGTCACAAGGGTTTCACAATCCCGGGCCCCGCCCCCTCCCTCTCTATGTCTACCTACCCACTCCGATTCCCCCGTCGGCTGCTTCTGGTCGCCGGTTTGCTGACCGGCCTGACCAGCCTGCTCTCCGGCCAGACCCCTCCGCCCGCCGCCCTCGTGGCCAAGCCCCTCGTCGGCAACGCCAACCTCGAAACCGACGCCGACGGCGACAAGTGGCCCGACGGCTGGCCCTCCCTCGGCGCCAACGGCGCCTGGCTCGCCGAGGAAGACGGCAACCACTTCATCCGCATGACCTCCACCGAACCCGGCAAGATGGTCATGCTCTACCACGAGATCTCCATCCCCGAGGGCGTCGGCGCGCTTGAGTTCTCCTGGCGCCAGCGCGTCAGCGACCTGAAGCTCGGCAAAAACTCCTGGTTCGACGCCCGCATCATGCTCGAGTTCATCGACGCCACCCGCGAAAAAGTCGGCCCCCAGCCCAGTGCCCCCAACACCCGAAAAAACACCGACGGCTGGCAGACCAAGAGCATCAGCTTCGTCGTGCCCGAAGGCGCGCGCACCCTCAAGTTCATGCCCGCCCTCTTCAACGTCGAGAGCGGCACCTTTGACCTCGACGACCTGTTGATCGTCCCCGTCGAAGCCGCCCCCATCATCGCCCGCGACGCCGAGCGCGCCGCCGCCCGCCAGGCCAAGCTCGAAAAGGACGCCGCCGCCCGCCAAGCCAAGGCCGCCGCCAGCTTCGAGACCACCGGCAACATCATCTCCAACGGCGACTTCGAGACCGACTCCAAGGGCAAGGACTGGCCCGACCACTGGCCCAAGCTCAAGTCCGGCAACACTTGGGGCTCCGAAGACGGCAACCGCTTCTACCGCCTCACCAGCGTCGAGCCCGAAAAGACCGTGCTCGCCTACCGCAGCTTCACCATCCCCGCCGGCGCCCAGGCCCTGGAGTTCTCCCTGCGCTGGCGCATCACCGACCTCAAGCCCGGCAACATGCCCTGGTTCGACGCGCGCATCATGATGGACCTCAAGGACGCCGCCGGCAAAAAAGTCAGCCCCCAGCCCCCGCCCGTCTACAGCCGCCGCAACACCAAGGACGGCGAATGGCAGACCCGCACCGTCGAGTTCCTCGTCCCCGAGGGCGGCGTCACCCTCGACCTCATGCCCTCCCTCTTCAACGTGAAGGCCGGCACCCTCGACATCGACGACCTCGTGCTCAAGCCCATCGACCCGGCCCCCGTCATCGCCCGGCACAAGGAACGCGAAGCCGCCCGCGCCAAGGCCCGCGTCCCCCGCGAAGAGGACAACAAGGCCAACTGGCCCGCCGAACTCCGCGCCGAAGGCAATCGCCTCGTCGACCCCGAAGGCAACGAGGTCTGGCTCCAAGGCATGAACGTCGCCTCCCTCGAATGGAGCGTCGGCGGCGAACAAGTTCACAAATCCATCGTCGTCGGCATCGACGAGTGGAACGGCAACGTCATCCGCCTCCCCGTGAAGGAGGAATACTGGTTCGGCCGTAAGGGCCAGTCCGACGGTGGCAAATCCTACCGCGACATCGTCGACCAAGCCATCACCCTCGTCGCCAACCGTGGCTCCTACCTCGTGCTCGACCTGCACCGCTACCGCGCCCCCACCGCCGAACACATCGAGTTCTGGAAGGACGCCGCCGCCCGCTACAAAAACCACCCCGCCGTCATCTTCGACCTGCTCAACGAACCCCACGACACCTCCTGGGAAGTCTGGAAGAACGGCGGCCCCGTGGGCAAAAAGATGACCGCCGACCAGGCCGCCTTCCTCACCCCCGAGGAACGCGCCAAGGCCACCTTTGAATCCGTCGGCATGCAGGCCATGCTCGACGCCGTGCGCTCCACCGGCGCCAAGAACCTCGTCGTCGTCGGCGGCCTCGACTACGCCTACCAGCTCGACGGCATCCTCAACGGCTACGCCCTCGAGGACAAAACCGGCAACGGCATCATGTATGCCTGCCACATCTACCCCTGGAAGAGCCAGTGGCAGAAATACCTCCTCGATGCCGCCGCCAAGTATCCGATCCTCCTCGGTGAAGTCGGTGCCGACGCCAACAAGATGACCTTCATGCCGCTCGACCAGCAGGAAGACTGGGAGACCTGGACCCCCGCCATCCTCGGCCTCATCCAGCAGCACCGCCTCAACTGGACCGGCTGGTGCTTCCACCCCAAGGCCAGCCCCCGCATGTTGCTCGACTGGGACTACAC
>JBDRJH010000236.1:0-18079 GCA_043815125.1 Verrucomicrobiota bacterium
TCAAAGTGGCTGCCCGACATGGATTCGAACCATGACTAGGTGAGTCAAAGTCACCTGTGCTGCCATTACACCATCAGGCAATGAAGTTGGCGGATGGGTAAACCTGCTGCCAATCGCACTCGCGTCAAGTCTTCTGGCAGGGGGCGTCAACGGCGGTTCCAAGGGGCCTTGGCCATCAGCAATCCCATGCCGCAGAAACCAGTGATGCCCGCAAACATCAGCCCCGCACCGACAAACCCCGACAACCACACAAACGCCGGATGGACCGTCGCGGACAGGATCGCGCCGGTGAAGACCAGCGCGCCGGCCACGATGCGCACCTGGCGTTCCAGGCCGATGCCGCCGCCTTCGCCGCGCACGACGGGGAGGTTGGCCGCGGCCCAGGCCTCGGTGCCGCCGGTGACCACGACGGCCTCGGCAAAACCGGCGGCGGCGAGGCGTGTCGAACAGGTCTCGGCGCGTTTGCCGGACTGGCAGAGGATGTAGACGGGCTTGGCGCGATCACCATGACCGAGCGAGGCGAGGGCTTCGGGGGTGGCGTCGGGCAGCGGCAGGTTGCGTGCGGGCACGGCGTGCAACTCGGCGAACTCGGCCGGCGTGCGCACGTCGATGACCGTGAGGTCGGGGGCGGTTTGCAGGCGGGCGGCGAGTTCGGTCGGGCTGATGCTGGTGGAGCGCATGGGTTTGGGTGGGTGGGCGGGCGGGGTCTGAAGAGTGGCGGGCAACCGTGGCGCAGGGCTTGGCCCCAGTCGGCGGCCTGGTGGCTGGCGCGAATGTGGTTCCAGTTGGGTGGTGTGCAACACGCCTGCAAGCAGGCTGCCGACGACTCGACACTATGTTTGGGGAGGGGTTCCTACGCAACCAGCGCCGGGTAGTCGATGTAACCCTTGGGTGAAGCGGTCTCGTAGAAGGTGGACACGTCCGGTTCATTCAGCGGCGCGTCGAGCCGGAAGCGGCGCGGGAGGTCGGGGTTGGCGAGGAAGGGCACGCCGTAGGCGATGGCGTCGGCGAGGTTGTCGGTGATGGCCTGCTCGCCGGCTTCGCGGGTGAAACCGCCGTTGCGCACAAGGGCTCCGGTGAAGTGTTTGCGCGCGATGCGGGCGAGTTCGTATTCGGCGGGATCATCGAAGTGCGGGTGACGCAGTTCGAGGAAACCGAGACCGCGTTTCTCGCTTTCCCTGGCCACGTGCTCGACGAGCGCGGCGGGGTCGCTGTCGATCATGTCGTTGAAGTCCACGCGCGGTGAAAAGCGCAGGCTCACGCGGTCCATGCCGAAGGACTCGGCGGCGGCGTCCACGACTTCGAAGAGCAGGCGGGCGCGGTTGGCGAGCGAGCCGCCGTATTGGTCGGTGCGGTCGTTGGCGCCGTCGCGCAGGAATTGGTCGATGAGGTAGCCGTGGGCGCCGTGGATCTGCACGCCATCGAAGCCGGCGAGCCTGGCGTTGGCGGCGGCTTGGCGAAAGGCGTCCACAATGCCGGGGATCTCGTCGGTGCGCAGGGCGCGCGGGGCGGGGTAGGGCTGGTTGCCGGCGGGGGTGTGGATGTGGCCGCCGCGGATGGGTTTGTTGGACGAGGAGACGGGTTGCACGCCGTGGTTGAGCGCGGGGTGGGTGGCGCGGCCGGGGTGCCAGATTTGCAGGTAGATGCGGCCGCCGGCGGCGTGCACGGCGTCGGTGACGGTGCGCCAACCGTCGACGTGTTTGGCGGAGTGGATGCCGGGTTGGTGTTCCCAGGCCTGGGCGTCGGCGGCGACCATGGTGGCCTCGGCGATGAGCAGGCCGGCGGAGGCGCGCTGGGCGTAGTAGTCGGCCATGAGTTGGCCGGGGATGTTGGCGGCGTTGGCGCGTTTGCGGGTAAGCGGTGCGAAGAGCACGCGGTTGGGAATGGAGAGGGAGCCGAGTCGGCCGGGTTGGAGGAGATGCATGATGGGAGGATGGGAAAGGGAGGTCGGACATTACTGTCCGACCCAGGTGCTGCAAACCGACGGACAGGTTTCGAGGCCGCAGGCCGACAGTCGGCCATGTCCGTCTTCCTTATTGCGCGGTCAGGCCGCCGTCGACGACGAGGTGGGTGCCGGTGACGAAGGTGTTTTGCGGGTCGAGCAGGTAGAGCACGGCGCGGGCGATGTCGTCGGGCTGGCCGAAGTGGCCGACCGGGTGCATCGCGGCCATGTATTCACGTTTCTCCGACGTGTCGGCGAAGCGGTTGAACATCTCGGTTTCGATGACGGCGGGGGCGACGGTGTTGACGCGGATCTTTTGTTGGGCGACCTCCAGAGCGGCGGCCTTGGAGAGTCCCTCGACGGCGTGCTTGCTGGCGGTGTAGATGGCGACACCGGGCATGCCGATGTGGCCGAGGGCCGAGGAGGTGTTGACGATGGCACCGCCGCCGGCGGCGAGCAGGGCGGGGATCTCGTGCTTCATGGAGGCGAGCACGCCCCAGACGTTGAGGTCGAAGACGCGTTGGTAGTCGGCGTAGGCGGCCTCGGTGACGGGACCGGTGAGTTCGACGCCGGCGTTGTTGAAGGCGAGGTCGAGGCGACCGTAGGTCTTGACCGTGAAGGCGACGAGGGCGGCGATCTCGGTTTCGACGGAGGCGTCGGCTTTGAAGAACGACGCGGTGCCGCCGGCGGCGGTGATCGCGGCGACGACGGCGTTGCCCTCGGGTTCGCGGCGTCCGGAGAGGACGACCTTGGCGCCGGCCGCGGCGAGCGCGATGGCGGTGGCTTTGCCGATGCCGGAGGTGCCGCCGGTGACGAGGGCGACTTTGTCAGTGAAGGAGGAGGTGCTCATGGAAGTAAGAAGTGCGAAGTGAAGGCGGGTCAGGCGGAGAGACGGAGGGTCTCGCGGAGGGTGGCGGCGGACTGGAGTCCGACGAGGCGGGCGGCTTCCTTGCCGTGACGGAAGACGATGAGGGTGGGGATGGAGCGCACGGCGTGGGCGTCGGCGACGGCGGGGGCTTCGTCGATGTCCAGCTTGGCGATGACGGCGCGGTCGGCGGTCTCGGTCGCGAGTTGGTCGAGGATGGGGGCCTGGGCCTTGCACGGGCCGCACCAGGGGGCCCAGAAATCGACGAGGACCGGGCGGTCGTGAGAGGAGGCGAGGGCGTTGGCGAGGGAATCGGCGTTGAGATGAAGGGCGGTGTTCATGGTGACGGATACGGCGGGCGATGACTGGTGGTGGAGGCGGAGGGCGTTATTCGCGGATGCGGCTGAGCGGGGTGGCGAGCCGGTCGAGCAGGCTGCCGTCCCAGAGCCGGTCGTGGTCGGCCTCGGCGGTCAGCCCGGCTAGGCGGGCGGCTTGGCGGGGGGTGGCGGCGAGGTGACCGATGGCGGTCGCGGAGAGGCGGCGATAGGTGCGGCTGGTCGAGTAGTGGGCGATGGTGTTCATGGCGATCTATATAGTTGACTGTTTAGTAAAGTTCAGGCTTCAAAAAAAGCACATGATTCATGTGCGCAATGGGTTGGGTTGATGTTGGTGCAGGCGTTCAGCGGGTGGCGGGAGTGGGAAGTTTGAGGAGATTCATGGCGAGTTGGGGCAGATTTTTGAGGACGTTGATGTCGTTCATGATACGAGCTTGGCTGACTAGGCCGTCGATCAGTCCGAAGAGGGCGGTGGCGGTTTCGGCCGGGTCGCAGGGGGGCATCGCGCCGGCGGCGATGGCGTCGCGGATGGCGGATTCGTAGTAGCGGCGTTTGCGGTTGAAGACCTCGCGAATGGCCTCGGCCACCGTATTTTTCTCGCCGGTGCAGACCTCGTTGCCGACGGAGCAGACCGGGCAGCCCATGACTTTCCCATGTTCTTGGTGGAAGCGCGATTGTCCTGCGACGATGGCTTCAAAATAGTCCTGGAAACGCTGGGCCGGCTCCTTGTCCAAGGAGAGGTGTTGGTCCAGGAAGGGTTTCCATTCGGACTTCCACATTTCCTCGATGGCGGCGACGGCGAGTTCGGCCTTGCCGGGGAAGAAGTAGTAGAAGCTGCCCTTGCGCACATCGGCCCGCTTGCAGATGTCATCGATGGTGACCGCGCCGTAGCTTTCTTCCCAGATCAGGTCGATCGCGGCGGTCATCAGTCTTTCTTTGGCATCGGAGGTGCGGCCCATGGGAAAAGTAGATAGTTGACCGTTTAGTCTAATTGCAAGACTGATTTTGAGAATAATCACCATATCCAACATGGGGGCTGGTGGCGAATTGCTGTATTTCGTGGCGGGGCAAGTGCTATAACCTTCTGTTTTCTGCTGAATTAAATACGCAACCAATTTAACAAATCCGTTTTTGAATCGGATTGACCGCCGGAGAATTGCTCGGGGACATTCGTGAATTACGCAGGAGATAGTGCCCCATGTAAACAATTTGAATCCAGCGTATTAACATCCCCATGTTCCCCGCGAAATATTTCCGTATAGCTGTCGTTGCAATGGCGCTGGTGTCCCTGACGGGCATTGGGTTGTGGATGCAGCGCGAGCGAGCGGTGAGAACGCCGGACGGGACCGCCGCTTTGACCCGTGGCGATGTGGCATCGGGACAGGATGGACCGGGAGTTTCGTCAGGCGCAGGTATCGGAACCGAGGATAATGTTGTGATCGTGCCGGGGGTTGCGGGAGCGGTCGAGGCGGCGGTGCGATCACCGCAAGCCGTGGAGGATCGCTGGCTGGCGCGACTGGGGGAGGCGCGGGTGGTGGCGCGTCGGGAATATTCCGCCGATGAGGCGGGGGTGGTCCGCAAAGTCACTTGGATGCAAACGGGCATGAAATACCCGCTGGTGCGGGTGGAGCAGCGTTGGGCTCCGGGAGGCGGTGCCGCCGGTGAATCCATTGAGAAATTGGTGTCCGAGGAGGCGGTGGTCGCGGATCATCTGTTGCTGGGGGTGGGGGCGACATCCTCGCTGGAGGACGTGGTGGGCTTGCTTAACGGCCGAGGCTTGGCGTCGGAGCCGGTGCCCCAGGCCGGCAAGCTGGTGCGCGTGACCGTGCCTGACGCCCTCGGCACGGATGCGTTCGACCAACTGCGCGCCGAGCTCGCTTCGCTGGGCCAAGGGGTGGCCTACGTCGAGGCTGACGCGCTCATTTTCACGGAGGTGACGCCCAACGATCCCCGATACTCCGCCCAGTGGGGCTTGCGGGCCGATGGCGTGGACGCGCCCGCGTCGATCGGCGCGGATCTCGGCTGGTCCGTGCGCACCGACGCATCCGCGGTTGTGGTGGCGATCACGGACACCGGCATGCGCACCACGCACGAGGATCTGACGGCCAATCTTTGGGCCAATGCCTCGGAGGTCCCGGGCAACGGGGTCGTCGACGACGGCAACGGTGTGATCGACGACGTCAACGGCTTCAACGCGATCACCGTTTCGGGCAATGTCGCCGACGACAACGGCCACGGCACGCACGTGGCCGGCATCGCCGGCGCCCGCGGCAACAACGCCAGGGGTATTGCCGGCGTCGCCTGGTCGGTGCGGCTGATGCCGATCAAGTTTCTCGGCTCAAACGGTGCGGGCGTGAGTTCCGACGCCGTATCGGCGATCAACTACGCGCTGAACGAGGGCGCCGATCTGATCAACGCCAGTTGGAGCACGACGAGCCGCAGCCAGTCGTTGGAGGCGGCGATCGCCCAGGCCGGAGCGGCCGGAGTGGTCGTGGTGGCCGCCGCTGGCAACCAGGCATCCGATCTCGACGCGATTCCGCGCTATCCGGCGGCCTTCGATCTGCCGACCGTGGTCTCGGTGGCGGCCTCGGCGCGCAACCGGGCGTTCACCGCGTTTTCCAACTACGGCCGGGATCGCGTGGACCTCGCCGCGCCGGGCGAGGGGATATTGTCGACCTATCATCGGGCCGACGATCAATACGCGCTGCTCAGCGGCACCTCGATGGCGGCTCCGATGGTGACCGGAGCGCTGGCCCTGCTCAAGGCGGAGCATCCCTCCGATGACGCCCTGCAGTTGATCCAGCGTCTCCTCGGGGGGGCGCGGATCGCGCCCTCGCTCGAAGGCGCGGCAGCCACCGGGGGCATATTGCACCTGCCGACCCTGCTGCAGGTCGCGACATCCACGCCGCGCAACGATTCGCGGGGCTCGGCATATCCGTTTGACGGATACCAAGGTGTCTGGAGCGGTTCCACGCTCCATGCGGCGCGCGGGCCGGACGATCCCGCCGCGCTGGCCGGTGACCGCACGGTCTGGTTCTCGTGGACCGCGCCGGTCTCGGGATACGCCCAGTGGCGGGTCGACTCGTCGGACCCGGCCACGTATTCCGCGCTGTTCAGGTCCGCGAGCGGAGTCCTTTCGGCGCTCACCACCGGCTCCGGCACGCTGCAGTCAGTCCGCCAGTGGGTGGACGCCGGCGAGGTTTATTTCTTTGGCGTCGGTGGTTCCTCGTCGGGCATGGACGCGGTCACGGTCAACCTCAGCCTGCCACCGGCCAACGACCAGATGGCGGACGCGGAGGTGCTCACCGGCGAGGGCTTCACGGCTCACGGCAATAATCGCGGCGCGACCCGCGAGCCCGGTGAGCCGCGCCATGCGCGGGTTGGCGCCGGGCGCAGTGTCTGGTGGTCGTGGACGGCCCCGCGCTCGACGCGCCAGATCATCACCACGCTCAACTCCTCGTTCGACACCGTGCTCGCGGTGTATCGCCGCGGCGCGAGTGGCGCGTTGGTCTCGCTCGCCTCCAACGACGATTCCGGCGTCGGCCTGCTGACCAGCCGCGTTGCGCTCGATGTCACCGAAGGCGAAGAGTATTTGATCGCGGTCGATTCGTGGAGTGGCGACTCGGGTTCCGGTCGAGTCCTGCTCAGCGGCTACGGACTCGGTAACATCGTGATCACCGAGCAGCCGCGTGACACCGAGGCGCACCTGGGATCTTCGATCACGATGCGCGTCGGTTTCCTTTCCTCGTTGGAAAGCGATGTCCGCTGGTTCAAGGACGGCCAGCCGATCGGCGGCGGTCGCGACGGAAAGCTGTTCATCGGCAACGTGCGTGCCGAGGACCTGGGCTCCTACCATGCGACCATAGCCAACGCCGACGAGTCCGTTACTTCTTCGGCGGGCATCCTGTCCGAGTTGGTCTCGGTGCCCTACATCACCTGGGTGACCGGCAATCTCAGCGAGGTCGCGGGTAACGCGGTCACGCTTCGCGCGACGGTCATCGGCAGCCAGCCGCTGACCTATCAATGGCTCAAGAACGGCGAGCCCTTGCCCGGCGCGACCGCCGACAATCTCTACTTCGGCTCCCTGTCGGAGTCCGACGCCGGGCAATACGAACTGGTCGCGACAAACGCCGCTGGCAGCGTCACGTCCAAGAAGGTCAACCTGCGCGTGGTCTCGTCCCCGCTCGGCGCCTGGTCCTGGGTCACTACTCCTGGCCAGGGCTGGTCGGTCAACGACCTGCTGTATTTCAACGACACCTACTACGCCTTGGCGTCCGCCGACCAGTCCATCAAGGTGCTGACCTCGACCGACGCAAAGGCTTGGAGCGAGCAGTTGCTGCCTCCCGCCTTCGAAGGCTTCCAGATGGCGGGCGGCAACGGCGTGATCATCATCGCGGGCCGGGACGAGACCCCCTTTGGCAACGGCAGCATCTATCGCTCCACTGACAACGGCGTCACTTGGTCCCTGGTTGGTCTGCCCTTCCGCGGCACCATCCCGCGACTGGAGTTTGGTAACGGCCGCTTTGTCACGCTCACCAATCACGATGGCACCCTGAAGACCTCGACCGACGGCCTTAGCTGGCAGGCTCCGGTCACGCCGCCGCCCAATGGCATCACCAAGCTGTTCTTTCAGGGCGGTCTCTTCTTCGCGCTCAAGAGCAGCGGATCGACGTTCTACATCTCCTCCGACGCCCAGACTTGGACGGCGGTGACGGGGCCGACCAGCTTCGCGATTTATTCGGTCGCCTACAACGACGGCGACTACCTGTTGTGGGATGCCTACACCTGCTATCGCTCCGCGGACGGCGTGACGTGGGAAACCCTCGGCTCGAGCAGCTACCGCCCCGGCGCGCTGACCGCCCACACCGGCACGCGGCTGGTTACCGCCAGCGACGACTGGGGCGCTCTTGAGACGGAGGACGGCCTGAACTGGACTAAATACGACATCATCGGCGGAGGCCCCAGCACCACCAACAAGGCGCTGTTGTGCGCCGGCGGGCGCACGTTGATCGGCGGCGCCAGCGGCCTGATCATGGTGCGGGACAACGACGGCCCCATGAGGCTCGACAATCCCAAGCCCGCCTTCACCTGGGTCGCCAACACCTCGAGTCGAATCGAGTATTCGGAAGGCGAGTTCATCGCGTCCACCCGGGCCTGGGACGGCCGGATCGCCCTTTCCGGCGACGGCGTCATCTGGCGCAACGCCGGCGTGCCGTCGCAGTCGGGACTCAACAACAGGCGCATTTGGAAGGCCGGCGGATACTACTGGGCCAACACGCTCTCGGGGCTGGAAAAGACTTTCTGGCGGGGGCGCTCCCTGGCTGGGCTCAGCCGGGTCGAGGGCTCGCCGCCCGAGCCGCTCAGCGGCATCGTGTATTTTAATAACCAATACATCGCCGTCGCCGGCTCGCGTTTGATCACATCCACCGACGGCGAGGTCTGGAACGATGTGGACACCGTTGCCTCCGGCTCGACGCTGCACCTCGTCGGAGGACGGTGTTTTCGCGTCGGCTACGGCAGTCTGTCGTCGACGCAGAACGGGGTTGATTGGAGCCCCGCCGTCCTGCCGGCCGGCGTCTCGGGCGGCTTGGTGGCGACCGTGGTGGAAAACAACGGCAAGTTTTACGTGGCGACCACCAGCAGTCGGATATGGGAGTCCGCGGACGCCGTGAACTGGAGCGTCCACACGCTCCCCTTCAGCACAACCAGTCTCACGGAGTTCTACTCCCATCGCGGGGCGCTGATGTTCCTGATTTATCCGAAGACCACGGGCGAGCAGATCGTTTACACCACCGACCTGTCCAACTGGCAGACGCTCAATACCGGCATCAGCGCCAGCTACTTCGCGACCGCCAACGGAGTGATGGTGGGCGTCAGCCCGACCGGGCAGATCGTGCGCAACGGCGAGATGGCGACCGGCGCCCCCTTGTGCCGCATCACCTACCCGCGCCCTGGCAGCACCTTTGCCCTCAACAAGGTGGTTGATATCGCCGTGGAGATCGAGGCGCCGGACAACAACCTCGACCGCGTCGAACTCTACGTCGACGACGTGCTGGTGACCACCACGACGCAGACGGGCGTGCTCAAGCACCGGATTGTCGCCGCCGAGAACCGTAATCATGTCATCGAGGCGCGGGCTCTGAATGACGACGGCCGGGTGACCGGTTCCACCGCCATTTTCTCGGTCGATCCGGTGGAGATCGCGCCGCGTCCCCCGGTCTCGTCCGGTTCAGTGAACAGGGTGTTCTCTCTGGACGGCAATTACTACGCGATCGGCAGCAGCACGGTCCATCGTTCGAGCGACGGCGTCACATGGGAGTCCTTGGCGATCACCGGTTCGACCGACCTGGCGCAGGGCATCGGCACGTCGTTGGGTGAGACGCCGCTGGTGTTCAACGTGGGGAACGACGTCATCACATCGCTCGATGGTCAGGAATGGACGCGCCTGCTCGCAGGCAGCGGTATCCGCGGTCCCGTGGAGTTCGCCTCGGGCGTGTATGCGCGCCGTTACACCACCTCCAACGTCGGCACCGTGACCATCTCGGTCGGCGGCAATCCATGGACCGGCGCACCCGTGCGGGCGGACACCTACTTCACCAACCTCCTGATGGGAGACGGTCCGCGCTTCGTCGCCTGGGGATCGACCGTCCTCAACCCGACGGTGCGCCGTTCGGAGGATGGCTTCAACTGGGAGACCATCGACGGCATGGGTTTGCCCCGCGTCGGCGTGCGAGCGTTGGGGCGTTTCATGCTGCTGGGCACCGACAACCATGTCCGCACCTCGGTCGACGGGGTGGAGTGGACGGATGTCGACCTGGGCTTTGCGGCCACCCGCTTGGTCGAGGTCGGCGAACGCGTGTTTGCCGGTGATGTGCACAACTTCCGCGCTGTCAGCGCGGACGGGGTGGAGTGGACGCCCTTGCCGACACCGTTGCTGGCGTCACAACTGGTCCACGGCGACGGGCGTTACCTTTCGGTGAGTTTTGGTTGGATCAACATATCGGAGGACGGCCTCGTCTGGACGCCCGTGAGCGTGCCCTGGACGTCCAGCATCGTCCACCTCGTGCATGGTCCGGCGGGCTTCCTCATGATGAACAGCGAGGGCATGTGGGTCTCGGACAACGGCGTCGACTGGACCGCGACCGCGTCGGTTGCGGATGCGGTCGGCATGTGGCAGGGATTTGTCTCCCGCGACAATATCTGGCTGGGCTGGCGTGATGTCACGGCGACGGCGAATCCGGTGATGAAGTCAATCGACTCCGGCCAGACCTGGACGCCGGTGGCGATCCCCTTCGGCTACCCGGTCAAGGCCTCGAGGATTTACAGCACCGGAACGGAGTTCGTGCTTCAGGATTCGAATCGGGTCATCTATCGCTCGACCGATGGCGAGACATGGACCGTCGTGCCCGTCGTGGTCGATGGCGTTTCGGTGTCGCCACTCGTTTTGTATGCGGACGGTGATCACTGGAGAATAGTGGCGAACGACAGCTACATTTATGAGTCCGCCGATGCGGGCCTCACCTGGAGTCGGCATCAGGTTGACCCTACCGGGACGGCGAAAATCATCAAACTCCTTGATTCCGGGGATGCCTGGCTTGCATTGACGTCCGCCCAGGCGGGAAGCCCGTCGACGGTGTTTTATTCGACGGACGGCAGCAATTGGAGTCCGGCCACCTGGCCGCAGGGAGCCGCCTACAACGACTCCAGTGCGGCCTTCAACGGCGAGTTCGTGGTCATCAAAGGCGTGACCGCCTACTACTCCGCCGACGCGCTCACCTGGACGGCACGGGCGCAAAGCCCGGAGTTTTCCCCGTGGTTGTTCGTTTACGATGACGTGCTCTACATGGAGGGCGGCGGACAGTATTATTCTAGCGAAGACGGACACACGTGGCGCTATCTGGTCCCGACGCAAGGAAACCTGATCGAGCTGGATGGTCTGTTGCACGCTTACACCCCCTCCTGGGCTCCGCGACCGGTTCGCCTGGCCGATGTCATCGTCGAGGCGGTGTCGGTGCCGGCACCCGGGAGCTACGGCATCGGCGACAGCCTCCCGGTTCGCGTCAACGTTTCCAATCATGGGCGTGTCGCGCTGCCGGATGTCGAGGTGAACCTCTATCTGTCGCGCGACGGGTTTCACGGCAACGGCGACGATCTGGACATCGGCACCTACACGCTTTCGGCCGCGGAGCTACCGCCGCCTGACGCGGCGGGTGAAATCGAGGTGGTCGCCGTGTTGCCGACTACGCTGGAAGGCGGTGTTTTTCGGCTGGGGGCGCGACTTGATCCGAGCAACCTTGTCGACGAGTTCAACGAATCCAACAACCGCGGCATGTCCAACGACGCCCCCGTCAACGTGCCGGAGTGGACGCTGGACATCCAGACGGTCGGCGACGGCGGCGTCGCGCAGAGCGTGTCGGCCGTGCGCTACGTTCACGGTTCCACCGTCACGCTCACGCCGAGCGCCGGCAAGAACGTGGCCTTCTCCGGCTGGTCGGGCAGCGAGAGCAGCGAGCGTCCCGATCTCACTCTCACGATGCGCGGTGACAAGTCCCTGCAGGCGAGTTTCGCGCGTGTCTGGCAGCTTTCGGTCGACGTGGCCGGCGCTGGCGAAGTGGTCATGGATCAGCCGACCGGTCGCTATACCGACGGAGCGACCGCCTCGTTGCAGGCGGTGCCGGCCTCGGGCTGGCGCTTTGTCGGCTGGGAGGAAGACCTGTCGGGCGGCACCGCCGCAGCCACGCTTGGCATGTCGACCGACCGGGTCGTTCGCGCACGTTTCGATTATCCGATGGCGAATTGGAAAGCCGCGCACTTCTCGTCCGGCGAGTTGGTCGATGCAGATGTCAGCGGTGACGCCGCCGCGCCCGGGCCGTTGGGGATCACCAACCGGCTGTCCTACCTGGCCGGCCGCGATCCGCGCTCGACCGCGGCCTTCAACGAGCCGCCGGAAATCCGGGATTCGCAACTGTTCTACCGCTACACGCGCAACACCGGCGCGGTCGGAAGCACGCTGATCGCGGAGGCTTCGCTCGACCTCATCGACTGGAGCCTGCCCTTCGAGGAGCGCGTGATCGATTCGGTGGACGGCGTCGAGACGGTCGAGGTGATCGTGCCCCGGACCGCGCGGCAACGCGTGTTCATCCGGTTGCGCGAGATCGCCGATGAGTAGCCCGGGGTTTTGAGCAAGAGGGTTGTTTCCGCGCGTGGATTGGCTTAGCTCCTTGCAGCCGAGTCCAACCCATGAGCAAACCCCGCTGCATCCTCGCCCTGGACCAGGGCACCACGTCGTCGCGTGCCATCGTTTTTGACCAAGCGGGCGGCGTTGTCGGCAGCGCGCAGAAGGAGTTTCGGCAGATTTATCCGCAGCCGGGCTGGGTGGAACATGATCCGATGGCGATCTGGTCGAGTCAGAACGCGACCATCGGCGAGGCGTTGGCGCAGGCGAACCTCGGCACGTCGGCCATCGCGGCGGTGGGTGTGACCAATCAGCGCGAGACGACCATCGTGTGGGATCGCGAGTCGGGGAAACCGGTTTACAACGCGATCGTGTGGCAGGATCGGCGCACGGCGGATTTTTGCGCGAGGCTGAAGTCCGACGGCGCGGAGGCGATGGTGACGGAGCGCACGGGGCTGCGGCTCGATCCGTATTTTTCGGCGACGAAGATCCGCTGGATTCTCGACAACGTGGCCGGTGCGCGGGCGGGGGCGGAGGCGGGCAAACTGCTCTTTGGCACGGTCGATTCGTGGCTGCTTTGGCAGCTGACCGGCGGACGGGTGCACGCGACCGACGTGACCAACGCTTCGCGGACGTTGTTGCTCAATCTGCGGACCGGAGAGTGGGACGATGAGTTGTTAAAACTCTTCGGCGTGCCGCGCGCGATGTTGCCCGAGATGCGGTCGAATTCGGAGGTGTTTGGCGAGGTGGATCGCAATTTGTTTCCGGGCGGGGTGCGGATCGCGGGCATGGCGGGGGATCAGCACGCGGCGTTGTTTGGGCAGGCGTGCTTTGCGCCGGGCATGGCGAAGAACACGTATGGCACGGGCTGCTTTTTGCTGATGAACACCGGCGAGGAGCCGGTGGTGTCGCGGAACAACCTGCTGACGACGATGGCGTGGCGGGTGTCGGGGAAAACTGAATACGCGCTGGAGGGTTCGGTGTTTGTGGGCGGGGCGGTCATCCAGTGGCTGCGCGACGAATTGCAGCTGGTGAAGTCGGTGGCGGAACTGGACGCGCTGGCGGCGTCGGTGCCGGATGCCGGCGGGCTGTTCCTGGTGCCGGCGTTCGCGGGGTTGGGCGCGCCGCATTGGGACCCGTATGCGCGCGGCGCGGCGGTGGGCATGACGCGCGGGACGAATCGCGCGCATTTTTGCCGGGCGGCGCTGGAGGCGATCGCGTTTCAAAGCGCGGATTTGATCGCGTGCATGGAAAAGGATTCGGGCCTCGCGCTGAAGGAGCTGCGGGTGGATGGCGGGGCTTCGCGGAGCGCGCCGTTGCTGCAGTTTCAGGCGGACCTGCTGGGCGTGCCGGTGGTGCGTCCGCGGAACATCGAGACGACCGCCATGGGCGCGGCCTATCTGGCGGGGCTGGCGATGGGCTTTTGGCCGGGGCGCGGAGAGATCGCGCGTCATTGGGCAGTGGATACGACGTTCGCGCCGAAGCGTCCGGCGGCGGAGATGGCGGGCCTGCGCCGCGGCTGGGAGCGGGCTCTCGGGCGGGCGACGGGGTGGAAGGAGGCGGGCGATGCTTGAGGCGCGCGACGTTCAGCTGGACGGGCAGGAATGCCCGTCCTCCTTTGAGTCATGAACCACCAAACCTCACTGGACCGATTGTTGAACGGAGGAGAGGTCTTTGACCTGGTGATCGTGGGCGGCGGCGCGACGGGGCTCGGCGCGGCGGTGGACGCGGCGGCGCGGGGGCATCGGGTGGCGTTGTTGGAGCGGGATGATTTTGCGAAGGGAACGTCGAGCCGATCGACCAAGCTGGTGCATGGCGGGGTGCGTTACCTGCGGCAGGGCAACGTGTCGCTGGTGTTGGAGGCGCTGCGCGAGCGCGGGCGGCTGGCGCGCAACGCGCCGCACCTGGTGCATGATCTGGCGTTTGTGATTCCCAACTACCACTGGTGGGAGGGGCCGTTCTACGGCATCGGCATGAAGGTCTACGACCAGTTGGCGGGCAAGCTGGGGCTGGCGCCGTCGCGCATGTTGGACCGGGAGGAAACGGTGGCGCAGATCCCGACGATCAAGACGGAGGGGCTGACGGGCGGGGTGGTCTATCATGACGGGCAGTTCGACGACGCGCGGCTGGCGGTTAACCTGGCGCAGACCGCGGACGGGTTGGGGGCCGCGGTGGTCAACCATTGCGCGGTCACGGGTCTGCTGAAGGAGGGCGGCATGGTGGCCGGCGTGGAGGCGCGCGATTCGGAGACGGGCCGGGAGTTCACGCTGCGGGCGAAGTGCGTGGTCAACGCGACGGGTGTATTCGTCGAAGAACTACGCCGGCGGGACGATGCGGCGGCGCGGGGATTGGTGGCGGTGAGCCAGGGGATTCATCTGGTGTTGCCGAAGCGGTTTTTGCCGGGGCGGTCGGCGATCATGATTCCGAAGACGGCGGACGGGCGGGTGCTTTTTGCGGTGCCGTGGCATGGGCGGGTGGTGGTGGGCACGACGGACACGCCGCTGCCGGCGGCGTCGGTGGAGCCGAGGGCGCTGGACGAGGAGCGGGATTTTGTGATGGAGCACGCGCGCAAATACCTGACGGCGGACCCGGCGCCGGGGGATGTGCTCAGCGTGTTTGCGGGGCTGCGTCCGTTGGTGAAGGCGGGCGGCGGCTCCGACACGGCGGCGTTGTCGCGGGACCACACGATCGTGGTGAGCGAGAGCGGGTTGGTGACGGTCACGGGCGGCAAGTGGACGACCTACCGCAAGATGGCCGAGGACGTGGTCGACCAGGCCGAGATGGTGGTGGGGGTGGACGCGGTGCGGTGCCGCACGGAGGCGTTGCACATCCATGGTTGGCAACAGCCCGACGACGCGGGGGCGACGGCGGGGGAGGGCGGTGCGGAGTCGCCGCTGGCGGTTTACGGGGCGGATCGCGCGGGGCTGGAGGCGTTGATGCGGGCGCGGCCGGAGCTGGTGGAGCGGCTGCATCCGGCGTTGCCGTATGTGGCGGCGCAGGTGGTCTGGGCGGCGCGCGAGGAGATGGCGCGCACGGTGGAGGACGTGTTGGCGCGGCGGACGCGCGCGCTGTTGCTGGACGCGCGGGCCTCGATCGAGGCGGCGCCGGTGGTGGCGGGGTTGCTGGCGGCGGAGCGGGGGCGGGACGAGGCCTGGGCACGGGCGCAGGCGGAGGGTTACGCGGAGCTGGCGCGCGGGTATGTTTTCACGGATGCGTCGAGCCGGGCTGGACTTGCGGGCGGCGCGGGGTCGTAGTGGCGGGCATGAGCGAGTTGACCGTTGCGCAGGCTGCCTTGGTGTTGAACGCGTTGCCCGACATCGGGCCGATCACGACGAACCGGCTGTTGGCGGAGCTAGGCGGCGACCCGCGGTCGATTTTGACGGCGCCACCGGCCGAGCTGGAGCGGGTGCGCGGGGTGGGGCCGAAGATCAGCGGCAACATCGCGCGCTGGCGGGAGTTGTTCGATCTGCCGCGGGAGGAGGAGCGCATGGGCAAGGCCGGGGTGGTGTTCGTGCCGAACGGCGCGGTGGATTATCCGAAGCTGTTGTCGGAGATCCCGGACCCGCCGATCGGATTGTATCGGAGGGGCAACTACGCGTTCGACCGGCCGGCGGTGGCGATCGTGGGCAGCCGGCGCACGACGCTCTACGGGCAGTCGGTGGCGAAACGGTTGGGCGCGGATCTGGGGCGGCTCGGATTTTGTGTGGTCAGCGGATTGGCGCGCGGGATCGACACGGCGGCGCACGAGGGGGCGTTGGAGGCGGGCGGCGTGACGGCGGCGGTGTTGGGCACGGGGATCGACATCATCTACCCGCCGGAGAACCTGGCGTTGTATCGGCGGATCGAGGAGGCGGGGGCGATCTATGCGGAGTTCCCGTTCGGGCGTCGGGCGGACAAGCAGTCGTTCGCGATGCGTAACCGGATCGTGGCCGGCATGTGCGACGCGGTGGTGGTGGTGGAGAGCGACGTGAGCGGCGGGTCGATGATCACGGCGCGGTTCGCGGGCGAGCAGGGGCGGTTGCTCTACGCGGTGCCGGGGCGGATTGATCAGCCGAGCAGTGCGGGTTGTCACCAGTTGATCCGCGACGGGGCGACGTTGCTGACGGGGGTCGACGACATCCTGGATGAGTTGCACTACCTCGACGGGTTGCGGCCGCAGCGCATTCCGGAGAAGGCGGTGGAGGGTGAGCTGAATCTGGAGGGCGGGGCGGGCGGAGGTTGGTCCGAGACGGAGCGGCGGGTGTTGGGGTGCTTTGCCGGCGGCGCGATGCCGGGTTTGGACGATTTGGCGTCGCAGACCGGAATCGGCGTGGGGGACTTGTCGGCGACGTTGATGATGTTGGAGTTAAAGCGAGCGGTGGTGAAGCGGGCGGACGGCCGTTTCGAGGGCAGGTAAGCGGGGGTGAAGCTGCTCATTTGGAACCAATTGATTCATTTGACTAATGATCGGCGATGTGGCGCCATCCCCTTGATGCAATTGGCTTGCCTGCTGGGGTGTATCCCCTAGTAATCAGTTTCCGCTAAAAATCATGTTCCACCACTTGGCATCTCTATCGGAGATGGCCGTCGACAGTCTCAAACTGCCTCGGTTGTGGGCTGGCCTGTGCGTTTTGCTGGTGGGCGTTCCAAGTGCCCGGGCTCAGTTTGCCTACACCGAGGACTTTACCAACAACACGGCGGCGGGCTGGAATTTTTTCACCGGGGATCAAGGCCCGGGTGTGCGATTGACCTCGGGGACGAGTCCCACGGCGAACGATCCGGAGTTCGGACAAACCTATATCGACGCATCGGGGCAGGGGTGGATGCGATTGACCAGCGGGGATACCAGTCAGGCCAACGCGGCTTATTTTGATACGCCGATTCCGAGCACGGGCAACCGGGTGAGCATCACGTTCAACGCCAATCTTTGGGGCGGAAACGAATTCGGCGGCACTGGTGCGGATGGTCTGGTGTTTTTTCTCTACGACGCCTCGCAGGCGTTTAATCCCGGCGCCTTTGGTGGCTCGCTTGGTTATGCGCAGAAAGATGGCATCGATGGTCTCGGCGGTGGCTACATGGGTGTGGCACTTGATGTCTACGGTAATTTTTCGAACCCGACCGAGGGGCGTGACGGCGGTGTGGGATTTGTGCCCAATGCCGTGGTCGTGCGCGGGCCCGGTGAAGGCGAAGAGGGCTACGATTACTTGGCCGGCACGTCCGGCACCAGCGGTCCCGCCGGACGAGATTACACCGACAGCGGCGATCCGACCGCACCCGACGCCGGCGATTCCACGATTGGGGCGCTCCCTTATGTGATGGGTTCGCCCGACGCCACCGAGCGCCCCAACCAGTCCACCCAATACCGCAAGGTCGAGGTGACTCTCGATGAGAACAGCCAGCTCGTCATCCGTATGCAATTTGGCGAGGACGGCCTGTGGTATGACGTGCTCAACGTTGACTACAGCTCCTTCGTCCGCCCCGAGCAGTTGCGCATCGGCTTTTCCGCCGGCACCGGTGATGGCACCATGATATACGAGGTCGGCGGCCTGCTCAGCATCGATGCCACCGCCGGCACGGGCAATTTCCTCTGGGACAACGACGAGGGGCCGGCCAACCAGATATGGGGCACCTCCGCCACGAACCCGCTCAACTGGTTCGGCAACACCAACCCCACGCTCAAATCCAACATCATTTTCAACAGCGCCTACATCGACCAGGCGCAAAACATCGATCTGCGCGGCTCCGACAAAGTCGTCAAAAACATCTTCTTCTCCGGCCCCAAC
>JBDRJH010000237.1:0-2419 GCA_043815125.1 Verrucomicrobiota bacterium
CGGAGGGCGACTGTTTGGGTTGCGCGGCTTAGACGAACGCTCCCTGCGCGCGCAGTGCCTCGCGGAGCGCGGCGACGTCGATGTCGCGGGTGGAGGCGAAGTTGTTTTTCACGCACATCGCGGCGTGGGCCTCGTGCGAGCTGTCGATGCAGCGCGAGGCGACCAGCACGTTGTCTCACGGTGTGTCGCGCAGCACTCCCGAGCCCCAATATCCGCTCGCGATTATGGAGGATCGCATCAGCGCGGCCGGGTGCTCGGCGCTGCTAGGAGTTCCGTCATGCGTTCGCGCAGTTGCGCCGCTTTCTCAGGAAACTTTTCGATGAGACTGACGGTTTCGGCCGGGTCTTCTGCGAGGTTATAGAGTTCGTCGTGCGTCGTGTCGTCGCCGCTTTGGGCGGTGATCAGCTTCCAGTCGCCGGAGCGCAGTCCGTGGCGGTTTCGTGAGCCTTGAACCATCACTTCGCTGCGGAGCGCCGGGACGTTGGCGGGACTGGCGGACAGCAGGAGCGGTGCTTGATCGATGCTGTCGGGCCCCGCGCCGGACGGCACGGGCGTGCCGGTCAGGGTGCAGAACGTGGCCAAAAAATCGGTCATCGAGACCAGCGCCTGGCTGGCGGTGCCGGTGGCGATGTGGCCGGGCCATGAGACGATGAGCGGCATGCGCACGCCACCTTCGTAAGAGGACCATTTGCCGCCGCGCAGCGGACCGTTGGGGCGGTGACCCGAGCCGGTCTCCTCCCATTGCGAACCGTTGTCGCTGGCGAAGACGATGATGGTGTTGTCGCGCAGTCCGTGTTCGTCGAGCGCGGCGAGGAGGCGGCCGACGGCCTCGTCGAGCTGGTGAACGTAGTCGCCGTAGTCACCGCCTTGAGTCGTGCCCTTGAAGCGGGGCTCGACGGCCAGGGGGATGTGCGGGACGTAGGGCGCGTAGTAGAGGAAAAACGGCCTGTCCCGATCGTGATCGGCGAGGAAGGACAGCGTGTTGTTGGTGACGCGTGCGTGCAGGTCCGTCATCGTGACCACGGGCAGCTTGTCGTAGCCGGGGGTGTCGAAGGGCGGATAGTTCGGGTGCCGGAGGGCCGCGACGATGCGGTTGTCCTCGAGGATGAAGGATTCGCTCAGGCTGATCAGGCCTTTCCAGATTTCGAAGCCATGGGCGCCCGGGCCCGCGGCGACGGGTTGGCGGAGGTCGATATTGCGGCCGGCGTCGTCGGACTTGAACTTGCCCTGACCGAGCGGCGGCTGGCCGTCGAGGGTGGGATAGCGCGCGCCCAGGTGCCACTTGCCGAATCCGGCGGTGGCATAGCCGGCGTCATGCAGCAGGCCGGGCAGGGTGGGCTGGCCGTCGGCGATCATGGGAGGCTCCCAGCTGGCGAGCACTCCGGTGGATTTCCAACTGCGCCAGGCGTAGGCGCCGGTCATGAGCGAATAGCGGGAGGGTGAGCAGACCGACGCCGGGCAATAGGCCTGGGTGAAACGCAGGCCGGTCGACGCGAGCGCGTCGAGATTGGGTGTGGGCACGCGCGAGTCGCCGGAGTAGCAGGCGAGATCACCCACGCCGAGGTCGTCTGCGAGGATGAAGAGTATGTTGGGCCGGCTCTCGGCGGCCGCGTTCAGGGCGGTGAGCAGCGCGGTGGCGGCGAGTCCGCGGCGGATGGTTTGTCTGAACATCAGACGAAGGCGTCTTGCGCGCGGAGGTTTTCGCGGAGGGCGGCGACGTCCAGATCGCGGGTGGAGGCGAGGTTGTTTTTCACGCACATCGCGGCGGCGGTGCCGGCGGCCTGGCCGATGGCCATCACTTGCGGGGTGATGCGGATCGCGGCGTGGGCCTCGTGCGAACTGTCGATGCAGCGCGAGGCGACCAGCACGTTGTTCAGACCTTGCGGGCGGATGCTGCGGTAGGGGATTTCATACCACTTGCCGGCGGGCGGGTGGATGCGCTCGGTGCCTTCGCCGGTGGGGCTGTGGATGTCGATGAACCAGTTGCCGCGCGCGATGCAGTCGTCGAAGGGGGTCACTTGGATGATGTCGTCGCTGGTCACGGAGTAGTCGCAGCGGATGCGGCGGGATTCGCGCACGCCGATGTGGGGCGCGGTTTCGGAGACGACGGCGTTTTCGAAACCGGGGACGTATTTGCGCATGAAGGCGGCGACTTCGGCGACCTGGCGGCGGCCTTCGATCATGGCGTCGGTGACGTCGCGGACCTTGGTGCCGTCCTTGCCGATGATGCGGGTGGTATTGAAATTCCATTCGCCGGCGCGCGGGTTGGGGCCGGCGAGCACGTCTTCGCGCGGGATGGTGATTTCGCCGGCGGCCTTGGCCGCGGCCCAGAGTTTGGTGAAATGCCAGTCGTCCTTGCGGAAGGCCTGGGCGCGGTCGGTGTCCACGCCGACCATTTTGAAGATCATGGTCATGGGCT
>JBDRJH010000238.1:0-3549 GCA_043815125.1 Verrucomicrobiota bacterium
CTCGTCGTCGCAGCGGTTGGTCGCGACTTCGTGGCGCAGCCAGCTTTCGAACAGGATCACGTTGCCCGCCTCGGCGGGGTAGACGATTTGCTGTTGGAACGTTTCCCCGGCGTTGGGGAGCTTGGGCGGCGACGCCATGAAGTGCACGTGCCGAGGATCCTCGAACTTGATGCCGGGGCAGCCCTCGGGTGTCTGCACGTAGTAGGTGCCGCTGATGAAGGAGTTGGGGTGGATGTGCATCGAGTGCGCCGAGGCGGGCGGCATGATGTTCACCCAGCAGTCGCTCATGCCCCACTCGCGGCCGCGCAGGTCCATGGCGAGGTCCTTGGCGTAGGCCTTCACGTGTTTGTCGATGCGACGCTGGAGCTGCTCGAAGGTGCTGGAGAAGCGGTGCAACGCGTTCATCGACGCGTAGCTGGTGTAGCCGCCCGGGTAGTTTTTGGCAGACCACTTGCGGCCGGCCTCGTCATAGTCGCGCAGCTGGTGGCACTCCTGGACCAGCTCGGCGTTGAAGCGGGCCGCGCCGGATTTTTGCAACGGGGCTTTATAGATGAGGGTGGGGAACCAGGCTTGCGTGGACATGCCGCCGACTACACCCGAGCGGCCGCCGCGTCGTCAAACCCGCAATCCGTTGCCCGATTTCGGCTTCGACAAAACGTTCTCCGTTGTCCTTTTTTCCACCTGTTCAACCGCAACCAACAACCCAGCCTAAAATCATGACCACCACTGCAAAACCCGCCGGAGCCGAAAAGAAAATCGCCGCCGGCATCTGCGGCATCCTTCTCGGAGGCCTCGGCATTCACAAGTTCATCCTCGGTTACAAAAAAGAGGGCATCATCATGCTGGCCGTTTGGATCGTCGGCTTCATCCTGCTCGGGCTCGGGCCGATGGTCATGGGCATCATCGGGCTGATCGAAGGCATCATCTATCTCACCAAGTCCGACGAGGACTTCGTCGCCACCTACGTCACCGGCAAGAAGGGCTGGTTCTAAGAAAACCTCCGCCCGCGACCGTCCAATCGCTTTCCAGGCCGCCCCTCGTTCGGGCGGCCTGTTTGTTTTTCAGCCTTGCCCCGCCCCCTTGTCCGCCTGCTGATAACCCTTTTGCCATGATCCTCCCCGAGACATTCGACCATATCGAGAACATCAAAAAGCGCGCCGGGCACTTATGGAGGTTTCTTTGACTGCGAACAAAAGCTTCGCGAGATAGACGCCCTTGAGGCCCAGATGGGCGCCCCCGATTTTTGGGACAACAACGAACGCGCCCAAAAGCACATCGCCAAGGTCAATGGCCTCAAGCGCGCCGTGCTCCCCGTGGTCGCCTTCCGCAAAAAGATCGGCGACCTCGACGCCATGGTCGAGCTCATCGAGGCCGGCTCCCCCGAGGAGCAGGACGAGTTCGGCGCCGAACTCACCACGCAGCTCGACGCCATGCGCGCCGAACTCGACGCCATCGAGATCGGCTCCTTCCTCACCGGCCGCTTTGATCGCAACAACGCCATCTTTTCCATCCAGGCCGGCGCCGGCGGCACCGAGTCCAACGACTGGGCCGACATCCTCTTCCGCATGTATAACCGCTGGGCCGAACGCCGCGGCTTCGAGGTCGAGCTCATGGACGTGCAACCCGGCGACACCGCCGGCATCTCCAAGGCCACCATCCTCATCAAGGGCGAGAACGCCTACGGCTACTGCAAGGCCGAGCGCGGCGTCCACCGCCTCGTGCGCATCAGCCCCTTCGACTCCAACGCCCGCCGCCACACCTCCTTCTGCGCGGTCGACGTCATCGCCGAAGTCACCAACGAGATCACCCTCGACATCCCCGAGGACGACATCCGCGTCGACGTCTACCGCTCCTCCGGCAAGGGCGGTCAGGGCGTCAACACCACCGACTCCGCCGTGCGCCTCACGCACATCCCCACCGGCTTGGTGGTCGTCTGCCAAAACGAGCGCTCGCAGATCAAGAACAAGGCCTCCGCCCTCGGCATCCTCAAGGCCCGCCTGTATGAGAAAAAGCAGGACGAGCAACGCGCCGAGATGGACAAGTTCTACGGCGAGAAGGGCGAGATCGGCTGGGGCGCGCAGATCCGCAGTTATGTCCTCCAGCCCTACCAGATGGTCAAGGACCTGCGCACCGGCGTCTCCACCTCCGACACCCAGGCCGTGCTCGACGGCGACATCGACGCCTTCATCAACGGCTGGCTCCGCGCCGGCTGCCCGCGCCACCGCAGCAAGGACATCAACATCGACGACGAGTAAAACCGGTCGTTCGGCTCGCCAAACGCAGCATTCGGGCTTCGTCATTTGCCATTCACCCGCATGAGCCTTTCCCGAGCCGAACTCCAGTCCGCCCTCGCCGCCACACCCCTCTTCGAGGACAAGTCCTGGCGCCTTTCGCCCGAGGCCTGGCCGCTCGCCGCCGCCGACCGCGCCCGGCTCGACGCCATCGGCACCGCCTGCCTCGACTACCACCGCGCGCTGGAAAACCTCTACCAACGCTCCGTCGCCGGCAAAAACCTCCTGCGCAACAAACCCCTGCGCGCGCCCTGGGTCGCCGACTACCTCGACCGCGGCAAGCCGCCCCTCCTCGTCGCCCACGCCCGCGACAAGCGCAACCGCGGCGTCTTCCCGCCCGTGCTCCGGCCCGACCTGCTGCTCACCGACGACGGCTGGGTCATGAGCGAACTCGACTCCGTGCCCGGCGGCATCGGCCTCACCGGCTTCCTCAACCGCCTGTATTCGGAAACCGGTGACGTCCTCGGCGCGGGCGACGCCATGATCAAAAACTTCCACGCCGCCGTCGCCGCGCTCCGCCCCGATCTGCGCAACCCGCTCATCGCCCTCGTCGTGAGCGAGGAGGCCGCCACCTACCGCCCCGAGATGGAGTGGCTCGCCGCGCAGCTCCAGCTCCTCGGGCTGCGCGTCTTTTGTCTCGGTCCCGGGGACCTCTTCCCGCTCGGCTCCTCGCTCTGCTTCGACGTCGAGGGCAACCCCGAGAAGATCGACATCATCTACCGTTTCTTCGAACTCTTCGACCTCGATAACCTGCCCGTCACCCGCTACCTCTACGAGGCGTGGGACGCCGGCGAAGTCGTCATCACGCCGCCCCTGCGCCCCTATCAGGAGGAGAAGCTTGGTCTCGCGCTCTTCCATCATCACCTGTTGCAGGACTACTGGGCCGAGACGCTGCCCAAGGCCTCGCTCAAGCTCCTGCGTGATCTCATCCCGCAGTCCTGGATCGTCGACCCGGCCCCGCTGCCGCCCGGCGCCGTGCTCGACGGCCCCCGCGTCGGCGGACGCGCCCTGGCCGACTGGCGCGAACTCGGCGCCGCCTCGCAAAAGGAGCGCGACCTCATTCTGAAAATCTCCGGTTTTCACGAGACCGCCTGGGGAGCCCGCAGCGTCGTCCTCGGCAGCGATTGCTCGCGCGAGGAGTGGCAGGCCGGCCTCGACATCGCCGTCGGCGACGCGCCGACGAACCTCCACATCCTGCAAACCTTCCGCAAACCCTGTCGGGCCACGCATCCGCTGTTCAACGACGCCGGCGAGGCCG
>JBDRJH010000239.1:0-6158 GCA_043815125.1 Verrucomicrobiota bacterium
ATAACGCCCGGTGCACCCGAAGTCAGGTTCACCATTCAAGCAACTGATCAGCCCCAGGTCGAATTTGCCCCTCGAACCGTTTTCGCGTGGGAGATCACAACAGCGCCGGGCGATTAGTGTTCATCAGACCCACCGTTGGCAATCTGGTAATCGTGTGATTTCTTGAGGAGCTTGAGAAGTCAACGGCTTTCCGGCATAATGATATGTAGAATCATTTTAAGGAACAGCATCTATGGCAAGGTTATTCGGCAAGAATCCGCTGACTCTGTGCCTCATCATATTCTGCGGCGTCGCTCTCGCAGTGGCGGCCACCAAACCGGCAAAGGCCCCACAAAACCAGCCCGCCTCTGTTTCGCCCGAACTGGAGAAGGCGGCTAAAGCCCTCGCTGAAGGACAGTTGGATATTGCGTCCGACGGGTTTGAGGTGGCTGCGCAGAGCACATCGGCTCGACCGTTTGTCTGTGGGCTGTCCATGTTGGGACTGGCGCAAGTCGCGCTGGCGCGCCAGGATGCCGGCGCTGCCGTTGCGGCGTGGGAGCGCATGGCCGGCGATAGCACTCTGCCGCGGTTCTTCCGTGACACGGCTGGGCGGCGGATTTCGCAAACGGAGCGTCTCCGGCAGGGATTAGCCGGGCGAGACCCTGCTGCTTACCGGGCGCGTCTGCCGGTCCTGCCGGAGCCGGCTGTCGTGTTCCACGTCGCGCCGGATGGAGATGATAAGGCCGACGGTTCCCAGGCAAAACCGTTCCGGACCTTTGAGAAAGCGCGTGACGCCGTGCGGGAGTTGAAAAATTCACATAGTGGAGCTCTGCCTAAAGGCGGCGTGCGAATAATGATCGAAGGCGGCTCTTACTTCGTTGATCACACGCTCAACCTGTCGGCCCAGGATTCAGGCACAAGCGAAGCGCCGGTTGTTTACCAGGCCGCGCCCGGCGATACGCCCGTCCTCCGGGGCGGTATTAGGATCACCGGATGGAAACCGATTTCGGATGCAAAGTCCCACTTGGGACTCCCAGCGGAGCTTTGCGAAAAGCTCGATCCATCGGTTGGCAAGCGGGTTCTGGAAGTGAACTTGAAGAATTTGGGCGTTACGGACCTGGGTGACGCGACGGCGCTGCGTCGTCGGCCTGAGCTGTTCGTGGACGGCGCGCCGCAAACCCTCGCCCGATGGCCCAACGAGGGCTTCGTCAAGACCGGCGAAGTCCTGGGCAAGGAGACCTTCAAGGTCTGGAATACGATCGAGGGATGTAAAGATGGGAAATTCCGCTACCTCGAAGACCGCCCGAGCCGGTGGCTTGATGAGCCGGATGTCCGCCTGTACGGCTACTGGTTCTGGGACTGGTTCGAGGAGTATCAAAAAGTCGCTTCGATAGACGCTGATGCTCGCACCTTTACGCTATCTGCGCCCTATTCCAATTATGGCTTCCGCGAGGGCCAGCGCTATTACGCCGTAAACGTTTTCCGCGAGTTCGACTGCCCCGGCGAGTGGTATCTGGACCGCGGCGCCGCCATGCTCTACTGGCTGCCGGCGGACGGCATCAACGTATCGAAGGCGGAGGCGGTGCTGAGCGTATTCGACCAGCCGTTCGTGGTTCTCGATGACGTCGAGAATGTAATACTCCTCGGGCTGACCCTGCAGGAAGCGCGCGGTGACGCAATCCACATCCGAGGCGGAGCCGAATGCCTGGTGGCCGGCTGCACGATTCGTCAGATCGGCGGCGATGCGATTGTCGTCCAGGGCGGGAATCATCACGGCATCTTCGGATGCACGATGAACACCCTCGGTTGCGGCGGGGCGAGGGTCGCCGGCGGCGACCGCCAGCAACTGACAGCGGGAAATCACTTCGTCGAAAACTGCACCGTCTTCGATATTTCGCGGATCAAACGCACCTACACGCCCGCCGTCCACCTCGACGGGTGCGGCAATCGCATCGCCCATAACCTGTTTGAAAGAATGCCTTCCTCTGCAATGCGCATCGAAGGGAATGATCACCTCATTGAGCTGAATCTGATTCGCAACGTCGTTCAGGAGTCGGACGATCAGGGCGGGGTCGATATGTTCGGCAATCCGCTGTACCGCGGCGTTGTGATTCGCTGGAACCGGTGGAGCGACATCCGCGGCGGCACGCACAACGGCACCGCCGGCGTTCGCCTGGACGACATGATATCGGGCGTCGCGGTCCACGGAAATGTCTTTGAGCGGTGCGGCGCCGTCATATTCGGCGGCGTCCAAATACACGGCGGCAAGGAGAACCTCGTCGATGGCAATCTCTTCATTGACTGTCATGCAGGAATCAGCTTCAGCCGCTGGGGCGAAAAACGCTGGCTCGACTCCGTCGAGAGATTTCACAAGCAGGCCGGCGAGCCGCCTTATTCGACGCGATACCCCGAGCTTGCCGGGCTTAGGGCCGATGCCGATATCAATTTCATCAGCCGCAATCTATTCGCCCGCTGCGGCAGCGTCTTCCTGCGCGACGGCGGCGTTGAGCTGCCGGCCCTAAACGCCGCCACAGGTCGGGTCTTCGAGCCTCAGGCGGCATCGGACGAGGAGTCCATCCGCAGTGATCCGCAGCTCAGGGAGCTGCTTTTTGAGCCGATTCCGATAGAAGAGATAGGCCCATATACCCATCCGTGGCGGGCGCAGGAGTAAGCGCGATGAAAGATAATGGCGCTCTGGGCGCAGCGTTACTTGTAGTCGTTGCCGCGGGAGGCGTTGAACCGACCGGACTTTCAGATTAGTCAGGAGTGTAGCAGCAAGAGCGGCACACAGTGGCGTTTATTGTGAGGCGCGCGCTCGGCTTTTTCTTGTACCGCTGCAATGCCCTATTCCTCATCATCCGTCGTTGATTTGCTAAGTAGTCCTTGTGATTCGCAAAGCCGGAGGATACGATAGGCGGGTGATTTGACAAAGATCGACTCGGATTCGATGTGTACGATGGACACGCGTACCCAGCGAGCATGAAAGAATGACCACGGGAATGGTATTATTTGATGCCGATTGCTCATCTGCTGGAGGATGCACATGATAGATGGATTCCGCTTCTCACGCCGTGTCTTCTTCGCTAATCAAGACATCTTCTGCCCATGAGTCGGGATACCTATGCTCAAGGAGACACAAAATGCTGGTTTTGCGTTCCACTAAGGTTGTTGGAGTTTTCGTTGCGGTGAGCGTTCTGGCAGCCGGGCACGCTCGGGCGGCCCGGCCTGCCGCCGAGGAAATGGCGCAGCGCGACCGCTGGGTTCGCGAACATTTCCCGGCCGAGCCGACCGGTGTGCCTTCGGCATCGACGCCGGCCCAATCGCCCGAGGCCGGACTGATGGTGTGGACCAACTACGGTCCGGTGATGTGCAACCGCCTGCCGGACAGACCCCTGCAGATTGCCGACCAGAAATTCGAGCACGGCTTTTATTGCCACGCGCCCAGCCGAGTCCGGGTCACTCTACCCCGGCCGGGCAAGACGATGACGGCGGTGATCGGCATCCTGACCAATCCCAACTCGCAGGGCGGCAGCATTGTCTTTTCCGTCGCGGCGGGCGAAAAGAAACTTTTCACCTCGGCCGTTCTCCATCGCGGGGAGCCGCGCGTTCCCATGAGCGTCGATCTCGGCGGGGCAGGCGAATTGACGCTCTCGGTATGGTGTACGGACGACGGCATCAGCAGCGATCAGGCGGTCTGGGGCGACGCCACGGTGGTTCTCGACGACGGGCAATCGGTCCGGCTGGGCGATTTGCCGCTTAGGGATCCGCTCAGCCGAAGCCGGGCCGTTTCGCCATTGCCGTTTTCCTTCTTCTATGGCGACCGATCATCGGATGAATTTCTTTCAACGTGGAACTTCCAGGAGCAGCGCGATTCGTCCCGGCCGGAAAAGACCACCCGCGTGCGGACCTACACCGATCTGCAGACCGGTCTGATCGTGCGGTGCACGATCGTGCAGTATGCGAATTACCCGACCGTCGAATGGACGTTGTCGTTTAAGAATTCCGGTGATCACGATACGCGGATCCTGGCCGGGATCTTGCCGCTGGATACCCGGCTGGAACGAGGGGCCGAGGGGGAATTACTCCTGCACCATTTCATCGGCAGCCCGTGCCAGGCCAACGACTATGAGCCGCTGGAAACCATATTGGGGCCGAAAGGCGAGACGCACATCACCACTCAGGGCGGGCGGCCTACAAACAGCGATTTGCCTTATTTCAATATTGAGACCGGCAGCGACGGCGGCGTGATTGCGGTTGTCGGTTGGGCCGGACAATGGGCCGCCCATTTCGCCCGCGATGACGGCCAATCCCTGCGGATCGCAGGCGGGCAGGAGTGCACTTCTTTTCGGCTGCATCCCGGCGAGGAAGTCCGCAGCCCGCTGGCCGTCCTGCAGTTCTACCAAGGCGATTGGATCCGCGCGCAGAACGTCTGGCGCTCGTGGATGCTCGATCACAATGTCCCGCGGCGCGACGGCAAGATACTTCAGCCATTTATCTTCGTCTGCACCGGCAACTACTATCCCGGCCTGATGACCGAGGCCGCCACCGAGCTGCAATTCCTGCGAGGGTTTTTCGAGCAGGGCATTCAATTCGACTACTGGAACCAGGATGCCGGCTGGTATTCGTGCGATCCGATCGGCTGGCCGAAGGTCGGAACCTGGGAGGTGGACCGCAAGCGCTGGCCCAACGGGCTTCGCGAGGCCACCGATTTTCTTCATTCCCACGGCGCCAAGGCGATAACCTGGTTCGAGCCGGAGCGGGTCGCCGCCGGAACCTGGCTGGCGGAGAACCATCCGGAATGGATCATGGGCGGAGCAGGCGGCGGAGTCCTGAAAATCGGCGAACCGGAATGCCGCAAGTGGATCACCGATCGCGTGGACAAGGTGCTGACCGAGGAGGGCATCGATTTCTATCGCCAGGATTTCAATATCGACCCCCTCTTCTACTGGCGCGGCAACGACGGCGAAGACCGCCAGGGCATCACGGAGATCCGCCATATCGAGGGATATTTCGCCTATTGGGATGAGCTGGTCAGGCGGCATCCGGCGCTGTGGATCGACTCGTGCGCGTCGGGCGGGCGGCGAAACGACCTCGAAACGCTGCGGCGGGCTGTGCCCATCCTCCGGAGCGACTACGTCGGCGATCCGTATCAGCCCGCATTCGACCCGCTCACCCAGCAAAATCACATCCACGGCATCAGCTTCTGGATGCCCTATCACGGATCGGGATTCAGCGCCATCGACCCCTATGTCGTCCGCTCCCTGATGGGGCCTATCGTCGGCATCGGCACGGATACGCGGATCAAGGACCTCGACTACGCCCTCCTGCGAAAACTCTGTCAACAATATCGGCGGATTTCCGCGTGTTACCTCGGCGACTACTACCCCCTGACGCCCTACCGAAAAACCGCCGATGTCTGGGCGGCGCGGCAATTCGACCTGCCGGATGCCGGCGAGGGCATCGTACAGGCCTTCCGCAGGAAAGATTGCGCGGAAGAATCGCAGGTCTTCAAGCTTCGCGGGCTTGACCCCCAGGCCCTCTATACGCTGGCCGACCTCGACACCGATAAGTCAAATGAGTTCACCGGGCGGCAGTTGACCGATGAGGGTCTGCGCGTTACCCTCTCAGACCGTCCCGGTGCGGCGCTGCTGGTGTATCGGAAAGCTCGGTAGGAGCCATTTCCTGGCATGGGCGGGTGCGGAATGACCCTCGTACGCAATCCCGTCAAGCCCAAGCACAATCCTCTCGTCCACATTCACCTCGGGCAACCCCGCTACCGAAGCTGGCAGCAGTTCCTCGACCACGCCTACTGGTCGGTGGAACTGAAATGATTCCCTTGGTATCATCCCAACCGGAGTTCTGGCAGGTAAAACAAATAACCTGTCTGTGTGGAATTTTGGAGTATAGAATGTTAAATCGTTTTGACGATTACCTCGGAGATTTTAAATTGCTATTTTTTTGTTTTATGGTATTTTACTAGTCCCTATACAAGCGTGACTTTTGTGAATTTGTCACTATGAAATTCATCAAAAAGCTCAAAATGCCCCGTTGGATTGCGTATAATGCCTTTTTGGAAAAGAGGGCAAGAAGCCGCAACGAAACAGAGAAAGGCATTTCGAGTGAAGAAGAAAATAGCAAAAAGACTCAGGCGACGCAAGCAGAGAATTCAATACCGGCTA
>JBDRJH010000240.1:0-3235 GCA_043815125.1 Verrucomicrobiota bacterium
CTCCGATAGAACCGCTGTTCGGACACCAGACCAAGCGCCACGGCAAGACGCACTGGCTGGCGTTCATAAAGCCCAACAGGTGATATGACACAACTGCAACAAGCCAATCTCTGCAACCGTCGTGAATCCAAGTGGATGCGACGACGCCGCGATTGCTCGCGGCGCGGCCAGATCGGGGCGCGTGTGCGGCGGCAACGCCTGCTTAGCGCCGAACCAACGTGGCGACCAATCGGCACGGCAATCGTGAGGTTGTGCGTGTCTGCATGCGGTCGTTATCTCAGCGTGCGGATCGCCGGACGGGATGAAATCACAATTACTGGTGCAGGACGCGGAGTTGGAGAGCGAGTGTTGAGGGCAATAATCGAGCGCCGGAAACTAGTGAATTGCGCCCGTGTTACGCGGGCGACCGGGGCGTGTGGCTCAGCCACCCCTTCCCCGGACGGCGCTCACTTCTGAATCAGCAGCCCGTCATGGCTGCCGTCGCGTAGATACGCCTCGATCCGCTTGGAAATCCATGACGTACCCCAGACGTGGAGGGTGTCACCCGGCCAGATCTCGCTCCGATTGAACACTCCGCTCACAATCGCACGCGGCACTTCCACCAGCTTGCCGGACTTCCATCGGTTCTCGGTCGTGCGCGGCGTGCACCACTGCTTGCCCCACGGGTCAATGCAGGCACCCTCCCGCCATGCGATCATGTTGGCTTCCGAGCACCACTTCCCCCACTCCCAATTTGGCAGGACGCAGCCAAGGCCGAGAAACGACTTGGCGAGCATGTTAACGTAGATCGTGATGTCGTAGGGATCGCCTTCGATGTTCCCGAGCCAATACTCCGCCGCCAGTTCGCCGTGTTGCCGGGTCGCCCCGGCTGGCCGCAGTACGACGCAGCGCACGCCGTTCTCTTTCATCTCCCGCTCGTAGTCGGTCAGCGGGACCAGCTTTGCGCGCGGCCAGGTTGCGTCGCCTGAGTACCAGGTCATGCCTACCCTCACACGTAAAACGCGACAAACTCGCCACGAATCCGGTTGTGGCCCTTGCCGACCGTCGCCTCGATGACCCATCCGCCCACGTGCGCCGACAGACCGCCTCGCGCCATGAACGGCGTCTGCCGCTCAAATGTGCCGACCTGCACTCCGCAGACGTTGCGGTAGGACGGGATCATTTCTGCCTTGTGAAAATGACCGATGCCGAGCAGGTCCGGCTTGGTGCCCCCTTCCAAGCTCTCGATGATTTTTTGCACTTTGTAGCTCAGCGCATACGCGGTGCCACCGCCCGGATGCACCAGCATCAGCCGGAACGGTCCGTGCGGCGTTTGCCACTCAACACGCGCCTGCTCCTCTCCCAGGAACTCGTATTCCGGCACCGTCTCTGCGATCATCTTGCCCACCGGCACCCCCGCCAAATGCTTGAAACTCGCATCGTGGTTGCCCGTAATGAACTTGGTACGGATTGAGCGCGGCGCGTCCTGCGCCAGTCGCGCCAGTTGCGCTTCAAATCCCAAATCGCGGACCTCAAAATCTTGCCCGCGATACACCCGGTGCCCGGCCAGGATGTCTCCGCAATCGTAGATCGTTCCAATCCCCTCCGACCGGCAGTATTCGTAGAAGGCAGCCAGGGCCGCCGCGTGATGGTACAGGCTCCCCGTGTGCCGGTCGCCGGTCAGCCCGAAGCGGATCGCGCAATCCTTGCTCCGCTCGACCCGCACTCGATTCTGAATGCCCGCCAGGCTCTCTACCTTGGCGTGTTCCTGATCCAGCTTACGTTGCAGCGCCTTGATTTTGCCGCCGCCGTGAACCTGCTCAAACTCCGCCAGCGTTTTCTTTTTCACAGCATCTCCCTCATGGCTTTCGCGGTTGCCGCCGTGCCCGCCCAGGCCCGGCGATGATCGCTCAGCGTCACAACATGCGACGCCGCGAAGGCATCCCGAAACGTGCCCAGGTCCGCCAGACTCACGCCGCAGAGCTTGGCGAACGCTACCTCGTATTCCCACCCGGAGCCGAGCGCCTTTAGCGCCGCCTTGATTTTCTGCGGCACGATGTACCCCTTATCATACGCCGCCCGGAAATCAGCCAACGACCGCCCGCCTTTTACAGCGGCAGGCACCCCCACCCCCGCCACCCCCGCCAGTCGCCGCTTGAACGCCCCCCGCGACAGCCCCGCCTCCCGCGCCGCCGCCGTCTTATTGCCGCCGTGCCGCTTCAGTAACGCCTCCGCCTCCTGCTTGGTCATTTGCCCCCTCCGTTCTCTGGCTTCATCGCCTGCTGGATGAAGTAGAACATGAACACCATTTGCACTATGTTCAGCGCCTCCTGATTTGAAAGCTTGTCGGTGCACGCCATGAACACAAACACCACAGTAGCCCCGAACGTGCATAGCCACCGCCCACTTGTGAGCTTGGTTTTGAGGTGGTCGTTCATGCTACCCCGCTAGCTTCACAATCAGCGCCCCGGTGCCGCCGCCCAACAGCCCCGCCCCGGCCATGAACGCCACCAAAGACGACAGTTTGATCTCCAGCCGCTGCACCCGCTCGGCAACAGGACAGGATGCGACGTGTTCCGCAACCGTGCGCCGGATGATCTCAACCACCCATTCCTCTATCGGTATGTGTCCAGTTGTCATGGCCCCTGTCTCCTTGCCTTATAATTTCCCTCACTCTGTGATCTGGTACATAGCGGCGACGTCGGATTTCGCCGTCCACCCGAACACCAGCTCTAGACAGACTCCTGCCAAGAGGAACACGAAGACCGCGAAGGCGAAGCCGCTCAAGAGTGTGTACAGCAGAACCATCAAGCCTCTCTCGCAAATCGCATCATCTGCTGGATTTCGTTTCACGCTACCCTCCTAGTTGACGTGCATCCGCCAGCCGTCGTGCTGCTCATAGCCCGACGGAAACCTCACCTCGTAGCTGCTCTGCCCGTACTTCGCCCAGGCCGCCCGATGGTAGAGCATGACGCCGTTGACGCCCTGCCGTCGCCCCCAATGGACGTGCTTGGCGTGCCAGCATTCGTCGCCCTCAAACAGCATCGCCAGCCGGATGTTGCTGTGGTAGCCCACAATGCGCGGCGCGCACGTCGGATCGAAATAGCCGTTGCCCCGATTGACGTGCTGCGGCGACCAGCCCTCGGTGACAGCCTCAACGTCAATCAGCGGCAGGCCCGACATGGACGCACGCTCAGCGTCGAGACCGGCAACTACATTCCACCTCGTTCCTCCCGGAAACAAGCCAGTCGCCAGC
>JBDRJH010000241.1:0-6685 GCA_043815125.1 Verrucomicrobiota bacterium
GGCTTTGCAAGCAAAGCCCCTACGAATCGGCTACAGTTTTACTTAGAGTGCTCTATCCGTCACGACGGCGCGCAGCGCCCCCTTTCACTTTCACTCCCCCCCTACGGCGCGCAGCGCCGTTCCCTCAATCCGGCACGCTCAGGCTGCGACCGTTGTCCTTCGCGCCAAGGCCAAGGATGAACGGCGCGGCGACCTTCGCCCACTCGGCGGCCTTCACATGCCCCTCGGCTCCCTCGGACCAGCACTGGCGCAGCATGTCGGTGTCGATCACGCCCGGGTTGAGCGGCACCGCCGCCATGCCCGCGGGCAACTCCTCGGCGAGCGCCTTGGTCAGACCCTCGACGCCCCACTTGGTCGCGCAATACGGTGCGACCTCCGGCGACACACTGCGACCCCAGCCCGAGCTCAGGTTGACGATCACGCCCTTCTTCGCCGCGACCATCGCCGGCACGAACTCGCGGATGACGTGGTGCATGCCGGTGAGGTTCACGTTCATCATGCGGGCGAACTCCTCCGCCGGCACTTCCCAGAGCGGCGCGGGCGTGTTCATCACCGCCGCGTTGTTGATCAAAATATCCGGTGCCTCGCCCGGCGCGAGGACCTTGGCCGCCCAGATCCCGACCTTGGTCGGGTTGGCCACGTCGGCGACCTCGAAGCTGTGCGGCGCGGCGTGCGCCATGCGCAGGTCAAAGATGTCCTCGGCCGACCGTCCGCAGCCGTGAACGGTATGACCGAGCCGGATGAATTCCTCGGTAAGCGCGCGGCCCAGCCCGCGGGTGGCCCCGGTGATGACGATGCGTTTGCCCATGCCGCGATGACAACGGCGGCGGAGAGGGGGCACGATTCTATTTATCGCGATTCTGACAACGTCGGCGCCATATCCGTCGAAAGCTTCAACATCTCACATCGCAAAACCACCCGCGCTCAGCGCTCAAAGGCCTGCAGGTTGAAGGCGAGGTAATTGTCCAGCTCCAGCAGGCTGCTGAACTCGGTCTTGTTGCGGGCGATCCTTGCGAGGAGGACCTCCACCGCGGCGACCAGTTTCAGGTAGTCGGTCCGGCGCGCCGGGTTGACGAGCGCGCCGACATCCTTCGCCTCGGCCAGCGTGCGCACCTGGTGGGCCTGTTTGTAGCCGGCGTGGTCGGCGCGAAACTCGGCCAGCGCCCCCGAGATGAGACCATGCACCTGCGCCCGCGCCATGCGGTCGCGCGCAAGCAGCAACACGGCGATGGCCGCGGCCTGGATGCGGTCGTCGTTGGCCTTGATTTTTAAACCCATGGGTCGTGTATCGCGGCCGCGGTCGGCCGAGGCAAGGGCGGGCGGACCGAGACGATTTTGTAGGCGGCCTGCTCGCAGGCGCGATTGCCGCTCCCGTTGGTTGCCGTCGGACGCGCCTGCCAGCAGGCCGCCTGCGTCAAGGCACGCCGACGTGCGGCGGCCCTACCGGCACGACGCCGCGGCTCTCAGCCGCGCTGCTTTTTCTCGCGCTTGGCGGCCTTCTTTTCGGCCTGCGTTTTCTGCGGCTCTTTCTTGGTCTGTTTCTTGGCGTTTTGTGTCTTGGCCATGGCGGGGATGGGTCGGGAGATTGGAGTGAAAATAATACGCGCGGCGGGGCGGAAGAACCGCCCGCGCCGCGCAGGGAAACGTCGGTGAGGCGTTACTTCTTTTTACCGGCGGCCAGCTTGGCCTTGGCGGCGAGTTGGTCGTTGATGACCGATTGCTTCTTTTTGGAAGCGGCGTCGGCCACGGACTGTTTTTGCGAGGCCTTTTTCTGATTCGCTTTCGGAGATCTGTCGCCCATGGGGGAGTCCTTCGTTGTGAGTTAGCTCACCGTCGGAATGTTCGTTTCCCCGCCGGTGTGGGCTGGACTAGACGCTCGCCCGCGATCGAAAGCGAGCCCCATCGCCAGCCGACTTGCCCGCGGCCTCAACCCGTCAGCGGCTTTGCAGGCTGAACTTGTTGAGGCCGGCCTTGCGGCAGGCATCCATCACAAAGGCCACGCTCTTGAGCGGCGTGTTTTCGTCGGCGCGGATCAGCACCGGCGTGTCGCGGTCGGCTTGACGCACCTGCACCAGCAACGTCTCCAGCTGCGGGCCGGTGGCGGGCTGGCCGTTGAAACGGTAGACGCCATCCGGAGCGATCTCCAGCACGACGCTGCCCTCGAAGGCGTTGCGCCCCGCCGTCTCGACCTTGGGCAAGGTGATGTTGAGCGCGGCCGCCGAGCGAAACTGCATCGTCACGAAGGCGAAGAACACGAGGATCACGAGCACGTCGATCAACGGCACGAGATTCATCTCGGGCCGCTTGCGACGACGTTGGTAAAGACCGGCCATGGCGGGTTCAGGCTTGCGGCTTGGCGGCCACGATGCGCTCCAGCAACACGTCGAGCTGGGCGGCGTAGGTCTCGACGCGGCGTTGCAGGTAACCACCGCCAAACAACGCCGGCACCGCGATGATCAGGCCGAGCACCGTGGCCGAAAGCGCCAACGACACGCCGCTGGTGAACTGCACCGGATCGGGCAACCCCGTCTCGGCCGAGATGCTGGAGAACACCCGGATCAGCGACCACACCGTGCCGGTCAGGCCGATCAACGGCGCGCCCGCGTAGATCAGCTCCAGAAACGGCAGGCCGCGCTCCATGCGGGAAATTTCCAAGCGGGCAAACGCCTTGGTCCCCTCGGCGTCACCCGGATGGCGTTGCGAGTAGGCGATGATGCGCGCCAGCACCGAGTGTTCACCACCCGAGACCGTCTCCCCCGCGACCACCGAGGCGACCAGATCGTCGGGCAGGATCGCGGAGCGCCGCAGCGCGTAAAAACGTTCGCAGAGGACAAAAACCAGCACGAGGGAACACAACGCGAGCGGGTAGATGAGCAGGTCGGCTCCCTGAATGATGTCGATGGCGGCGAGAAACATGGAGAAGAGGTGGACGCCCGCGGACGGGAAAAGTTCGAAATGGACCAAGAAAGACGCAGCGCGCTTTACCCGAGGGCGTCAAATCACAAGCGGCCGCATCGTCACGGCTCACCCTGGCCGGCGCTCCGCTAGCAACGGCTCAAATCAACGACCAACCCGACCGGGTTTTCACAACCGGAAACGAAGACCTGCCCCCGTCTCTGGCCATCGGATCGACAGGCCCCGGTTAACAACCCCGCGCATCCGCTCTCCGTGACTCCAATGCCTCCTCCGGGGCGCCTCCGTGCGCCAACGCCGAACATTGGGGCAATTGAAATAGTGCGGCCGCCATTCTCTGGAAGTATGCGGGCAGGGCGGAACCGCCGGGTCCGCCGGACGTTTCCAAGGTATTTGCATTCCCAACCGGCGCGCCCAGCGGTCGCGCCCTAGCTTCTCGCGGCGACAACCCGATTAAACCTGGAAACGGCAGTCGGAGCGGGACGCCTCGGGCAACCGGTTGGCCGTTTGCCGCAGTCCGGTCCGTGCCACTTCGGGACAAACGGACGGGGGAATGTCCGTTCTCCTTTCGGCCAGACCGAGGTGGACCGGTTGTGGGCGGGGTTGATCGCGAACGGCGGCGGAACCCACGACGACCGACCGCGCCCGACCCGGAGACGCGTGGTTGCACCGATTGGCCGAAGCGCTTAACGTCCCTCCACGATGCCCAAACCGAGTGTTCGATCCGTCCTCATCACCGGCGGTATGCTCCTGTGGATCCTCTTGGTCGGTGCCGGCTTGTGGTGGTTTAACCAGGAAAACGTTAAGCCCGGCGCCACCGGCTCGCCCGAGTCGCGCTGGCCCGCCGATGCGCAGCTTGCCGCCGCACCGCGCCACGGGCACACGCTGGTGCTCGCCCTGCACCCCGAGTGTCCCTGCTCGCGCGCCACCGTGGAGGAACTCGGCGTCCTCCTCGCCTCCTCCGGGGACCGGTTGCAGGCCCGCGTGCTGATGGTGCAATACGCCGACCTCCACCGCCCGGCCGAGCAATCCGCCTTGTGGAAACAAGCCGCGGCCCTGCCCGGCGTTTTCCTGCAAGCCGACCCCGACGGCGTCGAGTCCCGACGCTTCGCCATCAAAACCTCCGGCGACACCCGTCTCTACGACGCGGACGGGCGGCTCGTTTTCCACGGCGGCATCACCGCCTCGCGCGGCCACTCCGGCCCCAATCCCGGCGTGGACATGATCCGCTCGCTGGTATTGGCGACCGGCGGCGACGCGACGCTTTCCTCCACCCCGGTTTTCGGCTGCTCATTATGAACGACGTCTCCCCGCCCCTTACCGCCCTCCCGCCGACACCCGCGCCGGGCGTCTCCGACGAAAACGCCGAACAAACCGCGCGGACCAACAAGCTTTGGCAACAGCACCAAGCCGACATCTACCGCCGGACCGACCGGCTCTTTGCCGGATTGTTGGTCCTGCAATGGCTGGCGGGCATCGCCATCGCGTTTTGGCTTTCCCCGCTTACCTGGATCGGCTCGGTCAGCGAGACCCATGTGCATGTGTGGGCGGCCGTCGCGCTGGGCGGTCTGATCATGTTGCCGCCCGCGCTGCTCGGCTGGCTGCGCCCCGGCCTCGCGTCGACCCGTCACATCATCGCGGTCAGCCAGATGCTCGCCTCGGCCCTGCTCATCCATCTGACCGGCGGCCGAATCGAGACGCATTTCCATATCTTCGGGTCGCTCGCGTTCCTCGCGTTCTACCGCGACTGGCGGGTGCTCATCACCGCCTCGGTCGTGGTGGTGATCGACCATTTCCTGCGCGGGGTGTGGTGGCCGCAATCGGTGTTCGGCACCATCGCGGTCTCCCCCTGGCGCTGGCTGGAGCACACCGGCTGGGTGGTCTTTGAGGACATTTTTCTCATCTATGCCTGCTCCCGCAGCCAGCGGGAGATGCGCGAGATCGCCGGACGCCGCGCCGAGCTGGAGACCACCAACAGCCGGATCGAGGATCTCGTGCAACACCGCACCGAGCAGCTCGCCCGCGCCAACAACGACCTGTTGTCCCAGATCGGCCGGCGCGAACGGGTCGAACACGATCTGCTCGTCGCCAAGGAGGAGGCCGAGGCCGCCAGCCGCGCCAAGTCCGCATTTCTCGCCAACATGAGCCACGAGATCCGCACGCCGATGAACGGCGTCATGGGCATGAGCAGCCTCCTGCTCGACACCGGCCTCACGCCGACCCAGCGCGGTTTCGCCGAGACCATCCACACCAGCTGCGATTCGCTCCTGAACATCATCAACGACATCCTCGACTTCTCCAAAATCGAGTCCGGCCACATGGAGTTCGAGGAACACCCGTTCAACATCCGCGACTGCGTGGAGGAGGCCCTGGAACTCTTCAGTCACAAGTGTGAGGAGAAGCGCCTCGACCTCGCCTACCTCGCCGACGATATCCCCGCCTACATCGCCGCCGACGTCACCCGCGTCCGCCAAATCCTCATCAACCTCATCGGCAACGCCGTCAAATTCACCGAGCGCGGCGAGATCTTCGTCAACGTCACCAGCCGCCGGCTCCCGCCGCCCCCCGGCCGCGAGGATGCCGGACAGGGCGACTGGTATGAGCTGACCTTTGCGGTGCGCGACACCGGCATCGGCATCCCGCCCGAGCGCATGGACCGGCTGTTTCGTCAGTTCAGCCAGGTGGACGCCTCCACCACCCGGCGCTTTGGCGGCACCGGCCTGGGCCTGGCCATCTGCCAGCGCCTCACCGAGCTGATGGGCGGCCGGATCTCCGCGCAAAGCGAGCCCGGCGCCGGCTCCACCTTTGAGTTCACCGTGATCGCGCGCGAGACCGAGCCGGTTGAAAAACCCACCCCGCCCTCCCCCGCCGCGCTGGCCGGACGCACGCTGCTCATCGTGGACGACAGCGAGGTCAACCGCCGCATCCTGCGCATCCAGGCCGAGCGCTGGGGCATGATCCCGCACGAGACCGCGTCCGGCCCCGCCGCGCTCGAGTGGCTGCGTGCCAACCACGCCGACCTCGCCGCCCTCGACATGCATATGCCGGGCATGGACGGCCTCGAACTTTCCAGCCACATCCGCGCGTTGCCCAACTGCGACGGCCTGCCCCTGGTGCTCTTCAGCTCCGCCGCCTCGCTGCGCGACCGCTCGGATCCCCTCTGGAAAAACTTCGCCTCCTGCTTCACCAAACCGATCCAGAAGGCCCGCCTCCAGACCGCGCTGGTGCAGGCGCTGGATCGCTCGACCGGCACAACCATCGAAGCCCCCCGCCCCTTCCGTCCCCGCCTCGCGGACCGTTACCCGCTGCGCATCCTGCTGGTCGAGGACAACCTCGTGAACCAGCGCGTCGCCGCCCACTTTCTGGAGCAAATGGGCTACAGCCCCGACCTCGCCCTCAACGGCGTGGAGGCGTTGGACGCGTTTGAACGCGGGTCCTACGACGTCGTTTTGATGGACATGCAGATGCCGGAGCTGGATGGCATCGAGACCACGCTCGAACTGCGCCGCCGCCTGATCGGCAAATCCTCCCCGCAGATCATCGCCCTCACCGCCAACGCCCTCGACGAGGACCGCGAAAAATGCCTCGCCAGCGGCATGGACGACTACCTCAGCAAGCCCCTGCGTCCCGAACTGGTGGAGGAGAAGATCCGCCTGGCGGCCGAGCGCTTGCGCGCCGGCTGAACGGGTCAAGACGCACGGACTTTGCAGGGTCTTCGCAAAGCCCGTAGCAGGCACACTGGGGATGACGCGTGCTCCGAAGTCTTCGGGTT
>JBDRJH010000242.1:0-4343 GCA_043815125.1 Verrucomicrobiota bacterium
CGATGTCGTGCTCGCGGTAGCGGTCGAGTTTTACGAACGCGTCGACGGGAAAGAGCCGCCCGTCGGCGCGCATAAGTTCGTAGCCCTGCTTCGCGATCCAGGTGGCGATGGGCTGGTGGTGGCCCTTGCGTCCGCGGATCAGCGGGGCGCACAGGTAGAGGTGTTTGGCGCGTTTGGCGGCGGGGGCGGCGGCGACCTTGGCGAGGAGTTTTTTGAGTTGTCCGGGCGAGAGCGGACGCACGGGGCGGTCGGTCTCGGGATGGTGTTGGATGCCGAGGCGGGCGTAGAGCAGGCGCAGGTATTGGGCGACCTCGGTGATGGTGGCGACGGTGGACTTGCGCGAGCCGCGGGTGATGCGCTGCTCGATGGCGACGGTCGGCGGGATGCCGGTGAGCCGGTCGATGTCGGGCCGCGGGAGTTGTTCGACGAACTGGCGCGCGTAGGCCGACATCGACTCCATGAAACGGCGCTGGCCCTCGGCGAAGATGATGTCGAAGGCGAGAGTGGACTTGCCCGAGCCGGACACGCCGGTGACGACGGAGAGCTGCCGGTGCGGGATGTCGAGCGAGAGATTTTTGAGGTTGTTCTCGCGCGCGCCGATCAACTGCAGCATCGGCTGTGGCCGGTTTTTGGCCTCGAATTCGTAAACCGCAGCCTCCTCCGCGGCAGCAAGTTCCGGAAAAGTGTCACTTAATGAGTTACACTCCGCCAGGGCGTCGGCGAGGTAGTGGGAGGTGGCGGTGTGTTGGCGGGCGACTTGTTCGGGCGGGCCCTCGGCGACGATCTGGCCGCCGGCGGCGCCGGCGTCGGGGCCGATCTCGATGAGCCAGTCGGCGGACTTGAGCACATCGAGATTGTGCTTGATGACGACCACGCTGTGGCCGCGGTCGACCAGCGCCTGCAACACGCCGATGAGGCGGCCGACATCGTGGCGATGCAGGCCGGTGGTGGGCTCGTCGAGGAGGAGCAGCGCGCCTTTTGAGAGTTCGTCCTCTGAAGTTTGGGGTTTTGGTTTGGAGACTTTTTCGCCGGTGAAGCCCGCGAGGTATTTGACGAGTTTGAGGCGTTGGGATTCGCCGCCGCTGAGGGTGTTGAGCGGTTGGCCGAGGGTGAGGTAGCCGAGGCCGACGGAGTCGAGCGCGGCGAGGCGCGAGCGGATGGTGGCGTAGTCGGCAAAGAGCACGAGCGCGTCGGTGACGCTGGTCTCGAGCAGGTCGGCCACGGAGCGATTGTTCCAGCGAATGGCGAGGACCTCGGGTTTGAAGCGGCGGCCTTCGCAGACAGGGCAGGGGACAAACACGTCGGAGAGGAACTGCATCTCGACGCGTTCGTAGCCGAGGCCGGAACAGTGGTCGCAACGGCCGTCGCCACCGTTGAAGGAGAAACTGGACGGTCCGAAGCCCTGTTCCTGGGCGGCGGGGGTGCGGGCGTAGAGTTCGCGAATGAGGTCCCAGGCCTCGGAGTAGAGCGCGGCGTTGGAGCGCGGGGTGCGGGAGAGCGGCGATTGGTCAACCAAGACGATTTCGCGAAAGGCGTCCGCGCCGTGGATGGCGTGGATACCGGCGGGGTCGTCGGCGAGTTGGTTGCGGTGCGCGAGCAGGCCTTGGTGGATGACGTGGTCGAGCAGGGTGGATTTGCCCGAGCCGGACACGCCGGAGATGGCGACGAGGCGACCGAGCGGGAGGCTGACGGTGAGGTCGCGGAGGTTGTGCTTGCTGGCGCGTTCGAAGGTGAGGCGCGGGGTGGTGGCGGTGACCTTGCGGCGGAGGGCGGGCGCGGCGAGGTGGCGGCGGCCGGAGAGGTAGGCGCCCGTGATGCTGGCTTCGGAGACGAGCAGGGCGGGCAGGGGCCCTTGAAAAACGATGTGGCCGCCGCGCGCGCCGGGTTCGGGGCCGACTTCGATGATCTGGTCGGCGGCGCGGATCATGGCTTCGTCGTGTTCGACGACGACCACGGTATTGCCGGCGTCGGTGAGGCGGCGGATGATGGCGATGAGCCGGTCGATGTCGCGCGGGTGCAGTCCGACGGACGGTTCGTCGAGCACGAAGAGCGTGTCGACCAACGAGGTGCCGAGACAGGAGGTGAGGTTGACGCGCTGGACCTCGCCGCCGGAGAGCGTGCGCGAGGAGCGGTCGAGCATGAGGTAGCCGAGGCCGACCTGTTTGAGGTAGCGCAGGCGGGTTTTGATCGAGTCGAGCGCGATGGACGCGCTGCGGTCGGCGACCTCGGCGGCGTTGGTTTCGATGAGCGCGAGCAGATCGGCGACGGGAACCTGGTAGAGGTCGGGCAGGGTGTGGCCGTGCCATTTCCAGCAGAGGGCCTCGGGCTGGAGGCGGGTGCCGTGGCAGGTCGGGCAGGGGGTGTAGGCGCGGTAGCGGGAGAGAAAGACGCGGACGTGGGTCTTGTAGGTGTTCTTTTCGAGCCAGGCGAAGAAGCCCTTGATGCCATACCAGGCGTGCGGCCACTCCTTGCCCTCGGTGCCGTAGCCGGGCTCGCCGTCGACCACGAAGGACTGGTGCTCGGGCGAGAGATCGGCGAAGGGAACGTTGACGGGGATCTTTTTCTTTTTGGCAAAGGTCAGCAGGTCCTTCTTGGACTCGCCGTAGACCTCGCCTTCCCAGCAGCGGATCGCGCCGTCGGCGATGGAGAGGGTGCGGTCGGGAATGGTCAGGCGCGTATCCAGTTCGATGATACGACCGAAGCCGCGGCAGTGTGGGCAGGCACCGAGCGGGGAGTTGAAGGAGAACAGCGCGGGCGACGCGGCGCGGAAGGTGCGTCCGGTGTCAGGTGAATGCAGTCCGCGCGAGTAGTGGCCGATCAGGGCGTAGGCGGCGCCGTCGAAGAGGTGGAGTTTGCCCTGGCCGAAGTGGAAGGCGGCCTCGGCGGCTTCGAAAAAACGGGATTGGTGGTCGGGTTGGACGGAGAGGCGGTCCTGTGCGACGAAGAGGTGTCCGGCGGAGGCGAGGGACTTGGCGTCGGCGAGCAGATCGTCGATGCGGTGGGCGGTGATGTCGGGCGAGCGCGAGGAGCCGGGGACGAGCACGCGGGCGTAGCCCTGGCCCTTGAGGTTGGTGAGGATTTCGGGCCAAGTGAGGTTGTCGGGGCGGTCGACGCGAAAGGTGAGGACGACGGTGGCGGCGGGGTGGGTGGCGGACGTTTTTTGCCAGATGGAGGCGGGGGTGTCGTCCTCGACGGGTTTGCCGGTGTCGGGGTCGAAGCAGGTGGCGACGTGGCTGAACCAGACTTTGCAGTAGTCGGTCAGCTCGGTCATGGTGCCGACGGTGGAGCGCGAGGTTTTGACGGTGTTGCTCTGCTCGATGGCGATGGACGGACGGATGTTTTCGATGGAGTCGACCTTGGGCTTGTCGAGCAGGTCGAGGAACTGACGGGTGTAGGCGCTGAAGGTCTCGACGTAGCGGCGCTGGCCTTCGGCGTGGAGCGTGTCGAAGACGAGGGAACTCTTGCCCGCGCCGGAGAGGCCGGTGACGACGACGTATTGGCCGAGCGGCAAATCGAGGTCGAAGCCCTTGAGGTTGTTTTGGTGCACGCCGCGCAGGCGAATGCACTCGGGAGCGTTGCGGGAGGGGGATGCGGAGGGAGCTTTGCGAACCACGCCGATACGGATGGGCGGGCGGGGCGCGAAAGCAAACCGTCAGATGCCGGCGGCGTTGGTTGCTGACACCGTGGTGTCAGGACGCGGGCGGGCGGGGTGGGTCTAGTCAGTCTTTTCGCGCACGGGCTCGGCGACGTGGAGTGTGGCCCCGGCGGCCTGCATGGCCTTGAGCACCGGTGTGGGCGGCGTGGCGTCGCAGACGATGGTTTGCGCAGGCGCGAACGGACAGGCGAGGCTGAGGGCCTTGCGGCCGAACTTGGAGCTGTCCAACGCGAAGACGACGCGCTCGGTGGCGGCGATCATGCGGCGCTGGGCGGCGACGATCAGGGCGTTGTGATTCCAGATGCCGGCCTCGGTGATGCCCGCGCCGCCGAGGATGGCGATGTCGGCGTGGATCTGTTGCAACGACTGCTCGCAGAGGGGCCGACCAGCACGCCGAGCCGGTTGTGGATGCTGCCGCCGGTGACGATGGTTTCAAGCGAGCCGATTTCGCTGAAAAGGCCGGCGATGGGCAGGGAGTTGGTGATGACCTGCAGACGTTTGCCGACCAGCAGTCGGGCGACGGCGTAGGTCGAGGTGCCGCCATCCAGGATGACCGTCATACCGGGCTGGATCATGTCCGCCATGTGACGGGCGATGGCGAACTTTTCGGCGGACTGGCGCTGGTCGCGGGCGATGAAGTCGTATTCCTTGGCGAGCTCGTCGGTCTCGACCAGGGAGGCGCCGCCAT
>JBDRJH010000243.1:0-2015 GCA_043815125.1 Verrucomicrobiota bacterium
GACGATAGGAGTTCACACATGGCGAAGAAACGGAAGCCGAAGAAGCGCCCGCCGAAGCGGGCGAGCTTTTGGGATTTGATCATCGTGAAAGACAGGAGCTGAACATGACCGCGAAGATTTGTAAGGTGGCCGCCACGAAGGTGACGAAGGTCGGGCGACCACGGACTTTCCGCTTTCGCTTGAGCGACGGCTCTCCAGATCGGGTTCGCGACCGCCTCTCGCCTCTTGGCTGGCGGCTGGTGAACTACCAGCGCAACCCGATCGTGCTGTGGGCGCACGATGCAACGGTCCCTGCGATCGGCAAACTGAGCAACCTCGCGATTGAGGGCCGGGGGGGGACGGCGGCACTGATGGGCGACGTGAACTTTCCACCACCGGGGATTCACCCGCTCGCGGACCAGGTCCACGATTTGATCGGCGAGGGGATCATTGCGTCGGGGTCGGTGGGCTTCATCCCGATCCGCTCGCAACCCAACGAACTCGGCGGCACCGATTATCTCGAACAAGAACTCACCGAGTTTTCGATTGTCAACGTCGGTGCGCTGCCGTCGGCGCTCCTCGTGGGACGCGCGGATGTGGCCGCCATCCAGAAGTGGCTGGGCAACGTTCAGCCGGTGTTCGTGCGGATGCCGGCGCCGCCGCGAGCCGTGACGGGCGACCGCAGCGTGCCGCGTTATCGGCTCCGCGATGATGACATCGTGGTTAGGCTCGTGGACGATGCCGTGCCGCGGTATCACGTCAACGTCGCGGATCTGCGCGCGCTCGTGCGTGGTGCAGTGACGAAGGCGCTAGTTCAGGCCGCGCAGGAATGTCTCGACGCGGCGGTCGCTCGCGCACGGGGGGTAGTCGAATGACGACACACGAAGACGGACCGCTGGTGGAAATGACATTCCGGCATGGGTTCATGTTGAGTATCGACCGCGCGGTCGTGCAAATCAACGCGGCAGAAACCGCGGGCGTTCCCGTTGACCAGGTGCCGGACTTGCTCCGGCGGCGTGTCGCGGTCCTGGTTGGTGACTCCCTCGACCTACCCGCGCGGGACGAGACACCGACCGCCATTCGTTTTACGGCCTCGTGGCAGGACTCGCGCGGCAGATGGTACGGGGCTCACGAACGGGGGACGCTGCCCGCGTTTGACGTAACCGCCGCGATTGCTGCCGGTGCTGGTGTCCCCGACGATGGCCGGGAACCGCCCGGTCCGTCACCCGAGGATGAGCGGCGAAGCGACCGACTACTGACGCGTGCGCGAAACATCTCGCATAGCTTTCTGGAAAGGTTCCGATGATGGCCAAAGACACCCCGACAGCAAAGACGCTTGAACAACTCGTCGACCCGGAAAAGCGCGCGGTGCTCGCGGCGGCAAAACTGCGCGAGGAAGCCGAACACCTCCGCGACGACTTGCGCGCCGTGCCGACCGATGCCGCTGACCATCGGCTTGCGCAACGTCAGCTCCCGGATGCCGAATTTGCCGTGGACATTACGACGCGCGATGAACAGGTTGCCCGAACCGCGCTCGGGCGGGCGTATGAACACCACCGCAAGGCCATTGTGGACGCGGGGCGGCCATTGCTACAGGGGGCGTCACGACAGGCGAGCCGAGACTTGGACCAGTTTCAGCGGAGCCTCGCGCACGTCGACGAACTCCGCGCGGAGCTGGTGCGCCAGCTCGCCGGCGCGGACAATCTGGTGCCCTTCGTCGGGCTCGCCTACCTCAGCGGGATTGCTGACACCTGGCGGGAGAATTTGCGCGCGGACCACTTGCTGTAACTCAGGGCGGGCAATCATGCGCGCCGGCCGTGCGCCCGTCCGTCGTGTTCCGCCAACACGATCGCGAAGCGCGGCCGGCCATCTCTAGTAGGGAGAATCGACGATGAATGTTGTGAACAGGTGCCAGACTTGGACGCACGCGCAGGCGATCGACGCCGTGGGCACGGCGCTTCGTTCGATCGCGATCCTACTCTCCGACGACTCGCCCGAAAAGGCGGCGCCCGCCGTGGCTGCCGCGGCCAAGTGCC
>JBDRJH010000244.1:0-2540 GCA_043815125.1 Verrucomicrobiota bacterium
CATCGCCGCGTTCAGCATCGCCGGACAATTCCTGCAGGTGCGCAAACACCTCGAAAACTGGCTCGCCTGGATCGCCGTCAACACCGTCGCCGTCATCGCCTACTGGTCCGCCGACCTCGCCTTCACGGCGTTTCTCTACGCCGTGTTTCTGGTCATGGCGCTGATCGGCCTGGGCGACAGGCGTCGCGCCGGGCAAAAGGAGCCGGCCGCCCCTTGGTGTCCCCCAGCGCCACGTTCGCATAGGGCCCCAGTCGACCGGCAAGTCGACCCTGGCCGAACACCTCTCCGCGCGGTTCGGCGAACCGTGGTCGCGCGAATACGTGCGCCGGTTTTGGGACGAGCACGACGGGGTCATCACCGCCGCCGACCTCGACGCCATCGGACGCGGCCAGCTCGCCGGCGAGCGGACGGCGCAGGCCGCCGCCCGCCGCCTGGTCTTCCACGACACCGACCTGCTCACCTGCCGGTTGTGGGACGACCTGCTCTTTGCCGGCCATTGCCCCGAGTGGGTGCGGACCGAGGGCGACGCCCGCGCGCGGTCGGCCGCGTTGTATTTGTTTTGCGACACCGACCTGCCGTGGGCGCCGGACCCGCAGCGGGTGTTTCCCGACGACGAGGGCCGCGCGATGTGCCGGCGGCTGTTCCTTGGCGCGCTGGACGAGCTCGGCATCAAGCCGGTGATGATCGCCGGCGACTGGCCGGCGCGCCGCGCGGCCGCGGTGGCCGCGGTGGAGGCTTTGCTCAAGACGACATGAATGCGGATTACCTGGATCGATTTGGCGGCCTCGGCCGCCTCTATGGACGGGCCGGGCTGGAGCGTCTGGCCGCGGCGCACGTGTGCGTGGTCGGCCTCGGCGGCGTCGGCTCGTGGGCGGCCGAGGCGCTGGCGCGCAGCGGCGTGGGCGCGCTCACGCTGATCGACCTCGACGACGTGTGCGTGACCAACGTCAACCGCCAGCTGCCCGCCATCGACGGCGAGATCGGCCGGCCCAAGGTCGCTGTCATTGCCGACCGGATACGCCGGATCAACCCCGGCTGCCGCGTCGACGCGCTCGCGGAGTTCTTCACCGCGACCTCGGCGCAGCGTCACCTCGCGCCCGGCTTCGCGGCGGTGGTCGACGCCATCGACGACGTGGGCAACAAGGCGTTGCTCATCGCGGCCTGTCGCGCACGCGGGTTGTTCTGCGTCACCGCCGGCGGCGCGGGCGGCAAGCGCGACGGCACCGCGCTGCGCACCGGCGACCTCGGCGCGTCGGGCGGAGACGACCTGCTCAGGCAGGTGCGCAAGACCCTGCGCAAGGACCACGGCTTCGCCGGCGGCGAGGGCAACGTCTACGGCGTGCGCGCGGTGTGGTCGACGGAGCGGCCGGTTTTCCCGTGGGCCGACGGCACCTGCGCGGCCGCGCCCGAGCCCGGGAGCAACCTGCGGCTCGACTGCGCCAGCGGCTTCGGCACGGCGGTGTTTGTGACGGCCGCCTTCGGCCTCGCGTTGGCCCAGGAGGTGGTCGGCCGCGTGGTCGCGGACGCCTGAGTCCCGCAACGGCGGCTCAGTCGCGCAGCACGCCGCGTTGCCTCAGCCAGAACAGGCAATTGACGTCCCACGGCGGCGCCTCGGGGTTGGTCGCGGGCAGGCCGAGCCCGTGGCGGCCGTGCTCGTAGACGTGCAGGTCGAACGGCACGCCGGCGCGTTGCAGGGCTTCGGCGAAGAGCAGCGCGTTTTCCACCGGCACGGCGGCGTCGTCGGCGGTGTGCCAGATGAAGGTGGGCGGCGTGTCGGCGGTGACGTGCAACTCGTTGGACAGTGATCGCACCAGTTCCTCGGGCGGGTCTTCGCCGAGCAGGTTTTGGAAAGAGCCCTGATGCGGAAAACTCACCCCGCTGATCACCGGGTAGCACAGAATGCCAAAGTCGGGCCGCGAGCACTCGCGCTCCACCGGATCGCTCGCGTCGGGTTGGCCGGCGTCAAAGTGCGTGAGCAGCGTCGAGGCCAGATGACCGCCCGCCGACGAGCCGATGATGCCCACGCGCGCCGGATCGAGTCCGTTTTCGCGGGCATGGAGGCGCACCCAACGCAGCGCGCGCGCCGCGTCCTGCAGCATGCACGGATGGCGGTAGCCGTGGCTGCCCAGCCGGTATTTGAGCACATGGCAGTTGATGCCGTGCTCCGCGAACCAGCGCGCGTAACCCTCGCCCTCGTGTGGCGCGAGATGGCCATAACCGCCGCCGGGTAGCACCAGCAGCGAGGCGCCGTTGGGTTTGGCGGCGGGGAAAAACGTAAGATCCGGGATGTCTTGGGGCTCATCGCCCAAGGCACCGGGAGCGCCGGCGGGCCAGATCGGCCGGGGAGTGTCGAGGGTGTTCATGGTTGCAAGTCCTTCGTATCCCGTGCCGGACCGGCGCGACAGGCAACCGGAAACCCATTGCCGACTGTCGTCTCCCGGTCAAAAACGTCCGCCGGACGCCTCGTGGCTTGCCACGGACGGGGTCCTGCCCCCACCACTTTTCGCTTCATGTCCACGCCCCCCATCTCTCCCGACGAC
>JBDRJH010000245.1:0-2223 GCA_043815125.1 Verrucomicrobiota bacterium
CCCTTCTCCGACAGGCGAATTCCGGGACGAATACCGGGAAGAATATTGACAGATTTCGGAATTATGATATAACTTCTCAACCGGATCGCATCTTTGGTTTTCATCGGGTTTCGTTTTGGAACGCTGCCGGGCGGCCAAGAAAGGCGGGCCTGCCTCCCCGCTCATCCACCCGGACCCCTGCGAGGAAGGTTTATGCTTGAGCAGAAAAACGCCAATGACCAAGAACTCAGAAGGCGCGCCCAGAAAGTGATCCCGGGCTCGCGATGGGGGCATATGAGCGCGGCCTCATTGCCGAAGGGCTATCCACAGTACTTTGAACGGGCGAGCGGCTGTCGCCTGTGGGATGTGGACGGTAACGAATATATCGATTTCATGTGCAGCTATGGGCCGATCATTTTGGGGCACCACGACCCGGATGTGGAGCAGGCGGTCCGCCAACAGCCAGAACGGGGTGACTGCCTGAACGGCCCGTCCGACCGGGCCGTGGAACTGGCCGAGCTGCTGGTGGAAACCATTCCCCATGCGGATTGGGCGATGTCTCCAAGAACGGCACCGACGCGACGACCACCTGTGTCACCATTTCGCGAGCCGCAACGGGCAAGCGCAAGATTCTAGCGGCCAAGGGCGCCTACCACGGGGCCGCCCCATGGTGCACGCCGTCACTGGTCGGAGTGACCGCCGAGGATCGGACGCACATCATCCATTATGAATTCAATGATTTACATAGCCTGGAACAGGCGGTGGCGGAGGCCGGGAACGATCTCGCCGCAATCTTAATTTCCGCGTTTCGTCATGACCGCGGCCGTGACCAGGAAATGCCGACGCCGCAGTTTGCCGCACGGGTGCGGCAATGCTGCGACCGTTCGGATGCGGCGCTGATCATCGATGATGTCCGCGCAGGTTTCCGTCTGCATCTGGGAGGCAGTTGGGAGATTGTCGGAGTGAGACCGGACCTTTGCGCTTGGAGCAAGGCCCTCGCCAACGGGTATCCGTTGGCCGCGGTGACGGGCCGGGAGCGCTTTCGGGAAGCGGCGGCAAAGATCTTCGTTACCGGTTCGTTCTGGTGTGCCGCTGTGCCGATGGCGGCCGCGCTGGCCACCATCCAAAAGCTGCACGCCAACGATGCTCCGCGATATATGCAGTCCGTGGGGCAGCGCCTGCGCGATGGCCTTGAGCGACAGGCCAAAGCGCACGGCGTTGCGATCCGGCAAACCGGCCCGGTGCAGATGCCGTTAATATTGTTTGAGGGCGATGTGAGCCTGGAAAGGGGTTCGGTTTTTTGCGTCGAAACGCTGCGCAGAGGCGTCTATCTCCATCCGGACCATAACATGTTTCTTTCCATGGCGCACCGCGCGGCCGATATCGATCGGGCGCTGGAGGCGACAGACGCCGCCCTTCGGGAGGTTGCGCGCCAATTTGCCTAACAAGCCCAGACAATCATAGGCCTCGCAGATATTGCGCGACCTGTGCAGATGCCTAAAGCAAGAATCGCAAAAAATATCTCGAAGGTATTTCAAAAAGGAGAGCGAAATGAATCCGATTCATGTCATGCCAAGGATCAGGGAAGGCGTTCCCACCCGAACGGGGCGCGGACGAGCGATCCACTGCCTCCTCCGCAAAGTTTTCCAGGCTGCCGGGTTACCTTCCCGGAACCTGATCAGAAAGAAAACCATTTGCGGCAAAGGCCTGCTGAGCCTCGCCATCCTCGTTACACTCTTGGCTCTTATGGGCGGAACATCCCTTGCCGAGCCGCAGAAGGGCGGCAGCCTGAACTACGGGTTTCAGTCAGGGCCTGGAACGCTCGATCCGCACGTTTCCAGCAGTATGGTTGAGCTCGAGGTCATCCATCATCTCTTCGAGTCGCTCGTCGCGATGGACGGCAATTACAAAACCAAGCCGATGGTCGCCTCGAGGGTCGACGTCAGCGCCGACTCGAAAACGTTTACCTTCACCTTGCGCCGGGGCATCAAGTTCCACAACGGCAAGGAACTCACGTCGGCGGACGTGCTCGCCTCCTTTGAGCGGTATCGCAAGGTGAGTACGAATGCGGTGGTGCTTTCGGACGTGGAGAAGTTCGAGGCTCCCAATGCCGGCACCTTTATTGTGCGGCTGAGCAAGCCGAACTTGGTCTTCTTGGATCTTTTAAAGAGTCCCGTCTATCCCTTCAGCATCTTGCCGGCCGAACAACAGGACAAACCCGGGCGGGGGATCGACATCATCGGC
>JBDRJH010000246.1:0-9499 GCA_043815125.1 Verrucomicrobiota bacterium
TCCCAAGAGCCTCGAAAAGTTCTTCCTTGAGAAGATGAGCTACCTGGGCACCGCCGCCTGCCCGCCCTACCACCTCACCTTCGTCATCGGCGGCACCTCGGCCGAGACCTGCCTCAAGACCGTCAAGCTCGCCTCGACCAAATACTACGACTCCCTGCCCACCACCGGCAACGAGCACGGCCGCGCCTTCCGCGACCTCGAGGCCGAAAAACTCTGCCTCAAGCTCGCCCAGACCACCGGCATCGGCGCCCAGTTTGGCGGCAAATACTTCGCTCTCGACGTGCGCGTCGTCCGCCTGCCCCGCCACGGCGCCTCCTGCCCCGTCGGCATCGGCGTCTCCTGCTCGGCCGACCGCAACATCAAGGCCAAGATCAACCAGGACGGCATCTGGCTGGAAAAGATGGAGACCAATCCCGGCCGCCTCATCCCCGACGAACTCCGCCTGCTCAAAGACGACAACGTCGTGCGCATCGACCTCAACCAGCCGATGCCCGCCATCCTCGCCGAGCTGAGCCAACACCCCGTCACCACCCGCGTCCTCCTCAACGGTCCGCTCGTCGTCGCCCGCGACATCGCCCACGCCAAATTAAAAGAGCGCATCGACGCCGGTCAGGGCCTGCCCGATTATATTAAAAACCACCCCGTCTACTACGCCGGCCCGGCCAAGACCCCCGTCGGCTACGCGTCGGGTTCGTTTGGCCCCACCACGGCTGGCCGCATGGACAGCTACGTCGACCTCTTTCAAGAAAACGGCGGCTCCATGATCATGCTCGCCAAGGGCAACCGCTCCAAGGCCGTGACCGACGCCTGCAAAAAACACGGCGGCTTCTACCTCGGCTCCATCGGCGGCCCCGCCGCCATCCTCGCGAAGAACAACATCAAGAAGGTCGAGGTCCTCGAGTATCCCGAGCTCGGCATGGAGGCTGTCTGGAAGATCGAGGTCGAGGACTTCCCCGCCTTCATCCTCGTCGACGACAAGGGCACCGACTTCTTTGTCAACGGCTGCGGCGCCTGCCTGCCCGGCAAGTAAGCAAGACGCCCCGTGGCCACTCGTGTCCCGGGAAAATCTGTGCCCCAGGCCAATCGTAGCCCCGAGCGTGAGCTCGGGGACGCGGCGGATACGGGCCATTCACGTCATGCCTCCCGGCGACCAACGCTCCCTGAGCTCACGCTCAGGGCCACGAAGAGGCTCAGAACCACGCGACAATCCCACATTTTAAGCTTGTGGCCCGAGGCGTGAGCCGAGGGACTTCGCCGCATGTCCTTCGTCCCCAAGTCGAAACTCCCTCGACTTGAACGCCAATGGTATCGCGGGCGGGCCGCCGCGCTCTGGACACATACGCTCCACAACCGGACCACCGGATGGCTGACTCCGGACTTCCACCATCGTTTTCGGGAAATCCTTTTGCACGCCTGCGCCCGGCATGACCTCGCGTGCCCCGCCTATGTGCTGATGCCTGACCACTGGCACCTCCTTTGGCTCGGTGTTGCCGAGACCTCCGACCAGCTGCAGGCGACCAAATTTCTGCGCGAACACCTCGCGCCGGTTTTATTCTCCGGCCCGTTTGCAGCAACAGGCTCATGATCACGTGCTGCGCGAGGAGGAACGCACTCGCGACGCCATTCGCTCGGCTGGTCACTACATCTTCGAGAACCCGGTGCGCGCCGACTGGCGACGCATGGCCTTACCTTGGCGCCATGGTCGCCGGTTACCCGCAGCTCGATCCGCGCGAAGAAACCCACTGGGAGCGCTTCTGGAAAATTCACTCCAGAGGCGAAGCATGAACGTGCTCTCCCCGGGCTCACGCCCGGGGCCACACCGACCACGCACCTGACTAGGACCGAGACGAAGACCGTCTCCGCGCGCGCCCCCTACCCCACGTGGCACAAGGCGTGAGCCGAGTGAACGTCTTTTTCCCCGAGCTCATGCTCGGGGCCACGCCAGGTGGCGCGCACCTGCCCGGGCCGCCGGCCGTCATTCCCCCCCCGTCACCGTGACGATGATCTGGCGGGTGTGCGGCGCATCGCGGTGTTCCCACAAATAAATGCCCTGCCAGGTGCCGAGCAGTAGATTGCCGCCGCCGATCGGCAGGTTTTCACTCGTGCGGGTCAACGCCATCTTGATGTGGCTGGGCATGTCGTCGGGCCCCTCCATGGTGTGTTCAAAATCCGGGTCGTTCTCCGGCACCAGCCGCGACAGCCAGCGGTGCAGGTCGCGCCGCGCGGTCGGGTCGGCGTTTTCCATGATCACCAGCGAACAACTGGTGTGCCGGCAAAAGACATTCACCAGGCCCGTCTTCACCCCGCTGCGCGCGACCTCGCGCTCCACCTCGCCGGTGATCTCGCGCAGGCCCTGGCCGTGCGATGAAAACGTGAGGACCGCCTGATGCGTCACCGGCAACGGATGCGTTGAGCGGGCAAACCGGTCAGAACTTGATCGACAGACGATCCCCGCCCACGCCGAGCCGGGTGGCCGAGGCGTAGAGGATGTCGTCGTTGAGGCGACCGGCCTGCTCGCGAGCGATGTTGGCGGCCACCATCGCGGCCTCGCTGTCCTCGGCGGACTTGACGAGCGCCAGCAGGCGGGCGTTGCGCGGCGACATCTCGGGGACCGGTTGGTCCGCCGTTGCCTCGACCGCAACCGACGGAGCCTTGGTGTCCGCGACTCCGGCCAAAACCGCGCCCGACATCAGGCGGTCCAACGAAAGATCGATGCCGGGAAAGAGCGACAGGCCCGGGTTGGCCTTTTGCGCGGCGGCCAGATTGTCGGCGATGAAGCGCTGGGAAACCGTCGGGTTGCCCGCCGGCTGGAGGGCGTCGCCGCGATGCAGGCCCACGCCCGGCAGGAGTGAGGCGACGGTGACGCCGAGTTCACGCGACTGAGCGGTGTTGGCGGTGGTCGGTTCGGTAACCGGCGCGGACTCCGCGACCATCACCGGGGCTTCGCCCGCGAGACCATCCATCGGAGACGGCACGTCGGCGGTCTCGGCGGCGGGCGGAGTCGAGGGCGGGTTGGCCGCAACCGCCGGCGGGTGGGCGGGCAGGTGGAGATCGGCGGCCAAGGCCGGCGCGTTGGTATCGTCGGCGGCGGGCGCCCAGCCGATGGTCTGATAGGAGACGGCGGCAAGGGTGAGTGCGGCGGCGGCGCCGACGGGCAGGCCGACGGGGGCCAGCTTGCGGCTCAGGATCGTCAGGCCCAGCCACCAAGGCTTGGGCTCGATGGTGGCGGCGAGTTGTTTGCGACGCAGTTCAGAGTCGAATTGCTGCCAAAATTCGGGCTGCGGGCGCTCGGCACGCTTGAGGCGAAGCAGTTCTTCCAAGGTCGGCTTTCCGGAGGAGTCGGGATTCGTCATGCGTCGATGTAGGACTTTAACTCGGCTTGCAGAAGTTGTTTGGCGTAGTGGAGCCGGGACCGGACGGTGCCGACGGAGCACCCCGCCACTTCGGCGATTTCCTCATGGGTGAGGCCGTCGATTTCATGCAGGGTGACCACGGTGCGATGCTTGATAGACAGTTTTTGCAGCGCCTCGTTCAATTTTTCCTGAAGTTCGCTCACAAATGCCGCGCGGTCGGCGGACTTTTTGTCGGTGAGCTGGTTGATCAACTCGCTGACGTGGTCCTCGTCGTGAAGCTTTTCGAAGCTAAAAAACGAGCGGAGGCGGTTTTTGCGCAGGTGGGTCAGCGCGCCGTTGATGGCGATACGGTAGAGCCAGGTGAAGAAGGCCGACTGGCCCTGAAAGCGGTTGATGGACTGAAAGGCCTTGATGAAGGCCTCCTGCGCCAGATCGGCGGCGTCCTCGCGGTTGGAGGTGAGATTGTAGAGCACCCCGAAGAGGCGTTCGCGGTATTTCAGGATCAACTCGTCGAAGGCGGCCACGTCGCCGGCCTGCACGCGTTGCACCGCCCGCCAGTCCGCATCCGCCTCATGACGGCGCTCCGGCGACGCGATGAGCGTCTTGTCGATGGATTTGCTGATGGTCGACATGGCGGCGGGATGGGCAACCTAGCCGTCCGCCCGAGACTGGCAAATCCAAAGCTCGGCCGATCACGCCTCCGCCCAAGGACCGCTTGCGCCTCCGTCAAAACCGATTGATGTTGGCCCCATGTTGATCGCCTGGACCACGGTTTCCCGCCCCACCGCCGCCGAACAGCTCGCCAGCGGAGCGATCGAGCAGGGCCTCGCCGTGTGCGTGCAGGTCGAGGGTCCGATCACCTCTCATTACCGCTGGGAGGGAAAACTCCAGCGCGAGGCCGAATACCGTCTTTGTTTCAAGCTCATGCCCGACCAGCGCCGGGCCTTGGAGGCCTGGGTCATGGCCCGCCATCCCTACGAAACCCCGGAATGGATCGTGATCGAAGCCAGCGGCGTCGGTGAAAAATACTTGTCATGGGCGATGGCGAACTCTACTTCCTGACCTTTTCGCGAAATCCACCATCAACCTTTTTATCCGTCATGTCCCAGCACAAGAGTCTCCAAGGCCCCTCCGGCATCGTCGTCAAACGTAACGTCCTCAAGCGCTTCGAGCGCGTGGCCATCCTCAAGAAGCGTGGCCAGTGGAACGAGGGCGAGCGCGTAATGGGTCTGCGCAAGACCAAGCCCGACGTCTGATCGGCGCCTCGTTTTGATCCCCCTTTCGGCAGGCTGGATGTTTTCCGGCCTGCTTTTTTGTGTCCGCTTGCCTCCGTTCGCCTCCCCTTGCTCCGCTCCTCCCAATGAACTGGCTCAATAATCTGCGTATCGCCCTGATCGGCTTTTGCATGGGGGTCGCCGACCTCATCCCCGGGGTGTCCGGCGGCACCGTCGCCTTCGTTTGCGGGATCTACGACCGACTGATCGAAGCCATCAAGTGCTTCGACGTCTCCCTGCTGCGCCAAGTCCTCGGCGGGCGTTTCAAGGAGGCGTGGGCGCGCGTGCCGGTGGTCTTTCTGGTCTCGCTCGGCGCGGGCCTGCTCACGGCGATCTTCACCCTGTCCAAGGTCCTGGCGGCGTTGTTCAAGTCGCACCCGGTCGAGCTGTGGTCCTTTTTCTTCGGACTCATCCTCGGCTCCATCGTGCTGCTCACGGTGGAGACCTGGAAATGGCGGCCCAAGGACGCCGTCGCCTTTGTCGTCGCGACCATCGCCACCTACTGGCTGGTCGGGCTCGACGCGGTGCAGACGCCGGCCACGCCGCTTTATCTGTTTGTCGCCGGCTTCATCGCCATCAGCGCGATGATTTTGCCCGGCATCTCCGGCTCCTACCTGCTCGTCATCATGGGCAAATACCAACAGGTGCTCGATGCGGTGAACTCCCGCGACATCGCCTCGCTGGCGATCTTTGTCGCCGGCATCGTGGCCGGCATCCTCTCCTTGGTGCGCATCGTCAGCTGGCTGCTGCGCAAGTGGCGTCAGACCACGCTCGTCGCCCTCACCGGCATCATGGCCGGCGCCCTGCGCACCGTGTGGCCGTGGAAGGAAGTTCTCACCACCCGCCTCAACAGCCACGGCGAAGTCGTGCCCGTGACCCAGCGCAACATCCTGCCCGCCGACCCCCGCGAGATCGCCGTCGCCCTGGTTCTCCTCGCGGTCGGCGCCGTGGTGGTGCTCGGGTTGAGCCGGCTCAACCCCGGCAAGACCGAAAAATCCGCCTGAGCCAACTCACCGCGCAGGCTTGCCCATGCCCGCGCGGCCCCTCACGTTGGCCGGCCAGACATGGCATTTCCCAACACTCCGGCCATCCTCACCCAACGCGATCTCACCCCCGGTGAACTCGGCTCCCCCGAGGCCCGCCTGCGGCTCTACGCGTGGATGTATTACAGTCGCACCACCGACAACCGCATCCTCGACCTCTTCCGCCAGGGCCTGATCAAGGGCACCGTCGCCGGCGGCCAGGGCAACGAGGGCCTCATCGTCCCCCTTGCGCTGCTCGCCGACAAGTCGGCGGACGTCGTCTCCTTCACCCACCGCGACCTCGGCGGCCACCTCATCTGGAGCGGCCACCTCTGCGATCACCTCAACCAGTATTGCGCCAACGCCGGCAGCCCCACCAAGGCCCGCGAGGGCAACGTCCACCGCGGCGACCCCGCCAACCGCTCCTACCCGATGATCAGCCATCTCGGGGCCATGCTCTCCAACGTCCTCGGCGGCACCGACTCCCAGCGCCGCAAGGGCGCGCCCGCCGTCGGCTTCGCCATCTTCGGCGACGGCGGCTCCAGCACCGGCGACGTCCACGAGTGCCTCAACCTCGCCTCGATCCTCTCCCTGCCGGTCCTCTTCCTGATCGAGAACAACCGCTACGCCTACTCCACGCCGGTCAGCGAACAATTCGCGCCCGAGACCGAACTCTGGCAACGCGCCGCCGGCTACCGCATGGAGGGCCGCAAACTCGACGCCACCGACCCCGAGGGCATCGCGACCGAACTCGCCGCCATCCTCGCCGACGTGCGCGCCAAGCCCCGCCCGATGCTCATCGAGGTCAACACCCTTCGCCTGCGCGGCCACGCCGCCTACGACACCTGCGACTACCTCCAGCCCGGCGAGCAAACCTCTTTCGAAGCCGCCGACCCGTTGCCCAAGCTCCGCGCCACCCTCGCGCAACTCGGCCTCGCCGACGACATCGCCGCCCTCGAAAAAGAGCTCTCCGACTTCATCGAGAGCTGCATCCAGATCGCCCTCGCCTACCCGCGCCCCGACCCCGCCTCGCTCGCCGACTCGGTCTACGCACCCGACGCCGCGCCCCTGCCCTGGAAGGCCGAACCCACCGCGTCGCAGACGCTCAACCACGCGCAGGCCCTCAACCTCGCGCTCGACAAGATCCTCACCGAGCGCCCCGAGTCCCTCGTCCTCGGCCAGGACATCGCCACCTACGGCGGCGCCTTCAAGGTCACCGACAAACTCCTCGAAAAACACGGCCGCGCCCGCGTCTTCAACACCCCCCTCGCCGAGTCCGCCTGCACCGGCTACGCCACCGGCCTCGCCCTCAACGGCCACCGCCCCGTCGAGGAGTTCCAGTTCTCCGACTTCTCCACCGAGGCCGTCACCCAGATCGGCCTCAACGCCGCCACCTACCGCTTCCGCTCGGGAGCCAAGGTCCCCGTCGTCTACCGCTTCCCCTGCGGCGGCGGCCTCACCTTCGGCTCCTTCCACTCGCAGGAACTCGAGTCGCTCTTCCTCTCCCTGCCCGGCCTCAAGGCCCTCTACCCGAGCACCCCGCAGGACGCCTTCAACGCCCTGCTCGCTGCCTACGAGGACGACAACCCCGTGATCCTCTTCGAGCACAAGGGCCTCTACCGCCGCGGCAAGGCCCCCGTCGCCTGGGACGCCGCCTACCGCGACGTCTGGCAACCCCGCCATGTGCGCGCCGGCCAGTCCGCCACCCTCGTCACCTACGGCGAAATGGTCCACCTCGCCGAGGAGGCCGCCGCGTATCTGGCCGACGAATACGACTTCACGCTCGACATCTGGGACCTGCGCGCGCTCGCCCCGCTCAAGCTCGACGCCATCGAGGCCTCGCTCGCCCGCACCCACCGCCTCATCGTCTTGCACGAGGGCCGCCGCACCCACGGCTTCGGCGCCGAGCTGGTCTCGCGTCTGACCGAGAAACACTTCTTCAATCTCGAGGCCGCCCCGCTGCGCATTGCCGCACAGGACATGCCGGTGCCCTTCGCCCCCGAGCTCGAATACGCCTACCGACCCACCCGCGACTCCATCATCGCCCAGATCGCCGACTGGATCGGTTGATTCTTCGACATGCCTTCCGCTCCCACCACCGAACGCTGGTCCGCCGTCACGCTCTTCGCGATGGACGTCGACGGCATCCTCACCGACGGCACCGTCGAGATCCACTCCGACGGCACCGAGTCCAAACGCTTCTCCATCCTCGACGGCATGGGCCTCGTGCAACTGCGCAAACACGGCATCACCACCGCCTGGATCAGCGGCCGCGCCTCCGGCTCCACCACCGTGCGCGCCACCGAGCTGAAGATTCCCCACCTCGTGCAGGGCCGCGTCGACAAGATCACCGCCCTCAAGGAACTCGCCGCCGAGCTCAACCTGCCCGCCGAGCAGATCGTCTACATGGGCGACGACGACATCGACACCGCCGCCATCGCTTGGGCCGGCATCGGTGTGAGCGTGCCCGACGCCATGCCCTCCGCCCTCGCCGCCGCCGACTACGTGACCGTCCGCCCCGCCGGCAAGGGCGCCGTGCGCGAAGTTTGTGAACAAATCCTCGCCGCCAAGGGTCTGACCACGGACACCCACTGATGCCCGTCGCCCGCCACACGTCCGTCCGCCCCTTTGCCGCGCTGCTCCTTTGCGGCCTGCTGGCGACGGTCGCGCACGCCCAGCAGGGCGGCTTCAAAATCAAGGAGATCAACTCCAGCGCCCCCATCAAAAACTTCCGCCTGCCCACCTTCACCGCCGAGGGCTGGCGCGACATGATGCTCAAGGCCGCCGAGGCCCGCGTCATCAACGCCCAACGCATCGAGGTGCGCGACATGCAGCTCACCGTCTACACCGACGACATCGTCAACCAGCCCGAGACCACCGTCACCAGCCCGCAGGCCGTCGCCCTGCCCGAGGCGCGGCGCGTCGAGGGCGCCGACCCGTGCACGTGCGGCGCCAGGACTTTGAACTCACCGGCCGCGACTGGTCCTACGACCACGCCGAGAAAAAGATTCTCATCGGCGCCGACGCCCACGTGATCCTGCAAACCGAAATCGACAACCTTCTCAAATGAACGACTCCCCCAAGTCCCGCAGCCTCCCCAAGGGTCCCAAGACCCTGCTCGCCCTCTTTGCCATGGTCTCCGCCGGCCTCGCGCCGCTCGACGCGCAGACCGCCCCCAATACCGTCGGCCTGCCCAACGCCGAGGTCCCCGCCGTGCCCACCGAGCTGCGCAGTGAAAAACTCGAGATGACCTCCACCGACGAGGAGACCCGCGCCATCGCGACCGGCTCGGTCGTGCTCACCGGCACCAACCTGCGCATCACCTGCGACCGCCTGGAGATCGTCGCCACCCGCATCGGCGACAAGAACGAGACCGTCGGCACGCTCGAAAAATTCAAATACCTGCTCGCCACCGGTCGCGTAAAAATCATCCAGGACGACCGCGAGGCCACCTGCGGCCGCGCCGAGGTCTTCCCCCGCGAGGAGAAAGTCGTGCTCACCGAGGAGCCCGTCATCATCGACAAGAGCACCGACTTCGTCGCCGCCGGCGAGCGCATCACCCTGCTCCGCGGCCAGCGCGAGGTGCTCGTCGACCTGCCCCGGTTCACCGGCCCGCCCATCAAGGACCTCGGCGGCGACGCCAAGGACCAGCCCAAAAAATAACATGGCCGACACCGCCCCCCGACACGAAATCCAGGCCAGCGGCCTGGTGAAGACCTACGGCGACCGCAACGTCGTCAACGGCGTCGACATCCACGTGCACGCCGGCGAGGTCGTCGGTGTCCTCGGCCCCAACGGCGCCGGCAAAACCACCACCTTCTACATGATCGTCGGCCTCGTGCCCGCGACC
>JBDRJH010000247.1:0-4768 GCA_043815125.1 Verrucomicrobiota bacterium
CTTCCAGTGTTCGATGTCGTCCGTCTTGGTCGCTTTGCGATTCCGGAGCAGCTGCATTGCGCTGAGAATGTCTGGATCGAGCTCCTTGCCCTTGAAGGCCGTCGCGAGCTTCTTGCGCCAATCAGCGTGCTCATCCAGAGCCACGCGTTTCACGGTCACCTGCTCGGTCTCGAGGATATCCGCAATTGTCAGTTCAAGGCCCTCCGCGATTTTGTAGAGCGTCGAAACGGAAGGATTACTCGTCTCGTCGGTTTCGATTTTGGACAAGAGCCCTTTCGAGATGCCCGCACGCTCCGCAAGCCTCGGGAGGGTAATTTTTCTGTGGGTTCGGAGGGCGCGGATTTTCGCGCCTAGGTGTGCCATACGAGGAACCTAAGATTATGGTTCTCGATAGCAAACCAAAAAGGCTTGACGTGGTTCTCTAAAAAGAACCTTGTCAGGTCGTAAGCGACGCCTCCGCCTTCGGTCGCTACGCTGCCCAGTGGAATAAAAACAAATCATCAACAACTACTACCATGTCACTAAGTGATCGAAACAGCGGTAAGCCTTGGACGCCCAAAGACGTCGCCCAACTGAAGAGTCTTGCTTCACAGAACACGCCCACCCGCGTTATCGGCCTAAAGATCGGTCGGACGGAAAGCGCGATCTACACCCAAGCGTCGCAAAAGGGGGTCTCGCTAGCTCCGACCAATCAGCGTCCCTATAACCGCGGTAAGAAGTAATCTACGCCGATGAACGCCCTGAACGTTGGTGATTTCCTGCTCCGCCCGAAGCTTCTCGGCATAACCCACGTTGGTGTCTGGATGGGCGGTGGAGCAGTTTTCCACAACGCTCCTGATCGCGGAGAGCACATTTCCTCCGTTGCGGACTTTGCCCAGAGGGAGCCTGTTCAGATCGAGCCCAAAAACGCCGATCCGTCGATGGTGGTTGCCCGAGTTCGCGCCAAGCTTGCAAAGCCGCGCAGCTACGACCCGATCATCAACAACTGTGAGCACTCGGCAAACGAGGTGGTGACCGGACAGCCGTTTAGCGGTCAACTTCGAGCTGTGGTTGCGATTGCACTGGTCATCGGCATCGCGCTGATGGCTCTCCGGAAGCGCTAGGCTCTTCGTCTCACCATGGGAAACCTTCGTCTCACCGCCCCAATCTATCTGTTGACCAGTAAGGAAACTTGCTACCGATGCGGTAAAGCGGCCTCGGTTGTGGCGCTCTCGTGCTCCAAGTTTTCGGACGAAGAGGAGGGCGAGTCTGAAGACTCCGAGCCCATCCTGGTAAGCAACGTTTTGGAGTTGCCGAATGGTCTTCTTGAACTGATCCGACGCGTTCATCCGCACTACGAGAAGCGCCGGTCGCGCATGGCAGATTCGGACTACTTCATGAACATTTGCCCGCACTGCAACGCCCACTTCGGTGACTTCTTCCTATTCTCCGAGCCTGAGGGAGCGTTTTTTCCAATGGACGATGCGGCCTTGGCGGCCATCACCATCAGGAAACTGCCCATCGAGGGGCAGGTCGAGCTAGATGGATCCTACCACATGGGCATTGGCCCTGAGATTTTCAAGAAAGGCACTGCTCTCGATCCGGTATGAATCAGCCGCAGCCCTTTTCTGATCGCCCGCGGATATCGTCGAACCAGCTCGGCGAGTTTGTGTTCGCTTCCCCTGCGAAGAAGGCCGGCATTCTTCGAGACCAGAAGAACGGGAATCCATTCCGAGCGCCATACTACCAGAGCGCACAAAACTCAGTGCTGGGCGCATTCAAAGGTGGTCAATACGACGTCCGCGCACTCCGCGATTCGGCTGATCAGTTGCGGTCACGCGAGGCCGTGAGTCGCAACCAAGTTACCCGGTCCGACAACAACGCCGAAATGCTCAGACGCTTCTGCGAGATCGCTCCCAGCGCGCGTCCCCCTGCCGGAACGCATAACATCATTCGGCGCGGCGCTATGATCGAGCTCGACGGAGTTCAAGTCAGCGTCAGGCCCGAGATCAGCACCGTCTGCTCAGGAGATCGATCCTTCTGCTACACGAAGTTTCGCTTTTCCAAAAGCAAGGTTTCCGAAGACGAATCGGAAATCATCTTGTTGTTGCTTCTTAAATATGGACTTACCCAAGTAGGTGCCGGTTTGTCGTTCGATCCAACCGAGACGCGATTGATCGACTGCTATTCGAAGAAGGTGGTCGAGGGGCATCGACTGAGCGAGGTGCGTGAAGCCCAGCTGAAATCTGCGTTGAACGAGATTCAGCGAATGTGGCCGAGAGTCTGAGCTTCTCGGCCAGCTGGGGGAACTTGCACCCAACACGTTAAGTCGAGGGGTTGGGCGTGCGGTGACTAAACAACTACTCTTGGGCCTTGCGCTTGGCCGCAATCGCACCAGCCACGGCAAGCCGCCCGCCCGCTGTCTTGCCCGTTCGGCGGTCGTTACAACTCTTCGGTGCGCACCACCGTGTTGAAGGTGCGCAGGACTTCGCTGGCCTTGCGCTCGAACTGACGCCATTCCCGCCAGACGGCGGCGGGGACTCCCGAGGTATGGAGCACCTGTTGGGCAAATTTGAGGGCTTCGGACAACTTGGCCTGATGTGGTCGGGTGTCTCCGGTCGTCGTTTTGAGTAGGCCCAGATCTGGCATCAGCCCAAAGTTCTTCGCGTCATCCAGCGAGGTGCCGCCGGGGAGCGGAGAGTCTACGGGCTTTGCAGAAGGTTCTGTCGCTTTCGCTAGGCCACGGCCAACGGGTGATGGGGTGGTGCTGCGTTTACTTTTCGCTCGGTGCGCGGGTGTAACCTTCTGGCGTCGCGGCTTACGGCAGACGTGAACCACCGCTTTGATGAAGCTGTCCATATCGGGGAAGCCGTAGGTCGCCGGGAGGGCGGCGAGGGCGGCTGATCGCTCCCGGTCGACCTCGGCCTGCAATCGGGCGACTTCGGCGACGAGCTGTTGGTATTCCTTGATGAGGTCGAACAGGTGGCGTTTTCCCATATCTGATAATCGGTGCAGAATCTCAATCTGCCCCAAGCGTGTCCAGTGCGATGACTGCGGCGTCACGCCCCGGCCCGGAAGGAGTCGTGGGACGCAAGGAACGTAGAGACGCGCGCGCCCACGTCTCCGCCCGTGTGCCGCTGACTCACCGCCCGGCAAATCCCGCTTGCGTCCGATCCGCGACAGCGGGCGGCGCAGGCGGGTGTTGCCCTGTCGGGATTGCCCGCGCGGGTCTCCGCCGGCCCGGCAAACAGGCACGATCTCGTAAGCTTTTGCGCGCTTCTTGGAAGACGGCGGTTGTCGCCGCCAGCTAAGCTCCCCGCGTCCGCAGTCCAGCGGCGGGCCTACTTCCTATGTTGGCCAATCCCATTCTGGCGATGCTTAGCGCGACCCTTGCGTATGCCGCCGGCGGCTATCCGCCGGTGATGTTCGCGTTTGGCGGTTTGGCGCTCTGGCAACTTTACTCGGCCTGCTCGCAGCCCGCCCGACCTTCCCTGCCACCGGTGGTGCTCCGTCTCGGCGGCTTCGTTTGGCGGATGGATGACTTTTGCCGTGGCTGGCTCATCACGGGCCAGACCGGCAGCGGTAAAACCCAGGCCGCGATCAACACCATGCTCTGGCAGGTCGGCCGCAACTGTCCGAAGTGGGGAGGCATCTGCGTCGATGACAAGGGCGTTTATTGGGAGACCCTGCGCGAGATGTTCCGGCACCTCGGCCGCGAGCAGGATCTGATCCTCCTGCAAGTCCGCCCCGAGGACGCGTCGACGGATTGGAAACCGACGCACACCTTCAACTTTTTGGGCAACCCGCACCTGCCGTGGTCGGCCAAGGCCAAGATCGTTTGCGACGTGGCCTCCGCGCTCGGTCAGCGCAACGAGCAGAGTTTTTTTCGCACGCAGGCCCAAGTGCAGATAGAGTTCGCGTTTCGCGTGCTCGAAGCCGCCGGACTGCCAGTCACGCTCGACAACGCCTACGAATTCCTGACCTCCAACACGATGTTGGACGAACTCATGACGTTGGTCACCGAGTCCGACACCTCGCCTGCCAAGACGCTGTTCGAACACTACGAGGCGCTGAAATCGCAACCTCCCGAGCAACTCGGCGGCGTTCGCACCACGGTCGCCAACTACCTGAAGGTTTTTACCGATCCGGACATCGCCGCCGTATTCTGCCCGCCGAAATCCAGCTTCTCGTTCGACGACATAGACCGGGGCAAAGTCGTCTGCGTCGCGCTCCCGCAGCGGTTCCAGGTGGAGCGCCGCTACATCAACACGCTCCTGAAACTCACGTTCTACGCACATGCGCTGCGCCGCTTCGACCGTCCCACCGCCCAACGCGACAATGACAACCTCCTCATCTTCTGGGCCGACGAGGCGCAGAAAATCGTCACCGCAAGCGAGGACGGCATGAGTGATTACAACGTTGTGGACGTTATCCGCGAAGCCCGCGCCACCGTGGTCGCCGCCACCCAGTCCTACACGTCGCTGATCCCGCCCATGCAGGATGAACGGAAGGCCAAGGTTCTTATCGCCAACATGGCCAACCGGGTGACGTTCTGCGCGGCCGACGAAGACTCGGCCAAAATCGCCGCCGACACCCTCGGAAAGCACAAGGCAAAGAAACGCACCACCGGTTACTCCGGTGGTAAACGCAACGTATCGTGGACCGAGGAAGACCGCTATCGCGTCGAACCGCACGAACTGCGGCGACTGCGGAAATTCGAGGCCGTCGTGCAGCACTGCGAACGAGGCTTCCGCCGCGTAAAGCTGCCGCCGCTCGGCACCGATGGCCG
>JBDRJH010000248.1:0-7462 GCA_043815125.1 Verrucomicrobiota bacterium
CCTCGGTCTCGGATTGCTCATCGCGGTGGCCGGGGCGGTGGCGCTCATCGTCTTTATGCCGCGCGGCTGGGTCTGGGACCGCATGATCCTGCAGTCCGCCGCCGGCAACGGTGCGGACGCCATCGCGCCCCACGCCCCGACCGACGATCTCGTGGGTCGCGTTGGCGTCGCCACCTCCGCGCTGCGCCCGGCCGGGCAGGTCGAGATCGACGGCAAGCGGCACGAGGCGCGCGTCGCCTACGGCTCGCTGGAACGGGGCGCGTCCGTGCGCGTCACCGGCCGGCAGGGCTCCGAGCTCATCGTCCAACCGGAGGAGACCGCGTGAACACCATCCTGCTGCTTTTTCTTACCGGCCTGCTCCTGCTCGGTGTGGAGGTCTTTGTTCCCGGGGCGATTCTCGGCCTGGTCGGCGGCGCGCTGCTGGTCGGCGGCTGCGTGCTGGCGTTCTCCGACTTCGGCTTCACCGGCGGAGCCATCGCGGTCGCCGCCGCGTTGCTGCTCACCGGCCTGCTGCTGTGGTTCGAGTTCAAGATCCTGCCGCGCACCGCCATGGGCCGCCGCCTGTTTTTGCGCACCGAGAACGGCGCCCGCAGCCAGCCCGACGTCGCCGAGTCCGCCGCCGTCGTCGGCCGCGCGGCCGAGGCGCTCACCGCGCTCGCGCCCACCGGCTACGTCGCGGTCGACGGCCGCCGCTACGAGGCGTTCTCGCGCACCGGCTTCGTCGAGCAGGGAGCAGCCCTCACCGTCGTCGGCGTCGATACCTTTCGCCTGATCGTGCAACTTTCCGAAACCAACCAACCATCCTCCAACTAATCATGAACAACATCCTTATCTTAGGCTTAGTCGTCGGCGGCATCGCGCTCCTCGTGGTGCTCGGCATCATCTTCTCCTTCTTCAGCGTCTGGCTGCGCGCCTGGCTGGCCGGCGCCTACGTCGGCATCATGAACCTCGTGGCCATGCGCCTGCGCCAGGTTCCCTACGGCCTCATGGTCGACGCCCGCATCACCGCCAAGAAGGCCGGCATCGACATCTCAATCGACGACCTCGAAGGCCACTTCCTGGCCGGCGGCAACGTCGTCCCCACCGTGCAGGCGCTCATCGCCGCGCAGAAGGCCAACATCACCCTCGACTGGAATCGCGCCTGCGCCATCGACCTCGCCACCAAGGGCTCCGGCAAGAGCGTCGTCGAGGCCGTGCGCACCTCCGTCGACCCGAAGGTCATCGACTGCCCCAACCCCGCCTCCGGCCGCACCACCATCGACGGCGTCTCCAAGGACGGCATCCAGGTGAAGGTGAAAGCCCGCGTCACCGTGCGCACCAACCTCGACCGCTTCGTCGGCGGCGCCAAGGAGGAGACCATCATCGCCCGCGTCGGCGAGGGCATCGTCACCACCATCGGCTCGGCCGAGAGCTACAAGGTCGTGCTCGAGTCGCCCGACTCCATCTCCAAGGTCGTGCTCCAGCGCGGCCTCGACGTCGGCACCGCCTTCGAGATCCTTTCGATCGACATCGCCGACGTGGACGTCGGCGAGAACGTCGGCGCCAAGCTGCAGGAAGCCCAGGCCGAGGCCAACAAGAGCATCGCCCAGGCCCAGGCCGAAATCCGCCGCGCCGCCGCCGTCGCCCTCGAGCAGGAGATGGTCGCCCGCGTGCAGGAGATGAAGGCCAAGGTCGTCGAGGCCGAGGCCGAGGTCCCCCTCGCCATGGCCGAGGCCTTCCGCTCCGGCCGTCTCGGGGTCATGGACTACTACAAGATGGAAAACATCCAGGCCGACACCTCCATGCGCAAAAACATCGGCGAGCCCGGCGAGCAGAAGTAACCGCCGTCCCGCCCTGTAACCATGGACTGGATACTCGACAACCTGCAGCTGGTGATCTTCATCGCCGGCGCGATCGCCTACTGGCTCAACCAGACCCGCAAGGGCTGGGCCGAGTCGGGCGAGGAGGACGTGCGCGAGACCCGCCAGCCGCACGCCCCGCTGCAACCGCGCACGGAGGAGGACAACGCCGACCAGGTCCGCCGCGTCCAGGCGGAGATCCGCCGCAAGATCGCCGAGCGCCGCGCCGCGGCCGGCGGTCCGCCGCCCTTCGCCGACGAGCCCGAGCCGCTTTACCGCGAGCCGGCGCCGGCCTACGAGCCCCCGCCCGTGCCGGAGGCCCCGCCGCCGTTGTATTCACGAAACGACGACACCGCCTCGCTGGACCGCCAGCGGCACCTCGCCGAGCAGCTGGCCGAGGCCGAGCGCGCCAAGGCCGCCGCCCGGGTGAAGCTCGCGGAGATCTGGGACCGCCCGTCGGTGGCCGCCGCCAAGCGCTCCGCCGCCCGGCGGAGCGACGGCGTCAACACCCCGCGCGAGATCCTGCGCGACCGCAGGGCCCTGCGCACCGCGTGGATCATGCGCGAGGTGCTGGAGAAGCCGGTGGCGCTGCGCTGAGCGGCGCGCGCGTCGCGCAAAACAAAGGGCGGCCGTTTGCACGGCCGCCCTTTTTGTTGGACGCACGCCGTCCGCCTCGCGCTCAGCGCACGGTGCGCAGCTGGATGCTGTCGACCAGGCGGTCGTGCGAGAGGATGTCGGTGACGACGATCAGCTTGTCGCCGATGTTCACCTCGCCGAGGTCGACGAGCAGCGAGATGGCCTTGCTGATGGTGTCGTTGGGATCGGACTCCAGCTCCATCAGGTAGGGGATGACCGAGCGCAGCAGGCGCATCTGGCGCAGGGTGGAGACCGAGTTGGTGATCGCGAAGATGGGCGCGCGGGTGGGGCGCATCGCGGCGAGCCCGCCGGCCATGAAGCCCTGCCGGGTGAAGGTGAGCAGCTTGGAGCCCTCGATTTCGTGCGCGAGATGCACGGCCGAGCGCAACAGGTCGAGCTTGTCGCCGGTGAGCAGGTCCGGGTCGGCCAGCTCGAACGGACCCTCGCTCTCGATGCGGCGAGCGATCTTGTCGAAGATGGCCACGCATTCGAGCGGGTATTTGCCCACGGTGGTCTCGCCGGAGAGCATCACGCAGTCGGCCTTTTCGTAGACGGCGTTGGCGACGTCGGTGATCTCGGCGCGGGTCGGCATGGGCGAGCTGATCATCGACTCGAGCATGTGGGTGGCGATGATGACGGGCTTGCCGTGGTGGAAGCAGCTGCGCACCGCTCGGCGCTGGATGACCGGCAGGTCCTCGAAGGGACACTCAATGCCGAGGTCGCCGCGCGCCACCATCAGCGAATCGCAGGCGTCGATGATCTCGTCGAGGTTCTCGATGGCGGACTGGTCCTCGATCTTGGCGATGATCTTGGCGTTGGACTTGTTGGCCCGGAGAAATTCGCGGAGCTGCTCGATGTCGGCGGCCGCGCGCACGAAGGAAAGGGCGACGAAGTCGATGCCCTCCTCGATGCCGACGAGGGTGTCGCCGCGGTCCTTCTCGGTGAAGGAGGGCAGGTTGACCTTCACGCCGGGCAGATTGATGTGGCGGCGCGAGGTGAGCTGGCCGTCGGTGAGGACCTTGCAACGGATGCGGGCGTTCTGCTTTTCCAGCACCTCGAAACGCATGAGGCCGCTGTCGACCAGCACGATGTCGCCGACGTGGATGTCGTTGACCAGATCCTGATAGTTGACGTTGACGGAGCGGACCTCCTCGCCGCCGTCCTTGTCGCCGGGCTTCACGGTGAAGTCGAAGATCTCGCCCTCCTTCAGCTCAATGGGGGCCTCGACGTCGCCGGTGCGGATCTCGGGACCCTTGATGTCCATCATGATGGCGACCTCGCGGCCGACCCGGGCGGACACGGCGCGGATGCGGCGGATGACGGTGCGGGTCCACTCGTGGTTGGCGTGCGCCATGTTGAGACGCGCGACATCGGCGCCGCCGGAAATGAGCTTTTCCAGCATGGGCTCCTCCATGGTGGCGGGCCCGAGAGTGAAGACGATCTTGGTGCGACGGAAGCTGTCGAGGGACGTATGCATGCAGGGGCCATCACTGCGCGAAGCATGCCAATCGGGCAAGCACCCGATTAGACAAATTCACGTGACGATGCGCGTGTCTAATGGGCCGCTTAAGCCAGGTCGATGAACGGCGTGCGTCCGCCCGGCGCCACGATGGAAAACAGGCAGCCGACGCGCGTGCGCAGGTTGGTCAGCGCGGCCTCCACGGCGTCGAGGCTGTTGCAGTCGCGGCTCAGGTGGGTGAGCAGCACGTGGCGCCAGCGCGGGCTGGCCACGGCCTCGAGCAGCTCGCGCATCCCGTCGTTGGAGAGATGGCCGTGCCGGCCGGCGATGCGCTGCTTGGTGGACCAGGGGCGCTTGATGTCGGCCTCGAGCAGGCGCGGGCAGTGGTTAGCCTCGATCGCGACGGCGTCCACCTCGCGCAGGCGCTCGTGCACATGGCCCGGCACATGACCCAGGTCGGTCAGCCAGGCGATGCTGCGGCGCGAGGCGAACAGGTCGCCGTCCTCGCCGGCGGAGAAGACGTAGCCGACCGGATCCTGCGCGTCGTGCGGCAGGGAAAAGGTGTCGATCTCCAGATCGCGAAACCGGAACCGCGTGCCCGTCTCGAAGCGCTGCCAGTCCGGCGTGTGCTTTAGCTTGGCCTGCACCGCGCGCGAGGTGGCGTGGTTGGCGAAGATCTTGATGTGGGGGAACTTTTTGAGGCCCTCGACGCCCGCCACGTGATCGCCGTGCTCATGGGTCAGGAACACCGCGTCGACCTGGGCGAGGTCGTCGCCCGCCTCATGCACGAGCTGCCGGAGCTTCCGCCCCGAGAAGCCCGCGTCGATCAACACGCGCGCGCCGGCCGTGCACAACAGGGCGCTGTTGCCCTCGCTGCCGCTGCCCAGAATACAAAAACGCATCGCCATGAGGCGCGTTTCTAGACCTCGCGTCCCGCAGCACAAACCGAAAGCCGCGGAGAAGGCGCCCGCCGCCGACGGTTTCCCTGTGCGGCCCCGTCCGGCGCCCCGACGCGCGCGCCCCGCCGCGACTTGGCAAACCCTATGCTAACCGGACGGGTGCAATCACGCATCACGCCCATGAGCCTGCTGAATCTCCAAAGATTGGTGCTCAACGTCTCCGATCCCGAGGCCGCCGCCGATTGGTATCGCCAAAACCTCGGGTTGAAAGACTCCGAGTCCCCCTCTGCGGACGCCCGTTCGGTGTGTCTGGTCAACCCGCGGCGCGTGGTCCTCATCGACCTCTGGGCCGAGTCCGTCGGGCCTTGTCCGCGCCAGCAGTTTCGCCGCGGTTTTCAACAACACCTGACCCTCCAGGTCGACAATCCCATGCACGACGTCTTCCGGTTGCTTTCGGTTGGCGCCAAGGACCTGCGCAAGTCCGAAGCCGGCCTCGTGCTGACCGATCCGTTTGGTCTGGAGCTGGTTGTTACCGGCCAATCCGTGCCCAGCGCAGCCTGAGCCGCCTGCGGGCGTAGGGGCCGAGCTTGCTCGGCCCGCCAACCGTGCTCCGGTGGGTGAACGTCGTTTCGCGTGACAACGCTCAACGGGCCGGCGCGAGCGCGGTCCCTACGACTGGGCTTCCCCCGGCCGCCCCAAACCCTGCGCCGGCGTTGACCAACGCCCCGTTTTCCCCTCTGTTGACCCCTCATGCCGAAAAAGTCCGCCAAGTCGAAGTCAGCTCCCAAGCCCGTGGTCCGTCCCCTGCCGGGCACGGTCTTCATCACGCGCCAGGTGCACTTCAACTCGGCCCACCGCCTGCACAATCCCACCAAGAGCCAGAAGTGGAACGTCGAGCACTACGGCCTCTGCACCAACCCCCACTGGCACGGCCACAACTACGTGCTCGAGGTCACCATCGCCGGCGAGTCCGACCCCGAGACCGGCTACATCATGGACCTCGGCGCGCTCAAAAAAATCCTCCACGAGACCGTCGTGGACAAGTGCGACCACCACAACCTCAACGACGAGGTCGACTTTCTGCGCGGCGTCATCCCCTCCACCGAAAACCTCGTCATCGCCTTCTGGAACGAGATCGAGCCGCACATCCCCGCGGGCAAACTCTACTGCGTGAAACTCTTCGAGACCCCGCGCAACTTCGCCGCCTACTACGGCCCCGACATCACCGTCTGAACCACCCGGACCCACACCCATTTCCCCCGCGGAGCGCATCCGCGGCCCCGCCGCCGGACGTTGTTATCGTCACCCAACCCTCCGGCGGCCCAAACATCAAAAAAAACGACATGCCCAAGCCCGTCTCCAAATCCGCCGCCGCCAAACCGGCCAAGGCTTCCCGCGCGAAGCCCGCCTCGGCAACCCAGCCCATGTATCTGCACCGCGCCGGCGGCGCCGCACCCCGCCTCGGCAACCGCGCCTACGACGTCGGCTTCAAGCTCACGCCCGCCTACCACGCCACCCTGCCCGACATGATGGCCGCCGAGGACGCCATCCAGGGCGCGCCCGTCGCCATTCAGCAAGTCGGCGTGTCCAACTTCCGCCTGCCGCTCAACTACAAGGCCCGCGACGGCCGTATCCACACTCTGGAGACGTCGGTCGACGGCACCGTGTCCCTCGACGCCAGCCTCAAGGGCATCAACATGAGCCGCATCGTGCGCTCCTTCTACGAGCACCAGGACGACGTCTTCACCCTCGATCTGCTCAAGAAGATCCTCGTCAAATACCGCCGCAAGGTCGTCACCCTCGACGCCCGCCTCAAGCTCTCCTTCAGCTACCCGCTGATGCAGACCGCGCTCCGCAGCGGCCTCGCCGGCTGGCAATACTACCGGGTCGCCTACGAGGGGCTGCTCGGCGCCGACGGCGTGTTCCGCAAGTTCATCGAGCTCGACTACGTCTATTCCTCGGCCTGCCCGTGCAGCGCCGAGCTCTCCGAGCACGCCCGCGACGTGCGCGGCGCCTACGCCATCCCGCACAACCAGCGCTCCGTCGCCCGCGTGCGCGTCGAAGTCGCCCCCCGCGCCCGCCTCGCCATCGAGGACCTGCAAAAACACTGCCTCAACGCCCTCAAGACCGAGACCCAGGTCATGGTGAAGCGCGAGGACGAGCAGGCCTTTGCCGAGCTCAACGGCGCGCACATCAAGTTCGTCGAGGACGCCGCCCGCCTCGTCTACGAACAGCTCGCGTCGGACAAACGCATCGCCGACTTCCAGGTCGCCTGCACCCACCTCGAGTCGCTGCACTCGCACGACGCCGTCAGCGTCATCTGCAAGGGCGTGCCCGGCGGCATGAAGGCCGACTTCGCCGACTTCCGCGCCCTCGTCCGCTGAGGGCCCGCCGGAGTGGTTGACCACGAAGGTCGCGAAGCGACCCGAAGGCAGGCATGTTTGAGCTCACCTGAACCGATGCGGATTTTCCAACCGCAAAAATCGCAAATGTGCGCAAAAATCCGATCCGGCTTTTGCGAGCTTTCGCGCCTTTTGCGGTTCCCCGAATCCGGCTCGGACCTTCGTGAGCCTTCGTGACCTTCGTGGTTAAAAAAGTCCGTCCCGCCGGAGTGGTTGACCACGAAGGTC
>JBDRJH010000249.1:0-23109 GCA_043815125.1 Verrucomicrobiota bacterium
ACTGAGCAAACCCGCCGCTGATCCCGACGCGCCGCGCATCTACCTCTCCGCGGGCATTCACGGCGACGAGCCGGCGGGACCGGAGACGTTGCTGGCGCTGTTGGAATCCGGCGACTTCGACGACCGCGCGGGCTGGTGGCTGGTGCCGGTGATCAATCCGAGTGGTTTGACCTTGGGCACGCGGGAGGACGCCGGGGGGCGCGACTTGAACCGCGACTTCAAGGACCTGCGCACGCCCGAGGTCGCAGGTCTGGTCGGTTGGTTGCGCGGGCAGCCGGACTTCACCGCCTGCTGGTGCCTGCACGAGGACTGGGAGGCGCAGGGCTTTTATCTTTACGAACTCAACCCCAAGGACCGCCCCACCCTCGCGCCGGCCATGCTGGCGGCAGCCGGACAGCTCATGCCCATCGAGGCAGGTGATATGATCGACGGCCGCCCGGTCGCCGGGCCGGGCATCATCCGGCCGGTCAATGATCCGCTGGAGCGCGTGGACTGGCCGGAGGCGATTTACCTACGCGCGCATCACACCAGTTTGAGCTACACGCTGGAGACGCCGACCGGGCTGCCGCTCGAGCAACGTGTCGCGGCGCACACGGCGGCGGTGCGGGCGGGGCTCGGCACCCTACTCCGCCAATAGCCCGTGTTGCGCGCAAAACGCCGCCAGATCCTCCGCCAGCGGCGCGGTCAGCACGTAGTCGAGTCCCGTCTCGCGCAGGTCGATCTCGGCGCAGTGGAGCGCCTGGCGCGGCAACAACAGCTTGGCCGCCAGCTCCGGCGTGTAGCCGTGGTCGATAAAATCGAGGTAACAGCGTGCGTCGGGACCGTAGATCTTGTCCCCGACCACGCTGTGCCCCAGCCACTGGGCGTGGGCGCGGATCTGGTGCTTGCGCCCGGTTTCGAGGCCAACGCGCGCCAACGTAAACCCGTTGACCGAGCACAACGGCTTGAAGTGGGAGACGGCCGGTTTGCCATCAGGTCGCACGCAGGTCTTCACAAACACCGGGCTGGCCAGATCGTCGCCCAATGGCTGATCAACCGTGACGTCGCCCACCAACTCGCCGGTGAGTATCGTTTGATAGGTTTTGCGCACGCGGCGTTCCTGCATGGCTTTTTGCAGACGGCTGGCCATGCGCTCGTCCTTGGCGAAGAGCACCACGCCGCTGGTCTCGCGATCCAGGCGAAAGATCAGGTGCGACTTTTCAAATCCCTTCCCCTCCTTCACCGCCCCCACGAGGCTCGACCACGGGCCGGCCTTGGACGGGTGGCAGACGACGTCGCCGGGCTTGTTGATGACGAGCAGGCGCTCGTCCTCGAACACAGTCCACGCGTTCAACTCCTCCAGCGTCATCAGGCGGACCTTGGACGCGTCGGGCGGCGGGCGCGGCGGCCAGGCACAGGCGCGGACCTTCGGGTAGTCGCGCGGCGAAATCGGCTCGTCCGCGGCGCTCATGCGTCGGCCTTGTCGGTCATGTTCAGGCGGTAGCGCGCGAGGATGCTCGCCGCGAGGCGGGCGATGATCGGCTTGGGCAGCAACGAGGCGCCCAAAACCATGAGCTTGTTCTTCCAACCGGTGACAATCTGCGTGCGCCCGGCGGCAAACGCAGCCAGCGCCTCGTTGACAACCTGATCGGTGGTTTGGCCGACCGAGTCGGGCACGGAGCCCTGCTTAAGGCCCGCGCGTTTAAAAAACTCCGTCGACGTCGGCCCGGGGCAAACCGCCAGGGCGGTGACGCCGCTGCCGCGCAGGTCCTCGTTGAGCGCCAGGCTCCAATGCAGGACAAAGGCCTTGGTCGCGCCATAGGTGGCCAGATAGGGCGTGGGCTGGAAAGCGGCGGTCGACGCGATGGTCATGACGCAACCGCCGCGCTCGCGCAGGATTGGCAGCAGTCCGGCAGTCAGGGCGACCACCGCGCGCACGTTGACGTCGATCATGCCCAGCTGATGGTCGATGGCGATCTCATCGATCCGCCCGTAACCACCGAAACCGCTGTTATTGACCAGCAAAACCTTCCCGGGCGGAACCTCCTGCTTAAGCCAGCGTAATACCTCGGCGATATGCCTGGGGAGTTCCCCCTGTTCGGCCAAATCACAGGGGAAGTGGCGCAGCTTAAGCTCACCCATTTTTATCTCCGGTTCGCGCCGTGAGAGGTTGCCAAAACACACCTTGGGATTCAGCTTCACCACACGTTCTATGAACGCCCTGCCTATACCGGAAGACCCCCCTGTCACAACGACAGCCGTGTATGAATTGAGTGCTATGGCAGGAGATGGCATGTGCGCAGCGCAGCCGATTACTTTGGCCAGGACAACCCACAACCGAAAGTAGACATGAACAGACAAAACGAATCGAAAGAACTGATCGTCTCCGGCATTCACCTAGACCTGACGCCGTCGCTAAAAACCTTTGTGCAAGAGAAGGTCGACCGCCTGTTCCGCCACGAAGTCCGCATCATCCGCATGCGCGTGGAACTGGAATCCGACCCCAAGCAGGAAGTCGGCAAACGTTTCACCGCCAAAGGTCACATCAAGCTGCAAGGCCTCGAGCTCAACGCCTCCGTCTCCACCAGCGAATGCCACAAGTCCGTCGCCCTGTTGGTCGACAAGATGGACCGCATGCTCCGCCGCAATTCGCGCCTGACGAAGGTCAAGCGCAACCACCCGCAACCGGTCGAACTGGCCGCCGCCCTGCCGAAAGTGGCCTGAGGGGGGACGGCCTCCCGACAAAACAACAGGTCCTCCGCACCGCGGGGGAATCTTCCGTGGACAAACCGCCGGACCCTGGCCTCCGGCGGTTTTTCTATGTCCGCAAGAGAACGCGCACTCCGGTTAAACCCGCTGGGTGAGTCCGGGGTTTTTGCCACAGAAAGCACGCAGCTCCCACAAGGAGGGCACAAGGCCGGATGCTCCAAGCCGGCGATCAGACATGGGAGCGTTTCAAATCAAACTGCCGTCCTCCTGGCGCTGTCTTCGAAATAAACCGGCGGTCGCAGAGGGGATCCCGGTAGGCCGCCTGCTTGCCGGCGCGAGTAGCGTTCCGGTTGTTTGGTATCCAACGCGCCTGCAAGCAGGCTGCCTACGACTCATACCCAACACCCGTTCCTTTCAGACTTTGACTGCGGATGGCCCGGATATTCACGGCTATCACAACCCTCTATTTATCTGCGCAGTCCACGAAATCGGCGGTTAAAAATAAGGCTGACGGCAAGTCCGTTTTCAACGGGTGATTGGTATCAATCACCACTGTTTATTTTGAAGACAGCCACTATCCCTCCGAGCCCGTCAGGCGCGCGAAGATGATCTTTCCACCGGCCGACGGCAGCACGCTGATGATCTCGGCGGTCACGCGGGAGCCCATGTGACTGCCGCCGCCATTGACCACCACCATCGAGCCCTCCGGCAGGTAGCCGACACCCTGGGACGGTTCCTTGCCGGGTTTGACGATCTCCACCTCGATGGTTTCGCCCGTCACCAGCGCCGGCTCCAACGCCTTGGCCAGCACGTTGGGATTCAGCCAATGCACGCCGTGAAACTCGGCCATCTTGGCGAGGTTGTAGTCGGTCGTCAGCAGCTTGGCCCGCATCGACTGGGCGATGAAGACCAGCTTGGCCTCGATCTCGGCCGACTTGGCGTCACTTTCGTGGATGCGCAGGTCGATGCCGGGGGTCTTGCGCAGCTCGCCGAGCATCTCCAGACCGCGCCGCCCGCGGGCCTGCTTGTGCGGATCGCCGGAGTCGGCGACCGACTGCAACTCGCGCAAAACGAACCGCGGGATCACCAACGCTCCGGGCAAAAACCCGGCGGCGCAGATGCGGGCGATGCGACCGTCGATCAAACCGCTCGTATCGACGACCACCAGCGGCACGTCGACCTCGTGCGGCACGAATCGCACATAGGGGATGACCAGATTGAACTCATCCTTGCCGCGCAGCGCGATGACCGTGCACAGGTAGGTGACAATCAGGAACAGGCCGAGACGCGCCAGAAAGATGATCTGCGGATCGCCCTCCTCAAGCAGCGGTGAAATCCCGATCAGGTAGGCGATCAACGAGCCGGCCATCAGTCCGAAGCTGATCGCCGACAGGCCGCGCAGCGAAAACCCCTTGAGCATGATGTCCACCAGGACCATCAGCACGCCCAGGCTCAGGCCGACGAACGTCGCCAGCACCCGATAGCCGTCCCACTCCTTGATGGAGTAGCACACCAGCCAGCCGGCCGCGGCGCACAGCAGGATGAAAACAACGCGGATCGGCCAGAGAGTGGAATTCATCGTCGGTGGGTCGGGAGCAGCCAGCGCGCGGGTCGGACAGGACCATCAACAGTGTTGGCATTTGGCTGAGTCCAGTTCATGCAGACCGACAATCATGACAACTCAATACTGGCTGGTGAAAACCGAACCCGAGGCCTACGCGTGGGAAACCTTCGTGCGCGACGGTGAGACCACCTGGGACGGCGTCCGCAATTATCAGGCCCGCAACCATCTCAAGTCCATGAGGCCCGGCGACGCCGTGCTGTTCTACGCCAGCGTCACCACCAAGGCCGTGCTCGGCACCGCCCGGGTCATCGGCACGGCCTTTCCGGACCCGACCGCCAAGGAGGGCGACTGGGTCGCGGTCAAGCTCAGTGCCGGCGAAACATTTTCCACGCCGGTCGGCCTCGCCGACATCAAGGGTGAGCCGACCCTGGCCGACATCGCGCTGCTGCGCCAAAGCCGCCTGTCGGTGATGCCGCTGACCAAGGCCGAGTTTGCCAAGATCGTGCAGATGGGCCGGGCCTGAGGATCGGTCGCAGGGGACCTGCCGCCGAGCTTGTCGGGCGGTCAGTCGCGCTCGGGTTTCAGCACGACGAAGCGGAAGCTGATGTGGCGCGCCCGGTCGATGCGCGGACGGTTCTCGATGGGGATGGCTTGCAGGCCGACCTCGCGATCCAGGTAGCTGCCGCCGCCGACCGGTGCGGTCGTGCCGGTGGTCACGTGCAACCACTCGCCGGCGTTGCCCAGCAGGTCGGCAAAGCCGTAGGCGTTGGGCTCGGCATCCGAGACCGGCTGGGTCTTGCCGTCGCCCCCGGCGCCTGCGGTGACCACCCGGCCGCCGCCTTCGCCGATCGCCACGCGAAATTCGTCCGGCGTGGGCAGTCGCACCTCGAGCCCGAGTATCCAGCCCATACGGGTGCAGAACTCGGCCGCGTCGCTCCAGTTGACCGAGTCGACCGGCAGCGTGCGTCCGGGATTGCGGCTGGGATTCGTATTCATGACCTCGGCGTAGATCTGTTGCGGCAGCTCGGTTTTCAGCAACAGGACACCTCCGACGCCGGGCAAGGGCAGCAACTGGTCGTAAACCTCGTCCTGGGTCCGGCGCAGGACATCGCGCTTCAGGAACAGGTAGGCGAGCTTGATCTTCAACGCGCCCAGTTGGAAATCGTTCTTGGGAAAGTCGGTCCCGATGCGCTCCAACAGCGCCGTGGCCTCCGGGATGTGCTGCTCGGCGGAGACCACCCGGCGCGCGGCCAGATCGGCCGTGATGCGTGCGTCGAGTTCGACGAGGCGGTCGTGGTGCGGACGCGCCTGGGCGTTTTGCTGCTTGGTCGCCAGACGTTCGAGACGGGCCGATGACACGAAGCGGCTGCGCACGTATTTGAGATTAATTTCCTGCTGCAGAATGTAGGCCTCTCCGTAGAGACGGGCCGCGGCCTCGTGGTCGCCGGCCCCGGCGGCCCGGTCGGCCGCCTTTTCCTTGGCGTCGATCTCGGCGGCCACGCCGGCCGAGTTGAGCGAGGCGATCTCCGACTCCAAGCGGTCGAAACCGGAGAGATCGGCGTAGCGGGTGCGTGCATACTCGCGGTTGAGACGACCCTGCAGGTCGCGCGCCAGCACGTAGGCCGACAACGCGTCGCCCCAACGCTCCTCCGCCACGGCGACCTGCGCCGCCTTGACCGCAGCCTCCTTCTCCCTGAACAGCGGGGTCGCCTCAATCGCGGAGATGGACTGCAACAGCGCGGTCTCCCGCACGTAGTTTTTGTAGCGGGGGCTGGCGCTGCTGGCATTGACCGAGCGTTGCAACGCGAGCGCCTCGCCCAGCACGCGGGCGGCCTCCTCGTAGCGGGCGTCCTGCAGGGCGGACTCGCCGTCTTTTTGCAATTGCTCGATCCGCTCGACCGTGCCGGCCGCGCGCGCCGAGCCAAGCCGGGTCTCCAGCTCCGTCAGCCGGGCGCCCTGCGTGTAATCGCCGGCCGGATACATGAGCATGAGTTGCCGCTGTTTCTCGACCGCCTGCTCAAGGGCCTGCATGGCCTCGGCGGTCATCAGATCCGCCGTGGCGGCCTGGCGGTAGATCTTTTCGAGACGATCCACCTCGTCGATCAAGGCCTGCTTGGCGGCGTCATCCACCTGCGCCAGCGACACCGATTCGTAATCGGGCTTGATCGCGCGCGGGCCGATGTTCGCCAAAAAATAATACAGGCAACCCAGCGCGCAGATACCGAGGATTGAGAAAAAAACGACGCGGTAAGACTCCCAAAACTGGGCGCAGCCACGCTTGAAGCGACGTAAAGACATGGGGATGGGCGAAAATCGATGGGGGACTAAAAGGCGGGAACGTCGGATTCAACGTCTTTGCGATGAACTCGACAATCCTGAAGGCATTTTGTTTCTGGGTCCTGTGATCGTCGACCACCTTGCTGTTCTCGCCCCCGGTTTGCTGGGTGCCTCCGTCGCCCGCGCGGCCCGCGCCCGCGGTCTGGCCCGGCGCATCACCCTGTGGGCGCGCCGCCCCGAAGTCCGCGAGGCATTGCGCGAGCAACCCTGGTGCGACGCCGTCGCCGACACGGCCGAACTCGCCGTGCATGGCGCGGACCTCGTCGTGCTGGCCGCTCCGGTGGAGCGCATCATCGAACTGGCCGCGCTGGTCGGACCGCATCTGGCGCCCGCCGCGGTGCTGACCGATGTCGGCAGCGTGAAGGGCGAGCTTTGCCGCCAGGTTGCCGCCGCCCTGCCGTCGGGACGCACGTTCATCGGCGCCCACCCCATGGCCGGCGGCGCCCACACCGGCTGGGAACACGCGACCGACGATCTGTTTGAGAAACGCGTCTGTTTCGTCACCGCGCCGGAGGGAGCGCCCCCGGCGGCGGTTGAGAAAGTGACCGCGTTCTGGCGAGGCGCCGGCGCGGAGGTGGTGCCGGTTGCCCCCGGGGAGCACGACCGCATCGTCGCCCACATCAGCCATCTGCCGCAGGTGCTCGCCACCGCGCTGGCCGGCTTTCTGGCGAAACACCCGGGCGACTGGCGTCATCTCGCGGGCAACGGTCTGCGCGACACCACCCGCATCGCCGCCAGCGACGCCACCATGTGGATCGAGATTTTTCAGCAAAACCGCACCGAGGTCGTGCGCGCGCTCGACGGCTGCCTCGCGGAGATTCAGGCCCTGCGCGACAACATCGCCGCCAAGGACTGGGAAGACGTTCGCGCCCGATTGGTCGCCGGCAAAACCTGGCGCGACGGTTTTCGCCCCTGACGAATTGCGGGCTGGAAACCGGCCCGCGTTTGTCCGCATGATCCGCCTTTTTCCATGCCGCTGCCCGCCCAGCTCCCCATCGTTCCCTTCACCCGGCCCGTTCGCGGCGAGGTCACCCTGCCCGGCTCCAAGAGCCTGACCAACCGCGCCCTGCTGCTCGCCGCGCTCTGCGACGCACCCGTCACATTGACCGGTGCGCTGTTCAGCGAGGACACCGAGCTGATGATGGCCGCGCTCAACGCATTGGGCTTCACCGTCCAGTCCGATGCGGCCGCGCGCACCATCGCGGTGTCGGGACAGGACAAGGGCTTTAAGTCCGACGCCCCCGTCGACCTCTTTGTCGGCCTCGCCGGCACCGCTGCCCGTTTTCTGACCGCCCTCTGTGCCGCCGCGCCCCGCGGCGTCTACCGCATCGACGGCGTGCCCCAGATGCGCAAGCGCCCCATGAAGGGCTTGATCGACGCCCTGCGCTCGCTCGGCGCCGACATCCGCTGCACCGGTGAGGAGGGTTTTTTCCCGATCAAAATCCATGCCCGCGGCCTGCACGGCGGTGCCGTCTCCATCGACGCGAGCGAGAGCAGCCAGATGTTGTCCGCGCTGCTGATGGTCGCGCCGCTGGCAGACGCCGACATCGCCATCACCCTCGCCTCTCCGGTGCGTGCGCCGTTCGTGCTCATGACCATGCAGCAGATGGTCCAGTTTGGCCAACCTGCCGCCGTCTCGGACGGACCGCTCATCAACGTCACCGCCGGCTCCCCCTACTCGCTCGCCTCCGGCACCTACGCCATCGAGGCCGACGCCAGCGCCGCCAGCTACTACATCGCCCTGCCCTTCGTCACCGGCGGCCTGCTGACCATTCCCGGTTATCCGCTCAACGGCCTGCAAGGCGACGTCCTCTTCGGCCGGCTGCTCGCGAAACATGGTCTCATCGCCCCGCTCGACGAAACCGGCGCGACCCAACTCATCCAAAAGGGGCCGAACCGCGCCGGCATCAGCGCCGACTTCCGCGAGTTCTCCGATACCTTCCTCACGCTCGCGGCCATCGCCCCGTTGCTCGACGGGCCGACCGTCATCACCGGCATCGCCCACACCCGCAAGCAGGAGACCGACCGCGTCGCCGGCATGGCGCGCGAACTCATCAAGCTTGGCCAGCACGTCGTCGAGACCGAGGACGCGTTGGAAATCCATCCGCGTCCGCTGAAGTCCGGCGTCACCATCGAGACCTATCACGACCACCGTTTCGCCATGAGCTTCGGCATCCTCGGCTGCCACGACCTGCACGGCGACGGCACCCCTTGGCTGACCATCGACAACCCCGGTTGCTGCGCAAAAACCTTCCCGAACTTTTTTGAGTTGCTGGACTCCCTCCGCGCCCAAACCTCCCGCCCCTGATGTCCACCTTTGTTATCATCGCCATCGACGGCGGCGCCGCCTCCGGCAAGTCCTCGACCTCCCGCCTGCTCGCCGAGCGCTTTAATCTGCTGCACGTGGACACCGGTTCGTTTTACCGCGCCGTCACCGCCGAGTTGCTGCGCGCAGGCGTGGCGGCCGACGACAGCGAAGGGGCCCGCCGGACCGTGGCGACGCTGCGGTTCACCACCCGCATCGACGGCCGCCGCGCCCAGATGGAAATCAACGGCCGCGTGCCCACCGAGGCCGAGATCCGCGGCCCCGAGGTGACCGCCGCCGTGTCGCACTTCGCCGCCATCCCCGAGGTGCGCGCCGCCCTGCTGGCCTATCAGCGCGGCCAGGCCGAGGTCGGCCGATCCGGCGGCTACCGCGGTCTCGTCATGGAGGGGCGAGACATCGGCTCGGTGATCTTTCCCGACGCCGACCTCCGCTTTTTCCTCCATGCGGATCCCGTTGAACGCGCCAAGCGCCGCGCACTCGAGGGACGCGAGGACGCCGTCGCCGAGCGCGATCGCCTCGACGCCACCCGCAAGACCGCGCCGCTGGCCATGCCCGCCGGTGCCATCGGGATCGACTCCACCCATCTCACCCTCGAACAGGTCGTCGAGCGCATCTCCGGCGACATCGCCGCCAAGTTGCCGCCGCAAACATGAGTCGTTTCGCCCAGGTTGAGATGGAGCCCGTGTATGGGCTTTGCCACTACGTGCTGGCCGGCTTGAACAGCGCGTTTTTCCGCGGACCGGTCGCCGGCCTGCACAACATCCCGCGCGAGGGTCCGTTCCTGATCGCGGCCAACCACGCCAGCCACCTCGACCCGCCCTTCATCGGCGCGCAGGTGCCGCGGCAGATCGCGTTCTTCGCCCGCAAGTCGCTTTGGAAACCGGGCATCGGCAGTTGGTGGATGGACCATGTCGGCTGCATCCCCGTCGAGCGCGAAGGCGGCGACGTGCAGGCCATCAAGCGCGTGCTGCAAACGCTGCAGTCCGGCAAGGCGCTGATCCTCTTCCCCGAGGGCACCCGTTCCGATCACGGCGAGTTGCAACCCGCCAAGGCCGGCGTCGGCCTGATCGCCTGCAAGACCCGCGTGCCGGTGCTGCCGGCGCGCATCTTCGGCTCGCAGATCGCCTTCGGCAAGGGCCGCCCGCTCAAGCCCGGCACGCCCGTGTCCATTGTATTTGGTCCGCTCCTACAGCCCGACGACTACGACCACAAGGCCGACGGCAAGGAGCGCTACCAGCGCGCCAGCGAACGCATCATGGACGCCATCGCCGCGCTCAAGGAACCGCAGGCCGCGGTGGTGTGACGGAGGTCGGGCATTCCTGCCCGACCCGTTGGATGCCATTGCCACCCACGACGCTTTCCCATCGCCGAACGTCACTCGGGGCGGACAGGAATGTCCGCCCTCCTTGGATCCTTCAGCACAGGTTCACCGGGTCGACGTCGATCACCTGCACGAGGTCGTCGGGCCAGGTGAAGCCGCCGCGCAGTCGCGTCAGGTCGGCCACGATGCCGGTCACCGGCGCGTTGGTGAAATACCAGAGCTGGTAACGATACTGGTCTTTGATCTTTTCGATCGGCGACGGCGACGGGCCGCGCAACTCGACGCGTTCGCCCAGCTCTTTCTCGACGAGTCGCGCCCACTGCTCGGCGAAGAACTTGAGTTTCTCCGGATTCGGTCCGCGGAAGAGGTGGTGGATCAGGTGCCGGAACGGCGGGTAGTGAAACGCCCGCCTCATGCCCAGTTCGTGCTCGGCGAATCCGTCGAAGTCGGCGTGACGTGAGAATTGAATGACCTCCGCCTGCGGCGAAAACGTCTGCACCACGACCTCGCCCGACCGGTCGCCGCGTCCGGCGCGGCCGGCCACCTGCACCAGCAGCTGGAAGGTGCGCTCGTTGGCGCGAAAGTCGGGCACGTGCATCGACAGGTCGGCGTCGACCATGCCGACCAGGGTGACGTTGGGAAAGTCGAGTCCCTTGCCGATCATCTGGGTGCCGATGAGCACGTCGATCTTGCCGGCGCGAAACTCCGAGAGCACCTGCCGGAAGCGGTTTTTTTGCCCCATGGTGTCGGCGTCCATGCGCTCGATGCGGGCGCGCGGGAGCACGCGCATGACGGCCTCCTCGATGCGTTGCGTGCCCGAGCCTTTCCAACGGATGTCCGGCGCGGCGCACGACGGGCAGCGGTTGGGCGCGGTGCGCTCGTGCCCGCAAAGGTGGCAGCGCAGCATCTCGTCCTTGCGATGATACGTCATCGTGACGCTGCAGTGCGGACACTCCTCGACGTGACCGCAGGCGCGGCACTGCATCGCCGACGAGTAGCCGCGGCGGTTGAGAAAGAGGATGGTCTGCTCGCGGCGCTCGAAGCGTGCGTGCATGGCGTCGACCAGCTTGCCCGACAGCACGGTGAAGCCGCGCTGGCGCATGATCTCGACGCGCATGTCGACGACGTTGATGTGCGGCAGTTGCCGGTCGTCGATGCGCTTCATCATGCGCAGCAACGCGTATTTGCCCGAGGACGCGTTGGCGAAACTCTCCAGTGACGGCGTGGCCGAGCCGAGCAGGCAGAGTCCACCGGCGAGCTTGGCGCGCATCACCGCCACGTCGCGGCCGTGGTAGCGCGGGGTCTCGTCCTGCTTGTAGGCGGGTTCGTGTTCCTCATCGACCACGATCAGGCTCAGATCGTGCACCGGCGCAAAGATCGCCGAGCGCGCGCCGACCACGATGCGCGCCTCGCCGGTGGCCAGCGCGAGCCAGCCGTCGAAGCGTTCGCCCTCGCTCAGGTGGCTGTGCCAAACGACGCAACGGTGACCGGGCGCGATGGCCTCGAGGCGACCGCGCAGGCGGGCCACGGTCTGCGGAGTGAGCGCCACCTCGGGCACGAGGAAGATGACCCCGCCGCCGGCCTGCAGCGCGGCGTTGATCGCGTGCAGGTAGACCTCGGTCTTGCCCGACCCGGTGACGCCGTGGAGCAGGGTCACGCCAAACGCCCGCGCCGCCAGCGACGCGTCCAGCGCGTCGGCCGCGGCGCGTTGTTCATCATTGAGCAAATGCGGCAGCGCGGGCACGACCTCGCCGGTGCCCCAGTCGTCGCTGTAGGCGATGCGCTCGACGCGGTGCAACTCCTCGCGAATGACACCGCGCTTGACCAGACCGGTGACGACGGCGGCGGTCAGCTTGAGCCGGGCGAGCACGAGGGACTTTTTCTGAGGTTTAAATTGCTGGGAGAGAAACCGGTAGAGCCGGGCCTGGCCGGGGGCGCGTTTTTCAAGTTTGGCCAGCTCGTCGTCGTCGAGCGGCTGGGCGATGGCGAGTTGGCGCTCCTGCTTGATGCCGGCGGCGTTGCGCACCGCCGCCGGCAGCATCGTCTCGATGATGCTGTCGAGCCCGCAGGAGTAGTAGGCGGCCATCCACTTGGCCAGCCGCAGCAGGTCGGGCCGCATCGCCGGAAACGGATAGACCACGTCGGTCAGCGGCTTGAGACGGTCGACCGGGAAATCCGCCGGCTCGCCAAACTCCGCCACGATGCCGAGCAGGATGCGGTTGACCACCGGCACGCGCACCAGCGCGCCCACCTCCACCTGGTCGCGAAGACGCTCCGGCACCTTGTAGTGCAGGAGCTTGTCAAAGCCCGCGAGGGGATGGACGCCGACGATCATCCGCCGTTGATGCCGACCGTCGCCAGCCCGTGCAAGCCGCGTCGCACCACGGAAACGGCTTTTGAGCTACGGGTTGACACCCGCCGTTGTTGAGACCGAATGTAACCCTTGTGAGCAACGACGCCGCCCGCGCCAAATTCCAATCCTACCTCGGCACCAAAGGCCTTCGCGTGACCAACCAGCGTCTGGCGATCTTTGAGGCGGCCTTTGCGCAAACCGAACACTTCACCGCCGAGGAGTTGCTCGAACACGCCCGCGCCATCGACGACTCCGTGTCCCGCGCCACCGTCTACCGCACCCTCCCGATCATGATCGAGAGCGCCCTGCTCCGGGAGGTCGATATCGGCAAAAACCTGAAATACTACCTGCCCAACCAGGGCAACAACAGCCAGGTCGCCCAAGTCATCTGTATGGACTGCGACAAGATCTTCGAGATCAGCGCCCCCTTCATGGAATGGTATGGCGCCACCGTCTCCTCCAAGCTCGGGCTTACTCCGGTCACCCAACGCCTGCAAGTCAGCGCTCACTGCGACTCGCTCAAGGCCACCGGCACCTGCAAACACCGCGGCTGACCCGATGGCGCGCAAGGAAGACCCCCACTTCGACATCGCCTTCTACGAATCCGTGCTTCGTCGCGATTCGTCCTACGTCGATGTCATCGAGCTGCTCGGCGGCCTCTACACCAAGACCGGTCGCATCGCCGACGGCCTGAAAATGGACCGCAAACTCGTCCGCCTGCAGCCGGGCAACGCCATGGCGCACTACAACCTCGCCTGCAGCCTCGCCCTCAGCAAACGCCTGCCCGACGCCATGAAGTCGCTGCGCCGCGCCATCGAACTCGGCTACGACGACCACGAATGGATGGCCGGAGACCCCGACCTCGAACAGCTCCGCACCAACCAGGAGTTTCAGGACATGCTCAAACTCCTGCGCTCCCTGCGCTGAACGTCCGCCACCCCCTCCCCCGTCTCTTTTTCGCACCGCCATGCCTTCCGTGCTCAACTACGAACCGCTCGTCCTCGCTCCGCGAACCTCCGCTCCGGCCCTCACCGCCATCCAGGAGGAAGTCCTCGCCCTCAAGCGCGAGCGCAACGCCGTCATCCTCGCGCACAACTACCAGATCGAGGCCATTCAACAGGTCGCCGACTACGTGGGCGACTCGCTCGGCCTGTCCTACCAGGCCCAGGCCGCACAGGCCGACGCCATCCTTTTCTGCGGCGTTCACTTCATGGCCGAGACCGCCAAGATCGTGAACCCCGGCCGCACCGTGCTGCTGCCCGACCTCGAGGCCGGCTGCTCGTTGTCCGACTCCTGTCCGGCCGAGCGTCTCGCCGCCTACAAGGCCGCCAACCCCGACGTCTACGTCGTCGCCTACATCAATTGCTCGGCCGGCGTGAAGGCCCTCAGCGACGTCATCGTCACCAGCGGCAACGCCATGAAGATCGTCGGCAAGGTGCCCGCCGACCGCGAGATCCTCTTCGTGCCCGACCAGAACCTCGGCCAGTGGGTCTCCTCCAAGACCGGACGGCAAATGCGCCTGTGGCCCGGCAGCTGTTACGCCCACGTGCAGTTCACCACCCAGGCCATCGAGGACATCCGCGCCCGTTTTCCCGACGCGCCCGTGGTCGCCCACCCCGAGTGCACCCAGGCCGTGCGCGACCTCGCCGACGAAGTCTGCTCCACCGAGCTCATGGTCAAGTTCGCCAAGGAGTCGCCCGCCGACCGCATCATCGTGGTCACCGAGAGCGGCATGCTTCACCGCCTGCGCAAGGACGTCCCGCACAAGACCTTCATCGCCGGCCCGACCGACACCTGCGCCTGCAACGATTGCCGGTTCATGAAGATGAACACCATCGAGAAGGTCCGCGACGCGCTCAAGAACATGGCCCCGCAGATCGACCTGCCCGAGGACATCCGCGTCAAGGCCCTCGCCCCCATCCAACGCATGTTGGACTGGAGCCGCTAAGCCCGGCCCCGGTTCCAGGCCAGCGCTCTCAGCGCAGACCGAAGAGCAGCTGGGCCAAGGTCTGCAGGTCGCGCCCCGGCGTGTAGCGCGAGCCCTTCTTGATCGCCAGGTGCCGGCAGCGGCAGGCGGCGCGAATGGACTCGTCCACCGATACCACGCGCAACTCGTCTCGCTTGTAACCGTCCAGCTCGGCGGCGGTCAGCGGACGCCAGCGAAACGGTAGCCCCGCGCAGTCGACCGAGACTTCCCAACCGGCCGGGGCCAGCACCATGGCGTCGGTCCGCTCCTGCAGCGCGGGGTAGCGTCGCAGGAAGTCCGGCAGGCCGAACCGCGCCACCCGAAACACCACGGCGGCCTCGCGCCCGCGCAGGTAGTCCTCGACGTTGTCGATTTCCCGCGCCTTGAACCGCGTGTAGAAATCCAGCGCGTCGAACCCGACCAGATTCATGCCGTTCCAGATGTCGTGCTCGTTGGGATTGCCGAACTTTTTCCAACGATACCAGTCCTCGAAGCGGTCGGTGAGTCGCAGCCCCATTTCAAAGTGCAGGTGCGCGCGGTCCTTCGGGATCGAGTAACCGCCGGCGCTGCGCCCCATGGTGGCGATCACCTGCCCGAGCTTGACGGCGTCGCCCCTCCCGCAGTTCCGCCGGGATCGCCGCCAAGTGTGCGTAGAGCGTGTAAATGGTCGGCGTGATCTCCGGGTGCTCGATCACGACATAGCGCCCGTAGCTGCTGTCGCCGGCGGTGCGACTGACGTGGCGCACCACGCCGGACATGACCGCATAAATCGGGTCGGTCGCCTCGCCGCGCCGGTCGCGCGAGACCGGCGAAAGGTCCAGACCCTCATGAAACTGACGGCCGTGGCTGCGCACGCAGCCGAACAACCCCGAGGTCACCTCGCCCGACACCGTCGGCTGCACAAAGTCCCCGATCGGGCGTCCTTCCAGAAAGGCCCGGTTCGGCGTGGGCCAGGCCAGTTCGATCCGCTGGGCGCAGACCGCCACCGGCATCCAGCCGAACCAGAACGCCAGGACCCAAAGTCTCCGACGAACCGCCTCCGTCATTTTTTCTGCTTGTCCAACTCCTTCTGCAGATCGCGGCAGGTCTTGTTGATGTTTTCCACCAACTCGGGCAGCAGCTCCGGCGGGATTTCCAGGTAGGAGACGATCACGCCCTCGCCGATCGGGGTGTCCATGCGGCTGGCGGCCAGCGCCTCGCCGTTGACCGTGGTCAGGATGCGGCGTCCCTGGTTGGTGGCCGACAGCCGGTAAAGGTCGCGCGCGGCCTGCGAGGTCAGCTGAAACATGACCGCCGCCCCCAGGTCGCTTTGCACGACCTGCGCGTTGGTGATGTCATACTCGGTGATGATCGACTTCGGTTTGACGCGCACCAGCACGCCGCTGAGCGGCAGGCGGACATTGATGCCGACCTCGTCGCCGTCGGCCTCGATCAGGAAACGCGGCACACTGACCGGATAATCCTTTTCGGAGGTGGAGCCGCAGCCCGAAAACAAAACGGAGAGGGCGATGGCACAGGCGGCGGTGAACCAGGAGAGACGCTTCATAGTAAATGATGGATGGGACGGCAAGGTTGCCGACGGAGTAAGGTGATCAGCCTGCACGACCGCGGGAGGCTGGCAATCCCCAGTTTGATTCACCCGACGTCGACGGGTTCCCCCGACAGCGAGTGCAGCAGCTCGGCTCCGATGGCATCGGCCAGCAGGCGGCCACGATCGGTCAACGCCAACCGCGGGCCGCGCGACACCGCCAGCCCCTCGTCGCTCAAACGCCCGGCCTCCCGCATGAGCCGGGCGGCCCAGCGCCCGGGATACCTCCGCGTCAACTCCGCCAGGTCCACGCCCTCGTTCATGCGCAGGCCGAAGATCACCGCGTCCTCCAGCAACAGCCCCGGCGTGAGCCGCACCCGGTCCTCGGTCATACGCTCCCCGCGCGCGACCTCCGCGCGCCAGCGGTCCAGATCGGCGGGGTTGGCCCCGCGCCAGCCCCCGTGCTGCGAGGCGGCCGAGGGGCCGAGGCCGATCCATTCGCCCATGCGCCACGTATTCACATTGTGGGCACAGACGTGTCCGGACCGGGCGAAGTTGGACACCTCGTATTGCCCGTAGCCGGCCTCGTCGAGCCGCGCCCAGGTCGCCGTGTAGAGCCGCGCCTCGTGCTCGGGGTCGAGCTTCACCTGCCCCTTGGAGAGCTTCACCCAGAGCTTGGTGTCCTCCTCGAAGGTCAGGCAATAGGTGGAGATGTGGTCCGGCCCGAGCGCGACCGCCTGGTCGATGTCGGCCAGCCAGTCGGCCTCGGCCTGACCCGGCAGCGCGAACATCAGGTCGAGATTTACACTTTTGAAACCGGCCGCCTGCACGCGCTCGTAGGCACGAAACACCTGCTCCCGCGTGTGCTGGCGGCCGAGGGCGTCGAGCAGCTCGGGGCGAAAGCTCTGCACCCCCATGGAAATCCGGGTGACGCCGATTTCCTTCAACGCCAGTAAACGCGCCTCCGTGACCGACGCCGGCGCCATCTCCACCGACCACTCGTCGACCCCGCCCGGAGCCAGCGAACGCACCACCGCCCCCAACTCGCGCAACGCCCCCGGCGACAACAGCCCCGGTGTGCCCCCGCCCCAGAACACCGTGTCCGGCGAACGTTTCCAGTCGATCAAGCCCGCCTCGGCCCGCATCGCATCGAGATAACCCCGAATGCCCTCCGCGCTCGGCGCGGTCTGATAAAACGCGCAAAAATCACAGGTGCTCGCGCAAAACGGCACGTGCATATAGAGCCCCGGCGGAGAGTGTTCCGCCGTGCCGGTCGCCGTCGCTGAAATCATTTCGCTCATTGCCAATGCCATGCCTTTGTGTTGCGTTCGGCGCAAATTGGATCGCCTCAACCCAATGCACAACAACCGTATTTTCCCCGTGAAACGCCTCCTCTCCTCCCTCTTCGCCGCCGGCTGCCTCCTGGTGCTGGCCGGTTGCAATCTCACCGTCACCAACCTGACGCCCTCCTCCCTGCCGGCCAACCCGTCGCGCATCTACACGCTGACCACCCGCGTGAACCCCAAGGGCACCACCATCATCAAGGAGAGCGTGCGCGCCAGCATCGTCATCGACGGCCGCACCCACGCGATGAGCAAGAGCGCGCTCGGCTCCGATATCTACGAGTTCGACTACCAACTGCCGGCCGGTCGCGACGAGATCGCCTATTACTTCCTGGTCAACTACAACGTCGAGAACAACGGCGTCGTCGCCCCCCGCGAGGAATACACCAAGGTCATCCACAGCAAGATCGTCGGCCGCTACGTCTTCTCGCTGGAAACCAACCGCGGTCCGGTCGGCGCCCGCATCAGCATCGTCGGTCGCGGCTTCACCAAGGACGACGTGGTCTCCTTCGACGGCACCCCCGTGCGCACCGAGTTTGAGTCGTCCAACGCCATCGCCTTCTACGTGCCCAGCGTCACCACCGGCGCGAACTACGGCGTGACGTTGAGCGGCCCGGCCGGCACCTCCCCCGTCGGCACCTTCCGCGTCGACGCCAGCGAGCTGAGCGTCTCGCCCTCCAGCCTCGATCTTGTCTCCGGCTCCGACGCCGACCTCACCTTCACGCTGTCGTCCCCGGCGGCCGAGGGCGGCCAGCTGCTGGACGTCACCACCGACATACCCGACAGCGTGATCATGCCCGAGGTGGTCGTGCCCGCCGGCGAAACCTCCGTGACCGTGAGCGTCAAGGGCGGCGTGGCCGGCTCCGGCAATCTCTTTCTCAAGGGCTACGGCAGCGGCGAGGTGGTCATCCCGGTGACCGTGCGCTGACCGGCGCGCGGCTCCCCGCGGACCATGACCGGCGGGCCTCGCCGGCGAGGCCCTTGCGGCCCCGCACCAGGCGCGACTCAATCCCCCAGCGTGACGGCCAGCGCGTGGCGGATGTCGTCCATGCGGAAAGGTTTTTCCATGCAGTGGCGCGCGCCGAGCAGCTTCGCCATGTGCAGGTAGTCGTCGGGGCCGATCTGGCCGCCGCCGGACATGGCCACGATTTTCACGGCCGGGTTGATGGCCCGCAGCAGCTGGATGGTCTCCACGCCCTCCTTGTCGGGCATGAGGATGTCGGTGAACACCAAGTCGAAGGCTTGCTCGCGGTAGAGGGCGAGGCCCTTGCCGCCGTCGGCGGCCTCGGCCACGGTGTGGCCGAGATCAATCAGGGTGTCCCGAACCATGTGGCGGAATGACTCGTCGTCGTCGATGACCAGGATGTGCGGCATGGGGTGGCGGTGATTCGAGATGGGAACAGGTCGCCGGACGGAGACAACGTCATTTATGGTTGGATACGTCCAGGGCGCGGCGCACCGCGCGCGAGATTTCGAGCAGCGTGAAGGGCTTCAGAACGAGTGAGCTGACCCCGAGGGCGCGGATCTTTTCGTCGGTGAGCGTGGCGTTGTAGCCGGTGGTGATGATGACGGGCAGGTCGGGCCGGATCGAGGCGAGGCCGCGGACGAGGTCGACACCGGTCATGCCGGGCATGGTGAGGTCGGTGATGACGAGGGCAAACTCGCCGGGGTTGGCGCGCACGCGCTCGAGCGCGACCTCGGCGTCGCAGGTGGCCTCGGCGTCGTAGCCGAGTTCGTGGAGCATGAGTCGCCCGACATGGACGATGGGTTCCTCGTCGTCGACCAGGAGCACGCGTTCGCCCTCGCCGCGCAGCGGCTGGCCCGACTCGTCCGGCGCCTCCACCGCGTTTTCCGCGTTCTGGTCGAGCGGGAAGTAGAGGCGGAAGACGGTGCCCTGACCGGGCGTGCTGTCGACTTGGATGTCGCCCTCGTGGGCCTGCATGATGCCGTGCACGACCGAGAGTCCGAGGCCGGTGCCCTCGCCGGGATCCTTGGTGGTGAAGAAAGGTTCGAAGATGCGCTTGATCGTGTCGCGGCTCATGCCGCTGCCGGTGTCGCCGACGATGAGCAGTTCGTAGCGGCCGGGGCGCAGGTTGGTGGAGCCGCGGGCCTGCGCGGCGGTGACCTCGACCTGTGAGAGTCCGACCGTGAGGGTGCCGGACTGGTCGCGCATGGCGTGGGCGGCGTTGGTGCCGAGGTTCATGAGGACCTGGTGGACCTGGGTGGCGTCGGCGAGCACGGGGGGCAGGCCGGACTCGAGCCGCACGTCGAAGGCGATGGTGCTGGGGATGGTCGCGCGCAGCAGGGCCAGCGGCTCCTTGATGATTCGTTCCAGCGACACGGAGCGGCGTTCGTGGTCGCCGCGGCGGCTGAAGGCGAGGATCTGGCGGACGAGCGCGGTGGCGCGGGTGCCGGCCTGTTGCAGCGCCGCGAGGTAGGAGCGCACCTCGGCGTTGTCCCCGAGCTGCATCTGGAGCAGTTCGGTGTAGCCCATGATGGCGGCGAGGATGTTGTTGAAATCGTGGGCGATGCCGCCGGCGAGGGTCCCGATGGCCTCCATCTTCTGGGCCTGCAGGAGCTGGCCCTCAAGCTGGCGTTGCTCGGTGATGTCCTCGGCGGTGCCGACCAGTCGGTAGACCTCGCCGCTTTCGTTGCGGATGGGATAGGCGCGGTCGCGCACCCAGCGGATGGTGCCGTCGGGCCGGACAATGCGGTAGACCTCGTTGTAGTCGCCGCGGGTCTGCCGGCCGGCGGCGGCGGCGACGCGCTGCCGGTCGTCAGGATGCACGGCCTTCATCCAGTCGGAGGGCCGCGCCAGGATGGAGGCGCATGGCCGGCCCCAGACCTGCTCGTAGGCGGGGCTGATGTAGAGCATGGTGTGCCGCTCGGGGTCGGTCATCCAGAAGACCTCGTGGATGTTTTCCGCGATCTGGCGGAAGCGTTCCTCGCTGGCACGCAGGGCCTCCTCGGTGCGGCGGCGCTCGCTGACGTCCTGCTGGACGCCGATGATGTTGATGACACGGCCGTCGGCGTCGAGGACGGGGGTGAGCGACAGCTGGTTCCAGAAACTGGTGCCGTCCTTGCGGTAGTTGAGCAGCTCGCCCTCGAAGGGCCGGCCGGCGGTGAGCGCGTCGCGCATGAGGGCGACGGTCTGCGGATCGGTCTGCGGGCCCTGCAGGAAGGAGCAGGTGCCTCCGACAATCTCGGCGAGGGTGTAGCCGGTGAGCCGGGTGAAGGCGGGATTGGCGTAGAGGATACGGCGCTGCCCGTCGCACAGGAGCACGCCTTGCGGCAGGGTTTGCAGGGCTTCCTCGCGCAGGCGGCCGGCGGCCTCGCTGGCGCGGAGGGCGGCGCGTTCGCGGGCGAGCAGCGCGCGGCTGAAGGCGTTCTCGAGGGTGGCGGGCAGTTCGTGCAGGTAGCCGGGGCGCTTGACGAGGTAATCGGAGGCGCCGAGACGCAGGGCCTCGACGGCCACGGCCTCGTCGCCCTGACCGGTGACGAGGACGACAGGCAGCGCGGGGGAGCGGCTGTCGCGCAGCTCGCGCAAAAGCTCCAGGGCGTTGGTGCCGATCAGCCGGTAGTCGAGGAGCAGGACGTCGTGCGCGCCGGGGTTCTCGGTGATCACCCGCCGGGCGCCGTCGGCGTCGGTGACGTTGTCGAGCACGATGTGCGCGGCGTGCCGGGCGAGGTGGCGGCGGGTGAGCTCGACGTCGAGCGCGTGGTGTTCGGCGTAGAGCACGCGAAGGGGACGGGTGATGCGCGCGGCGTCGCCCTCGGCGGTGGCGACGGTGGCCATGACGGCCTTGATGACGCCGGGCAGTTGCCGGAGGTAGTCGCCGCGTTTGACGAGGTAGTCGTCGACCCCGGCCTTGAGGGCGGCCACGGCGGTGCGTTCGTCGCCCGAGCCGGTGAGCATGACGATGGGCACGGAGATGTCCTTTTGGCGAATGCCGACGACGAGTTCGAGGCCGGTGCCGTCGGGCAGGTTGAGGTCGCAGACGATGACATCGAAGCGGTCCTCGGCGTCGATTCGCGCCCGGGCCTCGGAGAGCAACCGGGCCGGAAAAACCTCCGCGCCGGGGAGTCCGCGCCCGATCTCGATGCGCGCGAGGTCGGCGTCCTGCTGGTTGTCTTCAACGTAGAGTATGCGCATGGGGGCCGGCGGGTTTCGGGGTTATTCGGACCGCGCGTTGATGACGGTCCAGTAGACTTCGATCTGGGAGGCGACTTCCATGAACTTGTCGAAGTCCACGGGTTTGACGATGTAGGAATTGACGCCGAGTTCGTAGGCGCGGGACACGTCCTCGCTCTCGGCGGAGGTGGTGAGCACGACGATGGGTATGCGGCGGAACTGCGCGTGGGCCTTGATCTGGCGCAGGACCTCGAGTCCGTCGACGCGCGGGAGTTTGAGGTCGAGCAGGATGACGGCGGGCTGGGGCTCGCCGGCTTCCCAACGGGGTATCCAGGCGAGGGCCTCCTCGCCGTCGCGGGCGACTTCGATGGGGTTGGTCAGGCGACGCCGGCGAAAGGCGCGCAGAGCCAGGTCGACGTCCATGGGGTTGTCCTCGACGAGGAGAATGGTGGGTTGGTGGGTCATGTTTGCAGGGGGAGTTCGAGAAAAAATGCGGCGCCGCCGCCGGGGGCGCTTTCCGCCCAGACGCGGCCCTGCATGCGCTCCATGGCCTTGCGCACGATGGCCAGTCCGATGCCGGTGCCGGGGTAGTCCTCCGCGCGGTGCAGGCGCTGGAAAATGTCGAAGATGCGGTCGATAAACTTCATGTCGAAGCCGATGCCGTTGTCGCGCACGCAGAGCACGACCTTGTCCGGCGAGCGGGTGGCGGAGACCGAGATGACCGGCCGGTCTGCGGAGCGGGTGAACTTGAGGGCGTTGTCGATGAGGTTGCGCAAAACGACCGTGAGGCCCTCGGGATCGGCCATCACCTGGACGTCGGGCAGGTCGACCTTGAAGTCGACGCCACGGTCGCGGATTTCGTCCGCGTAGCCGACGGGCAGTCCGTCCAGCGCTACGGAAAGGTTGAGCGGGGTGACGGTCATGGCGCGCCGCTCCAGCCGGGAGTAGGCCAGCAGGTCGTCGATCAGCTGGCCCATCTGGACGCTGGCCTGCCGCACGGAGTTGAGAAAGCGCCGGCCCTCGTCGTCGAGCCGGTCCGCATAGTCCTCCAGCAGGAGGCGACTGTAGCCGTCGATGCCGCGCAACGGGGCCTTGAGGTCATGGGAAACCGAATACGTGAAGGTTTCGAGTTCGCGGTTCTTCGCCCGCAGCTCGGCGGTGCGTTCGGCCACGCGTTGCTCGAGCGTATCGTTGAGCGCGCGCACCTCGTTCTCGGCGGCCTTGCGCTTGGTGATGTCGACGCCGACGCCGATCAGGCAGGAACGGCCCTCCACCTCGCTGGCCAGACCGGTGAAGAAATACGGTGTGGTCGAGCCGTCCCGCGCGATGAAGCCGGCCTCGGCCTCGGACTTGCCGGCGCTGAACACCTCCGCGATGCGCGACTCGATGAGCACACGGTCCTCGCCCCCGAAAAAATCCAGCGGATGCATGTCCGCGATCTCGGCGGCGTCGTATCCGGTGACCGTCTCGAAATTACGGTTCCAACGCAGGAACTTGCCGGCGGTGTCGTAGAGATAAAAAACGCCCGGCAGGCTGTCGATGAGGGCATCG
>JBDRJH010000250.1:0-24707 GCA_043815125.1 Verrucomicrobiota bacterium
CCAGCTCCGCGAGATGGGCCACTCCCCCGCCGCCCTGCGCTACGCCCTGCTCGCCGGCCACCCGCGCAAGCAGCTCAACTTCACCCTCGACTCGCTTCACGCCGCCGAGAAAGCCCTGACCACCCTGCGCAACTTCCGCGAGCAACTCGTCAAACGCGGGCTCAAGCCCGACCACGCCCCCTCGACCCACTTCGACGGCGTCATCGCCTCCCTCAACCACGAGCTCAACACCCCCGCCGCCCTCGGCCAGGTGTTCAGCTTCATCAACCAATTCAACGCCAACCCCGCCCACCCGCTCCACCTCGGCGACCTCGCCGCGTTTGACCGCGTGATCTTCGCCCTCGGCCTCGACCTCACCAAACCCGAGGCCCCACAAATCGCCATCCCGCCCGGCATCACCGCCCTTGCCGAACAACGCTGGGCCGCCAAGCAAGCCAAGGACTGGGCCACCGCCGACCGCCTCCGCGCCGACCTCGCCGCCACCGGCTGGCTCATGAAAGACCGCAAAGACGGCTACGACCTCGAACCCGCCTGCTGAGCCCAGCGTATCCAGCCACTTCATACTTCTCACTTCAAACTGCTTACTTCCATGTCCATGACTCCCCTCGAAGAAATCCGCCACTCGTGCGCCCACATGCTCGGCGCCGCCGTCCTTCGCCTCTTCCCCGAGGCCAAGCTCGACATCGGCCCGCCCACCGAGACCGGCTTCTACTACGACTTCGACCTCGATCATAAATTCACCCCCGATGACCTCGAAAAGATCGAGGCCGAGATGACCAAAATCGCCAAGGAGAACCAGGCCTTCCGCCGCAAGGAAGTCTCCCGCGAGGAAGCCGTCGAACTCATCAAGGGCATCGGCCAGGAACGCTACAAACTCGGCCGTCTCGACGACATCCCCGAGGGCGAGGCCATCTCGTTCTACGAGAACGGCGAGTTCCTCGACCTCTGCGCCGGCACCCACGTGCGCTACACCGCCAAGCTGAAGGCCTTCAAACTCCTCTCCATCGCCGGTGCCTATCACCGCGGCGACGAGAAAAACAAACAGCTCCAGCGCATCTACGGCACCGCCTTCGAAAACAAGGAACAGCTCGCCGAATACCTGGCCCGCATAGAGGCCGCCAAGGCCCGCGACCACCGCAAGCTCGGCAAGGAACTCAAGCTCTTCCACATCGACGAAGACGTCGGCCAGGGCCTCATCCTCTGGACCCCCAACGGCTCCGTCATCCGTCAGGAACTGCAAAACTTCATCTCCGAGGAGCTGCGCAAGCAGGGCTACTCGCAGGTCTTCACCCCGCACATTGGCAAGCTCTCGCTCTACAAGACCTCCGGCCACTTCCCCTACTACAAGGAGTCGCAGTTCCCCGCCATCCCCGAGCCCGACCAGCTCGCCGAGATCGCCTCGGCCGGCTGTAGTTGCGCCGACATGACGGCCCGCCTCGAGGCCGTCACCTCGCACTTCGCCGCCAACCTCAACGAGCGCGTCGGCGCCGAGATGATCGGCCAGGATCGCGTGATGGATCCCACCCAACTGCTCGACGGCTTCATGCTGAAGCCGATGAACTGCCCCCATCACATCAAGATCTTCGCCTCGCAGCCGCACTCCTACCGCGACCTCCCCGTGCGCCTCGCCGAGTTCGGCACCGTTTACCGCTGGGAACAATCCGGCGAGCTCAACGGCATGACCCGCGTGCGCGGCTTCACCCAGGACGACGCCCACCTCTTCTGCACCGAGGACCAGATCACCGCCGAGATCCAGGGCTGCCTCAGCCTCGTGAAGACCGTGCTCACCACCCTCGGCATGGCCGACTACCGCGTGCGCGTAGGTCTGCGCGACCCCGACTCCTCCAAATACACCGGCGACGCCGCCAACTGGGACAAGGCCGAGAACGCCTGCCGCGAGGCCGCCAAGACCCTCGGCGTGCCCTTCACTGAAGAACCCGGCGAGGCCGCCTTCTACGGACCCAAGATCGACTTCGTCATCAAGGACGTCATCGGCCGCGAGTGGCAGCTCGGCACCGTGCAGGTGGACTACAACCTGCCCATCCGCTTCGACCTCTCCTACATCGGCGCGGACAACGAAAAACACCGCCCCGTCATGATCCACCGCGCGCCCTTCGGCTCGATGGAGCGTTTCTGCGGCGTGCTGATCGAGCACTTCAACGGCGACTTCCCCGTGTGGCTCGCCCCCGAGCAAGTGCGCCTCGTGCCCATCTCGGAAAAAACCCTCGACTACGGCCGTGAACTGCTCGCCCAGCTCCGCGACGCCGGCGTGCGCGTGGTGCTCGACGAGGACAGCGACAAGCTCGGTGCCAAGCTCCGCCGCGCCGAGCTCGCCAAGGTGCCCTACATGCTCGTGCTCGGCGCCAAGGAGGCCGAGGCCCGCGCGATCTCCGTGCGCTCCCGCGCCAAGGGCGACGAGGGCGTCATCCCGGTCGACGAGTTCATCCCGCGCCTGCTCAACGAAATCAAGACCCGCGCCCTCGCGGTGAAGACCGAAAAGCCCGCAAGCTGACCCCTAGGAGAACGGACATTCCTGTCCGTTCCCCTCAACGCCCAAACAAACGGACAGGAATGTCCGTTCTCCACACAATCATGGATCCCTTCGCCGCCGCCACCGACTGGAAGCCCGTGCTCGACGCCATCGTCGGCGCGCGCCACGGAGGACAGACCGAACACGTGCTCGGCCGGCTTAAGGACCTCGACGCCAAGCACCCGCACAATGCCGAGATCGCCTTCCAGATTGCCTGGACGCTCGACACCCTCGACCGTCCCGCCCAAGCCGTGCCGGAATACGAGCGCGCCCTCAGCCTCGGCCTGCCGCCCAACGATCACGCCAACGCACTGGTCGGCCTGGGCAACTGCCTGCGCCTCTCCGGTCAGGCGGAGCGCGCGGTCAACGTGCTTGATAAAGCCCGTGCGCAGTTCCCCGACAACGCCGAGTTCGCCGCCTACCTGGCGCTGGCACAATACGATGCCGGTCAGCCCGCCGAGGCCGTGCGCACGCTGATGGACGTGCTTGCCGAGACCAGCGAAGACATCGGCATCGCCGCCCACCAGCGCGCCCTGCGTCACCACGCCGGCAACTTGTAGGGGCTTCACTGGCGACGCCCGTTGGAGGTTCGCACAGGAAACAGACGTGGTCCGACTGGCCGGAGCCAAACGGGCGTCGCCAGCGGCACTCCTGCAAAAAAAGGGCGGCCGATAATCGGCCGCCCTTCGCTGTCCTGACCTGCTCAGACCGCGTCTTCGCCGCGCTCCTCGGTGCGGATGCGAATGGCCTCCTCGACCTGACGCACGAAGATCTTGCCGTCGCCGATCTTGCCGGTCCTGGCCGCCTTCACGATCGCGTCGCAAACGGCGGAGACGATGTCGTCCGGCACGACCAGCTCGATCTTCACCTTGGGCAGGAAGTCCACGGTGTATTCGGAGCCGCGGTAGATCTCGGTGTGACCCTTCTGACGGCCAAAGCCCTTGACCTCGGTCACGGTCATGCCCTCGACGCCGAGGGCGGTGATGGCTTCCTTAACCTGCTCCAGTTTGAAGGGTTTGATGATGGCGCTGATGAGTTTCATGGTTGTAGTTGGATGATTGATACGGTTTGGCGCGGCGGCGGATTACTCCACGTAGCCCTCCTCGCCGTGCTCGTTGATGTCGAGACCCTGACGCTCGACCTCGGCGGTCGGACGCAGGCCGATGGTGAACTTGACCACCAGCGCGATGACCGTGGTGGCCACGACACTCCAGACCACCGCGACCGCGACGGACTTGAGTTGCTCGACCAGCAGGCCGTCCTTGAGCGCGCCGACCGCACCGTTGATCTCGGCGTCGGCAAAGACGCCGGTGGGGATCGCGCCCAGCGTGCCGCCAACGCCGTGCACGCCGAAGGTGTCGAGCGCGTCGTCGTAGCCGAGCTTGGACTTGAGGAACGCAACCGCGCCGTAGGTCACCACGCCGGCGATGGCCCCCATGATCACCGCCGAGCCCGGGCTGACGAAGCCGGCGCCGGGGGTGACGACCACCAGGCCGCCAACGATGCCGGAGCAAAAGCCCAGCACGGAGGGATGGCCGCGGGTCAGCCACTCGGCCATGGCCCAGGCAAAGCCACCGGTGGCGGCCGCCAGCGTGGTCGTGGCGAAGGCGTTGGCCGCGATGCCGTCGGCGCCGAGCGCGGAGCCGGCGTTGAAGCCATACCAGCCGACCCAGAGCATGCCGGTGCCGATCATACACATGACCATGCTGTGCGGGGCCATCTTCTCCTTACCAAAACCGAGACGCGGGCCGAGGATGATGCACAGCACCAGCGCCGACCAGCCGGAGGTCATGTGGACCACGGTGCCGCCGGCGAAGTCGATGGCCTTGATGGCCGCCCCGGGATTGAGCGGACCGGCCATGAAGCCGTCCACCGCCCAGACCATGTGGGCGAAGGGGAAATACACCGCGAACATCCAAAGCGCGGTGAAGAGCAGCACTGCGGAGAACTTCATGCGCTCGGCGATGGCGCCGACGATCAGCGCCGGTGTGATGATGGCGAACGAGAGCTGGAACATCGCCCACATGGTGTCGCTGATCCAGTGGTAGCCGGCACCGGTGGCGTCGGCGTCGACGCCCTTGAGGAAGATATGGCCGAGGCCGCCGATGAAGGCGTTGCCACCCTCGCCAAACGCCAGCGAGTAGCCGACCGCCCACCACAGGATGGTCACGAGTCCGGCGATGCCCATGCACTGGGCCATGACGGAGAGGATGTTCTTTTTACGAACGAGACCGCCGTAAAAAAGCGCGAGACCGGGCAGGGTCATAAAAATCACCAACGCGGTGGAGATCATTTGCCAGGCGTTGTGGCCGGGCCCGGGACCGGGGATCTTCGAGGCGACGTCCGGCGTGCGCTCGGTGTTGTTGATGTAGGCCTCAAGGTCGGCGATGCGCTGCTCCAACGAAGGCTCCGCAAGGGCGGTTTCGACGGAGCCGGCAGACACCGGCTCGGCTCGCAACACGGCGTCGGCATCGAAGAATCCAAACGACGCAAGAGTGAGCGCCGTCCAGACAAACAGGGAACGAAGGGTTGATTTCATAGGGAGGGTCGCAAATGGCAGCAACCCCTGAGCCATTAATACCATTCATGATTAATTTTAATCATAGATTATTCATCAAATTGTCTATGAGTATCTTAAATGGAATTAAACCTTGCTCACTAATAGACAGCCCGTGTGCAAATTAGCTCACCTTCGACGCCAATCGCCTCAAAAAAGCGCAAACACGGTCTATACGCAGAACGAAGTTTGATCCAAGCGAGAGTCCGGCCGGACAAACCGGACATCAGCAAAGAAACCCCCGCCCAGCCCAATCCCGCCAGTGATCGCGCCCCCCCTTTTCCCTACCGCGATCCACAGCCCTATTGGCGATAAAAACTAACCAGCTAGGTTAGTTTTTATGAAGAAAAAAATGTTTTGAGGACTCGAAAGGCGGAAACCACAAAGAATAGACCGTCAACTGCCATGACATCGTCCGAACGAAATTATCTTAACCACTTATTGATAAAAATCTTCCAAAGAGAGGCCCCTTTCATTTAATCAAAGCCAGAAAGAACCGAACGCAGAAATAAAAACTAACTTATCTGGTTAGTTTTTATTTCTGCTTACCGGGCCTTCCCGCCCCGAGGGATCGAGTCGGGAGCGATGAGCGCAAAAAAAAGCGGCCCGAGTTGGGCCGCTGGAAAACATGGACTGCGAGGAGTCGAAATCAGATGGCCTCGTCGCCGCGCTCGTCGGTGCGGATGCGGATGACCTCCTCGAGGGGCATCACGAAGACCTTGCCGTCGCCGATCTTGCCGGTCTTGGCGGCCTTCACGACGGTTTCGACGGCCTTGGCGACGGTGGCGTCGTCGACGGCGATCTCGAGCTTCACCTTGGGCAGAAAGTCCACGGTGTATTCGGAACCGCGATAGATCTCGGTGTGGCCTTTTTGACGGCCGAAGCCCTTGACCTCGGTCACGGTCATTCCCTCGATGCCGATGCCGGCGAGGGCTTCCTTAACTTCCTCCAGCTTGAAGGGTTTGATGATGGCGATGATGAGTTTCATGGATGTTCGAAAGCGTTTCGACCACCAACTTGGACCAGTCTCTCAAACGGCGCAACCACCGATAATAGCCGGATTTTGGCTTTGGGTGGGCGTCCCTTGAATCGGGCGCAAAAAAACCGGCCTCCCTTTCGGAAGGCCGGCGCAGTTGGTTGGTTGAGTTTGCCGGTCGGACCAATCAGACGGCGGAGTCGCCGCGTTCGTCGGTGCGGATGCGGATGGCTTCCTCGATCGGCAGCACGAAGACCTTGCCGTCTCCGATCTTGCCGGTCTTGGCGGCCTTCACGATCGCGTCGGCCGTCTTGGTGACCGAATCGTCGGGAACGACGATCTCGAGCTTCACCTTGGGCAGGAAGTCCACGGTGTATTCGGAACCGCGATAGATCTCGGTGTGGCCCTTTTGGCGGCCGAAGCCCTTGACCTCGGTCACGGTCATGCCCTCGATGCCGATCTCGGCCAGGGCTTCCTTAACCTCTTCAAGTTTGAAGGGCTTGATGATGGCGATGATGAGTTTCATGCGATGATAAATTGGCGTTTGTGTGCGTAAGTTTTTGATGTGACCCCGGCTCCGTGGAGGATGCCGGGGTCGGAGTTCAATTCACGTCGTCGGCTTACTTGTGGGCCGCGGTGAAGTCGGGATAAGCCTCGGCACCATGCTCGCCGGCGTCGAGACCCTCGGTCTCTTCCTCGGCGCTGACACGCCAGCCCATGATGGCCTTGCAGATGAGGGCGAGAACCAGCGAGGCGACGAAGGCGAAGATGCCGACGGAGAGGGCGCCGATGATCTGGATGCTGACGGGGGCGGCCTCGGAGAAGAGACCGACCGCGACGGTGCCCCAGACACCGCACACGCCGTGCACGGAGATGGCGCCGACCGGGTCGTCGATCTTGATCTTGTCGAAGAAGATGATCGAGAAGACCACGATCACGCCGGCGATGGCGCCGACGATGATGGAACCGCCCATGCCGATGGAGTCGGCGCCGGCGGTGATGCCGACGAGACCGGCGAGGATGCCGTTGAGGGCCATCGAGAGGTCGGGCTTCTTGAGCAGCACCCAGGAGGTGAAGATCGAGAGCAGCGCGCCGGCGGCGGCGGCCAGGGAGGTGGTCACGAAGACGTAGGAGACGGTGCGGGGATCAGCGCTCAGCACGGAGCCGCCGTTGAAGCCGAACCAGCCGAGCCAGAGCAGGAACACGCCGATGGTGGCGAGAGGCATGGAGTGACCGAGCTTGGGGATGATCTTGCCATCCTTGTATTTGCCGAGGCGGGGACCGAGGACGATCACGGCGGCGAGGGCGGCGAAGCCACCGAAGGCGTGAACGAGGGTCGAACCGGCGAAGTCATAGAAGCCCTTCTCGGAGAGCCAGCCGCCGCCCCACTGCCAGGAGCCGGTGATCGGGTAGATGAAGGTCACCAGGAGCGTGGCGTAGAGCATGAAGCTGCCCAGCTTGATACGCTCGGCGACGGCGCCGGAGACGATGGTCGCGGCGGTGGCGGCGAACATGCCCTGGAAGATGAAGTCCGTCCACCAGGTGTAGGCGGCATAGGAGTCGGTCATCAGGCTCATGTCGTCGTTGCTGACGCCGAACCAGGAACCGACGGCGAACCAGCCGTTGAAGTCGCCCGGATACATGGCGTTGAAGCCGTAGAAGGCATAGCCGAGCAGGCCGATGCAGACGATGAACACGTTCTTGAACAGAATGTTCACGGTGTTCTTCGCCTGGCAGAGGCCGGACTCAACGGTGGAGAAGCCGAGGTGCATGATGAACACCAGGGCGGCGGAGATCAGCAACCAGAGGTTGTTGACCGTGAAGAGGGCAAAGCCGGGAGACGCGGTGAAGGCGTCGTAGTCGGCATAGGCGGGCGCCTCTTCGGCGGCGGCCTCGACCGTTTCGGCGACGGCTTCAGCGGCATCGGCGACGGCCTCGGCCGCCTCCTGCGCAAAAACCGGAGTGAGCAAAGCCAGCAGCGCGAAAATGCCGAACATCTTCAGCGCGCCGGTCATGGACTGGGACCATAGCTTCATAGTGTAGGTATCGTGTAGGGTTGGGAGGTGGTGTGGTTTGGTTCGCTTATCGTTGAGCCGGATAAGGATTGCCGGAGTTTAGCAGGGGCTATGCCAAGACTTCGCGCGGTGTGAATAAAACTCATACAAGCGATGATCCCAGACCATTCCCACCAAACAAAAATAACATTAATTACCTAAAGGAAATAGACTTAAGAATCCATCGAGGCTGTTCGACTAAAACAAAAGGCCGGCTCCGCACAGGAGCCGGCCTGGGATGTGGTCTGAGATGGTTTACCGGAGGAAAGCGGGAAGGATACCTGCTCCCCCCGGACCGATCAGACGGCGGAGTCGCCGCGTTCGTCGGTGCGGATGCGGATGGCTTCCTCGATGGGTAGAACAAAGACCTTGCCGTCGCCGATCTTGCCGGTCTTGGCGGCCTTGATGATGGCGTCGGCGGTCTTGGTTACTGACTCGTCCGGAACGACGATCTCGAGCTTCACCTTGGGCAGGAAGTCCACGGTGTATTCGGAACCACGGTAGATCTCGGTATGGCCCTTCTGGCGGCCAAAGCCTTTGACCTCGGTCACGGTCATGCCCTCGATGCCGACGGCGGCCAGGGCTTCCTTAACCTCTTCCAGTTTGAAGGGCTTGATGATGGCGATGATGAGTTTCATGCGATGAGGATGGGTTCAGGGTTGGTGGTCAGCTCTGGCGAGTGGAGAAGTCCGGGTAGGCTTCCATGCCGTGTTCGCCGATATCCAGGCCGTAGGTTTCCTCCTCCTCGGAAACGCGCAGGCCGACGGTGGCCTTGAGGATGGTGAAGAGGATGAAGGCGGTGCCGAAGGTGAAGGCGAAGACGCTGGCCACGCCGACGAGCTGGATCCAGAGCTGGCCAAAGCCGCCGCCGTAAACGACGCCGTCCATGATCGCGGTCTCTTCGTCCCAGTAGAGGACATCGACCGCACGGCTGCCGAAGATGCCGACCGCGAGGGTGCCGAAGGCGCCGCAGACGCCGTGCACCGAGATGGCGCCGACGGGGTCGTCGATTTTCAGTTTGTCCTCGATGAAGAGGCAGGAGAAGTAGACCAGCGCGCCGGCGATCAGACCGATGATGACCGCGTAGCCGGTGGTGACGGAGGCGCAGGGCGCGGTGATGGCGACCAGGCCGGCGAGCACGCCGTTGAGGGTCATGGAGAGGTCGGGCTTGCCGGTGCGAATCCAGCTGACGGCCATGGCGACCAGACCGCTGGCGGCGGCGGCGAGCGTGGTGGTGACGGCGACGTGCGCGATGCCGTCGATGGCGAGCAGAGTGGAGCCGGGGTTGAAGCCATACCAACCGAACCAGAGGATGAACACGCCGAGCGTGGAGAGGATGAGGTTGTGGCCGGGGATCGGCATCGGGCGGCCGTCCGCGCCGAATTTGCCCTTGCGGGCGCCGACGAGGATCGCGCCGGCGAGGGCGGCCCAGGCGCCGACGGAGTGCACCACGGTGGAGCCGGCGAAATCGCGCATACCCATTTCACCGAGCCAGCCGCCGCCCCAGATCCAGTGGCCGGTGATCGGGTAGAGCAGCAGCGAGATGATCAGGGAGTAGAAGCAGTAGGCGACGAACTTGGTGCGCTCGGCCATGGCGCCCGACACGATGGTGGCGGCGGTGGCGGCGAACACGACCTGGAAGAACCAGCCGATGCTGGTGGCGTTGTCGGTGGCGTCGGTCATGGAGGACATCATGATGTAGCTGCTGTCCCAACCGATGAAGGAGTTGCCCTCGCCGCCATACATGAAGGCGTAGCCGAGGGCCCAGAACGCGAGGGCGCCGATGCTGAAGTCCATGAGGTTTTTCATCATGATATTGCAGGCGTTCTTGGCGCGGGTCATGCCGGCCTCGACCATGGCGAAGCCGGCCTGCATGAAGAACACGAGGATGCCGGCGATGAGCAGCCAGAGGATGTCGGCGGTGCTTTGCGGCAGGTAGGCGACCTCCTCGGCCACCTCGGCGACGGCCTCGGCGGTTTCAGTGACTTCCTGGGCGGACAGAGAGGACGCGAGCAAGGCCATGCAGGCGGCGATTAACCCGGTTCTCCAAAGACCGGGCATGATGGATGAGAGCAGTCGTTTCATGCGTGTTGGTTGTTGTTGGTGGCTGGTGGCAGCGGCCGCGCCCGCACTGCGGGACTCCTTCGGCTTGCCCGAAAGTTTGCAGCTTCCGTGCCATGGGGTTTGGGCACAAAAAAACCGCCCCGCGAACGGGACGGTTTTTTGCGCAGTGGATACGTTTGGACTTATTCGGGGATGACCGTGTTGATGTGCAGCTCCTTGAGCTGTTTGGCGGTGACCGGGGTCGGCGACTGGGTCATCAAGCACTGGCCCTTCTGCGTCTTGGGGAAGGCGATGACGTCGCGGATGCTGGTGGTGCCGCAGAGCAACGCGCACAGGCGGTCGAGGCCAAAGGCGATGCCGCCGTGCGGAGGCGCGCCGTAGCTGAAGGCCTTGAGCATGTAACCGAAACGGCTTTGCACGATGTCGGCGGGAATCTTGAGCACGTCCTCAAAGATTTTCTTCTGCACGTCGGGTTGATGAATACGGATCGAGCCGCCGCCCATCTCCATGCCGTTCAGCACGAGGTCGTAGTGCTGGCCGCGCACGGCTTTGGGGTCGGTGTCGAGCAGGGGCACGTCCTCGGGCACCGGCGCGGTGAACGGGTGGTGCGTGGCGACGAAGCGGCCCTGTTCCTCGTCGTAGGACATGAGCGGGAATTCGATCACCCAGAGGAAACGCCAGTCGTCGGCGCGGATGGTGAGCTTGCCGCGTTTGACCAGCAGCTGGGCGGCGTCGAGGCGCACGCGGCCGAGGATGGCGCAGGCCTGTTCCCACGGGGAGGCGGCGAAGAAGACCATGTCGCCGTCCTCGATGCCGAGGCGCTCGGTGAGGGCGGCCTTCTCGGCGTCGGAGAAGAACTTCACGATGGGGCTCTTCCACTCGCCCGCCTGCACGCGGATGAAGGCGAGACCCTTGGCGCCAAGGCTCTTGGCGGTGTCCTCGAGGTTCTTGAGTTCGCCCTGGGTGAGGTCGGCGAGGCCCTTGGCGTTGATGGCCTTGATGCAGCCGCCGTTGGCCACGGTGCCGGAGAAAACCTTGAAGGCGGACTCCTTAAAGACCTCGGAGAAGTCCTGCAACTCCATGCCGAAGCGCAGGTCGGGTTTGTCGACGCCGAAGCGGTTCATCGCCTCGTGGTAGGGCATGCGCTGGAAGGGGGTCGCGATGTCGGTGCCGAGCACGTCCTTCCAGATTTTTTTGAGCATGCCTTCGAAGAGCGCGTAGACGTCCTCGCGGTCGATGAAGGAGGCCTCGACGTCGACCTGGGTGAATTCCATCTGGCGGTCGGCGCGCAGGTCTTCGTCGCGGAAGCAGCGGGCGATTTGGAAATAACGCTCCACGCCGGCGACCATGAGGATCTGCTTGAACTGCTGCGGCGACTGCGAAAGCGCGTAGAATTCGCCGGGGTGAATGCGCGACGGCACGAGGTATTCGCGGGCGCCTTCGGGGGTGGACTTGAAGAGCGCGGGGGTCTCGACCTCGATGAATTCCTGGGAGTCAAAGTAGTCGCGGATGGACTTGGCGGTCTTGTGACGCACCTGGAGGTTGCGCAGCATTTTCGGGCGGCGCAGGTCCATGTAACGGTAGGTGAGGCGGAGGTCTTCGTTGACCTTGTCGCCGCCGGCGTCGTCGAGCGGGAACGGGGGCGTGTCGGCGATGTTGTGGATGGTCAGGCCGGAGGCATCGACCTCGATCGCGCCGGTGGGCAAATGGGCGTTGGTGGTGCCTTCGGGGCGGGCGACGACCGTGCCGGTGACGGCGATGACAGACTCGGGCTTCACGTGCGCAGCCTGTTCGGCGAGGGCGGCGTTGTCCTGCGGATCGAACTTGACTTGGGTGATGCCCTTGCGGTCGCGCAGGTCGATGAAGAGGATGCCGCCGTGGTCGCGGATGGAGTCCACCCAGCCTTCGAGAGCGACGGAGGCTCCGAGGTCGGCGGCGGTGAGTTGGGCACAGTGGTGGGTGCGCTTCATGGGCTGGGTCGTGGTTAAAGGGACAAAAGCCAGAGCAAGCCCCGCCGGGCGGCCCGGGGCAATGAGATTTTGGGCCGCCGGCCTTGCCAAGGAGCCCGCTCGTGATTGCGCTCGCTGGCTTGCCGAGCAGCCCGACCCAGTCCGCCCGTAAAATTTCCGCCGCCAATGTCCGGGAGGACTTCAATGACGTGCGGGCGGTGATCCATTACACCCGCGCCGCCCATAAGCTCGGACTCTGGACCTCCGAGGAGGCGATGATCGCGCGTTTTTTCCCCGACAAGAACGCCCGCCTGATCGAGGCCGGCTGCGGGGCCGGTCGCGTGAGCATGGCGCTCTGGGAACGCGGCTACCGCAACCTCACCGCCTTCGACTTCGCCGAGGAACTGGTTGCCCAAGCCTGGTCTTTGTTTCTGGAGCGCCAGGCCGACATCGCGATCTTTCACGCCGACGCCACCAAGCTCGACAAGGTCCACCGCCCCACCCCGCCGCACGACGGCGCGCTGTTCATGTTCAACGGCCTCATGCAGATCCCCGGCCGGCGCAACCGCCGCCGCGCGCTGCGCCAACTGCGGGCGGTCTGCCGCGAGGGCGCGCCGCTGCTCTTCACCACGCATGACCGCGACCACTCGCCGGCCGAGCGCGCCATGTGGCGGCTGGAGGCGATGCGCTGGGTCAACGGCAAACAGGATCCCGCCCTCGTCGAGTTCGGCGACCGCTACTTTGAGGACGACCTCGGGCGCACCTTCATGCACCTGCCCGACCGCGCGGAAATCCTCGCCGACCTCCAGGCCACCGGCTGGGTCCACGCCGAAGACCGGCTCCGTCGCGAACTGGCCAAGGAGTCGCGGGCCGTGCGCGAGTTTTCCGACGAGTGCCGCTTCTGGGCCGCCACCGCCGGCGCTTGCCCTCCGCCGCGAGGCCGCGCAAGTTGACCCGCTGAACATGCCCGAACTCGTCGCAATCCTGCCCGACTGGCTCGCCACCGACCGCGCCTGGCTCTGGCTGGCCGCCGCGGCCTACTTCGCCGGCTTCGTGCTCGGCACCGTCGCCCTGCTGCGCGACCGCCGCCATTCGCACGGGTGGATGTATGCGATCATCGCCATCGGCTACGTGTTGCAGACCACCGGGCTCTACCTGCGCGGACTGGAGGTCAAGGGCTGCCCGCTCGGCAACACCTTTGAGATTTTCCAATTCACCGCGTGGTCGGCCATCACGCTCTATCTGGTCATCGGACCGGCCTTCCGACTGAGCCTGCTGGGCTACTTCACCTGCATGCTCACGACCACGCTCTCGCTGACCTCGCTGGCCATCCCATCGTGGGACGCGGTGCGCCGCGTGGGCATCTTCGGGGGCAACGCCTGGATCGAGTTTCACGCCGCGCTCGCGCTCTTCAGCTACGGCGTCTTCGGCCTGCTCGCGTTGACCTCGATCATGTATCTGCTGCAGGTCTTCAGCCTGAAACGCCACCACCTGCGCGGGTTGTTCTCCTTTCTGCCCCCGGTGCGCGACCTCGACCAGATGAACCTGCGGCTGCTCGCCACCGGCGTGGCTCTGCTGGCCGCCTCGCTGGCGGTGGGCTCGGCGTATTGGCTCGACGACACCTCGTCGGTCAACGCGCCCAAGCTCCTCGTCACCATCGCGGTCTGGCTGGCCTACGCGACCGCCTGCGCGCTGCGCATCCGCCAGGTCCTGCTCGCCAAACGCCTGGCCTGGACGTGCATCATCCTCTTTGCCGTGGCCCTCGGTTCGCTCGGTCCGGTCAACTCCAGCCGGCAGCCCGTCGATCAACCCGCGCCGATCCAGGACCGATGAGCGACGCGCCCCACCTCTTCGTGGTCGGCGCCAGCCACCACACCACCCCGCTCGAACTGCGCGAGAAGCTCGCGCTCGGCGCCGACAAGATGGCCGCGTTTCAACAGGCCCTCGCCGCCCTGCCCGGCCTGCGCGAGTTCACCGTGCTCAACACCTGCAATCGCGTCGAGATCTACGGTGTCGCCGGATCCGCCGACACCGAGGGCCGCGTGCAGGACGCATTCTGCGAACTGCAGTCGCTGGCGCCGGCCGACTTCGCCGGCATCCGCCACACCGCGACCGGACTCGGCGCGGTGCGGCACGCCATCACCGTGGCCGCCGGCCTCGATTCCCAGATGCTCGGCGAGACCGAGATCCTCGGCCAGCTCAAGGAGGCCTACGCCGTCGCCCAGACCCGCCGCAGCGTCGGCCCCGTGCTCAACCGCGTCTTCCAAAAAACCTTTCAGCACGCCAAGCACGTGCGCACCCACACCGCCATCACCGAGGGCAACATCAGCGTGGCCAACGTCGCCGTGGAGCTCGCGCTGAAGATCTTCGGCGACCTCGCCTCCACCCGCGTGCTCCTGCTCGGCGCCGGCGAGATCGGCGAAAAGACCGCCAAGGCCTTCCAGAGCCGCGGGGCCCGCGACCTCACCGTCGCCAGCCGCACCCTCGAGCGCGCCCTGCCCGTCGCCACCGCGCTCGGCGCCGCCGCGCTCCCGTGGGACCAGGTCGACGCCCGCCTCGGCGACCACGACATCGTCGTCGCCTCCACCTCCGCGCCGGTGGCCGTCGTCACCGCCCGGCAGGTCGCCGCGGCCATGCAGCGCCGCCGCGCCGACCCGCTCTTCTTCATCGACCTCGCCCTCCCCCGCGACATCGAGCCCGCGGCCAGCGAACTGGAGAACGTCTTTCTCTACAACCTCGACGACCTCGCACAGATCGCCGCCGAGAACCGCGCCGCCCGCGCCGCCGAGGTCGGCCGCGCCCAGGAAATCATCGCCGACAAGGCCGCCGCCCTCTGGAAAAAAATCGCGCCGCAAGTCCCCGGCACCGCCCCCGCCGCCTTCCCGGCCCCGCACACGCCCGGCGACCTCGGGGCCCGACAGGCCTGACCACACGAACGGCCCGCGCGCTTTGCCTGAACACCGTTTTGCACTAACCTCCCGCTCCAACCCAACGCGCCATGCCTCCCCTCCGCTCCATCGCCTTTGTCGTCAACGAAGACAAAACCGGCGCGCCCGCGCTCGCCGACGAACTCATGGCGGTCGCCCGCGAGGCCGGCGTCGACGTGAGCCTCACCGGCGAGTTCCCGCTGCCCGCCGGTCATCTGCGCGGACGCGACGCCTGCGTCACCATCGGCGGCGACGGCACCCTGCTCGGCGTGGTCGACGAGGCCGCCCGCGAGCAGGTGCCCGTGCTCGGCATCAATCGCGGCAGCCTCGGTTTCCTCACCACCCTGCCCGCCGAGGAGGCCCGCGCGCGCTTCGCCGCCATCATCGCCGGCGACTACGGTCTCGCCGAGCGCGCCCTGCTCGAGTGTTCCTCCGCCGACGGCCCGGCCTGCCTCGGGCTCAACGACGTGCTCATCAAAGACGGCTCCAACTCGCGCCTCGTGCGGCTCGAAGTCGTGGCCGACGGCGAGTTCGTCACCGACTACCTCTGCGACGGCCTGATCTTCTCCTCCCCGACCGGCTCCACCGCCTACAACCTCTCGGCGGGCGGACCGCTCATCCAGCCCGGCGCCGACGTGTTTGTGATGACCCCCATCTGCCCGCACACGCTCAGCAACCGCTCCATCATCTTCAAGCAAAGCGTGCGCCTCCAAGTCCGCACCCACCGCGAGAATTCCTGCCTGGCGGTCGCCGTCGACGGCCAGCGCCTGCCCGACGTCGGCTGCGAGGACATCGTCGAGATCAGCGTCGCCCCCACCCGCCTGCGCCTCATCCAGCAGCCCGGCCACAGCCACTTCTCGGTCGTCCGCACCAAGCTCAAGTGGAACGGCGGCGCCTCGGATACCAAGCGGTGAGCCCCGCTCAGGGCCGCACCACCAGCCGGACCCGGGCGTCGGGCCGCAGGCGCTCGCGCACAAACGTCTTCACGTCCGCCGCGGTCACCGCGTCGATGCGCGCGTCATATTGCTCCGGCGTCTCCAGCGGCTGGCCAAAAAGCAGGTTCAGGCCGGCGTGCATCGCCCGGGCCGCGTTGGTCTGCAGGCCCATGCGCCGGCCGGCCTTGAGCCGCGTGCGGCAGCGCTCCAGCTCGGCCTTGGTCGCGCGACCGGCGCGCACCCGCGCCAGCTCGGCGTCGAACTCCGCGCGCACCGCGCCGGCCGTCGCCGGGGCCGTGCCCGCGAACAGGCAGAACATGCCCGTATTCACTCCGACGATACGCGACGAGCGCACGAAGTAGGCCAGGCCCTTCTCCTCGCGCACGCGCTCGAACAAACGCGACGACATGCCGCTGAACAACTCGTCCACGACCTCGGCCACCGTCTGGTCCGCCTCCAGCAGACCCGGCCCGGGGAATGCGTCGAAGACCACCGCCTGCTCGCAGGCGCGTTGCTCCACCAGGTCGCGCGCCACCGGCGCGGCGAACGGGGCCGGCCGCGCCGGGGCCTTGCCCTTGGGGAGCCTCGCCAGCAGCGCCTTCAACCGCGGCGCCAGTTGCTTCGGATCAAAGTCGCCCGAGGCCACCAGCACGGCGTTGCCGGCCACGCCAAGGCGCTTCCACAGCGCGCGCAGGTCGGCGGGTTTCACGGCCTTCAGGCCGTCGGCGTCGCCGGTCGCGTCGACCGCGAACGGGTGTCCCTCAAAGTAGCTTCGGCGGATCAGCTTGCGGGCAAAGGTCACCACGTCGTCGGCGTCCTGCTGCAGCTCGGCCAGCTGCGCCTCGCGCTCGATGTCGAGCGTGCCCGCCTTGAAGGCCGGCGCCGACAGCGCCTCGGTGAGCAGCGTGAGGCCGCGGTCGAGATCGGCCGGCAGCACCTCCAGCGCGAGGCCGAAGCTGTTGTTGCCCGAGAAGGGATAAAACGAACCGCCGACCTCCTCGATGGAACCGGCCACCGCCGCCGCGCTGCGCCGGATCGTGTCGCGGGTGAGCATGGTGGCGAGCAGCGTGGTGACGCCGCGGCGGTCGGCCGGCTCCTGCGACGGACCGCCTTCGAAGAGCAGGCGCAGGTGCAGGTTGGGCAGGCCGGACGCGGGCAACAGGAGCAGACGCGCGCCGTTGGGCAGCGTGAGCGGCTCGCCGGTCGCGGCGGTCCGGCGGGGCGGCTTGACCGTCGCGGCCGGGGGCGCGGAGGCCAGCGGGTTGAGCGAGATGCAGGTCTGCGCCGAGGGCGCAAGGTAGTCGCGCACCAGGCGCCGCAGGTCGGTCGATTTCACGCGGGCCAGCCGCGCGAAGAAGGAGCGCGCAAAGTCGAGGTCGCCGGCGCACACCTCGGCCGAGCCGAGCCGGCCGGCGCGGCCCGAGACGGTCTTGCGCGAGTTGATCTCGCCGACCACGAGCTGGCGGGCGGCCTTGCGCAGGAGCGCGGGCGGGAAGCCCTTGGCGGCGACCCGATCGAGTTCGCGACGAACCGCGCGCTCGGCGGCGGCGCGTTTGCCCGGCTCGCAGGTGAAGGAGATGGTGAACACGCCGCCGTCGGCGGGCGTCCAGCAGTGCGCGTCGATGGAGTGGACCAGACGGGCCTTCTCGCGCAACGCCTGCCAAAGGATGGAGCTGTCTCCATGGCCGAGCACGGCGGCGAGCAGGTCGAGGCCGGGCACGTCGGCGTGGCGCAATCCGGGCACGTGCCAGGAAAAACCGGCGCGGGTGAGTTCGACGTCCTCGAATCGGTGCGATTCGCGCGGGGCGGACTGGGGCGGCTCGGGCGAGACGATCACGGGGGCGAGGCGTCCGCGGGGCGCGGCGCCGAAGACGGCGGCGACCTTGGCCTCGATCTCCGCGGGATCGACGTCGCCGGCGACGACCACGACGAGGTTGTTGGGCACGTAGCGGGCGCGCAGGTAGCCGAGCAGGTCGTCGCGCGTGAGCGAGGAGAAGACGTCCTTGTATCCGATGATCGGATACTTATGCGGATGTTCGCGGTAGGCGGTGGCGAAGAGGGTCTCGCCGAGGCGTTGGTCGGGGTCGTCCTGCACCATGGCGATCTCGCGCAGGATGACGTCGCGCTCCTTGGCGAACTCGTCGGCGGGCAGCGTGGAGTTGAGCACCATGTCGCCGAGGACCTCCAGGCCGACGCCGGCGTGCACGGCCGGCAGGTCGACGTAGTAGACGGTGCGCTCGAAGCTGGTGTAGGCGTTGACCAGCCCGCCGTGCGACTGAAGCGTCGCGGAGATGTCGCGGCCGGCGCGGGTCGGCGTGCCCTTGAAGAGCATGTGCTCCAGGAAGTGCGAGACGCCGCTGCCGAGCAGGCGGTCCTCGTGGATGCTGCCGGTCTTGACCCAGACCTGCACGGAGGCGACCGGCGCGCTGTCGTCGGTCTGCACGAGGAGGGTCAGTCCGTTGGGCAGCACCGAGCGGTGCACGGGCCGGGCCCAGAGGTTGTCGAGCATGCGTTGGTCGGCGGCGGAGATCAGGGAAGCGGGCATGGATGAAGGGTTGGGGGCGGGCGCACGGATCGGGCGCACGAGGAAAGGGAGGTTGTCGACGGCCGCGCGGGCGGGCGACGGTCAGTCGGAGGACTGGCAGCCGACCGAGGCGGTGTCTCCCAAGCGGCGGTCGGGCCGGAAGGGACGGACAAATACGTCGTCGAAGTCGTAGACCGCGTCGAAGTGCTCCTTTCGATCGCTGTCGGTTTTACTGAAGACGTTATACTCAATCAGGTTGTAGACGATTTCACCAAAATCAGAGGTGGTGCGGATCCCCCACTCCGCGAGCACGAGCTTGGCCATGGGGCCGTATTGGTCGAGGGCGTGGGTTTTGAGGCCGTGGGAAAGCTCTCGCCCGGTGATGTGCATCGATTGGCGGCTCTGGGCGGCGTCGGCCTGCTTGATGGCCTTCACGGTCTTATCAAGGCCCTCGCGCACAAAGATATAGGCCCGGCGGTGGTAGCGGCCGTCCTCCTTGCGGATGAGTTCCACGATCTCGTTGAAGTCCAGATCTTGCATGTCTTGGCGCGCAGGTAAGTGCAGGTCGGGACGCGTTGCAACCGCAGAGCGGTTAAGTCGAGAGTGGTCGGCGGCGAACCAATTTTACCTCTGAAAACAGCACCTCAAAAGCCGTTTTCCTGTTTGTGTTTCAGGGAGGTGACGGCAAACAGTTGTCTTTAAGAAATGATCGCATCTACCCAAACCAATCATCCGCTCGCCGCCGTCAGCAGCGGCGTGAACCGGACCCAGCGTCTGGACGAGGCCTGCAACCGTCTGAAGCAGGCCAGTCTGCGCGTCACCCAGCCGCGCGTGGCGATCCTCAAGGCCATGATCGCCCAGCCCCGTCCGGTGAGCATCGAGCAAATCCATCAAAGCCTGAGCGATTCCGCCTGCGACTTGGTCACCGTCTATCGCTGCCTCGCGGCCTTCGAGGCCATCGGCTTGGTGCGCCGCAGCTTTTTCCACAACGGCACGAGCCTCTACCAGATCCAAAGCGCCGGCACCACCGGCTACCACATCATCAACAAGAGCGACCGCGACATCGAGCCACTGCCCGAGGAACTCGCCCAGGAACTGAGCGGCACGATCCGCCGCATCGAGGACGAGCTGCGCGCCAAGGGCTACACCGACGTGTCGCACAGCGTGGAGTTTTTCACCGGTGATGCCAAAAAGCAGCCACCGGCCTCTGTCGAACCGGTCGCGCAACGCGCCGCGACGAATGTGGAGATTCCCGCGCAGGGCTGATCTCCGAGTCATTCAACGTCAGACAAGAAAAAGGGCCGCCGTGATTTTCACGGCGGCCCTTTTTTACGGCGAAACGAATACGGAAGGGTCCGTCGACAGGCTCACGGCGCGAGCACGCTGGCCTGGCCGCAGTTGCCGAGTTGTTCGGCGCTGATGCGGGTGGCCTTGCCCGACTCGGTGTCGAGCAGCCAGAGGCTGCGCTTGTTGGCGGAGCGCGCGGTGAAAACGAGATGGCGTCCGTCGGCCAGCCAGGACGGCTCGACCGCGTCAAAGGGGGCCTTGGAGACCTGCTTGGCGGGACCGCGGGCGTTGAGATCGTAGACGCCGATCTGGAAGCTTTTGCCAGAGGCGAAGGTGAACGCGATCTTGTTGGGCGCGCCGCGGCTCCAGTCGGGCTCGGCGCAGTAGCCGCTGATGTTGGTCGGCAGGCGCCGCGCACCGCTGCCGTCATTGGCCGACATAATGTAGAGCTGCGGACCGCCGGCCGCGTCCGAGGTGAACACGATGCGCGAGCCGTCGGGCGAGAAACACGGGGACGACTCCACCGAGGAACTGCGGGTCAGGCGACGGATGCGCTGGCCCTGCGCGGTGCCGGCGTAGATCTCGGGATTACCCTCGCCGGAGAGAACCATCGCGACGCGCTGTCCGTCGGCGCTGAAACGCGCGCTGCTGTTGGTGCCCTTGAAACTGACGAACGTCTTGCGCTGCATGTTGGCCAGATCGAGCAGGAAAATGTCCGGAAACCCGGAGCGGAAGTAACTGGTGTAGATGAGCTGGCGGCCATCCGGCGACCAGCGCGGCGAGAGCGCCAGCGCGCGGTCATTGGTGATCCCGCGAACCTCGCCGGAGAAAAGGTCGCCGGTGTAGACCTCGGTCTTGCCGGTGCGCTCGCTGATGAAGGCCAGACGCGATGCAAAAAAGCCGTCCAGGCCGCTGGTCTGCTTCACCGCGAGGTCCGCCGCACGCAACAGGGCGTTGCGCGTCGAGCTGCCGTTGACCACGCGGCTCAGGATCGGCGTGCCGCCCCGGCTCACCTGCACCTGCACCTGATTCGGACCGGCCGGTGCAAACGCGATGGCGTAAGACTCGCCACCCGCCACCCGACGGTAGGCGCCGTGGGCGTTGAAGGCGGTCTGGGCGAGATTGTTCAACTCCGCCGAGGTCGCGGATACTTTGACCGCGATGGTCTTCGCACCGTCGACCAGGATTTCGTCGGTGGGTCGCGTCTGCGCGGAGAGGACCGTCGCTAACGCGGCGAAGGTTAATGTGAAGATGAGTTTGTGGACGGGAAAAAGGCGCATGATGGTGAGGGGAGGCGGGGCCATTTCTATTTACATGCCCCACCCTCTAAACAACGTAAAACCCTTTTAGGTTTCCAACTTTTCCCCGACGTGACATCCGACGCACTCAAAGAGCATCTCAAGCAGGTCAAATACCCCGGTTTCAGCCGCGACATCGTGTCGTTTGGTCTGGTCCGGTCCATCGCCCTGGTCGACGGCACCGTGAAGGTCTCGCTCGCCCTCACCACCAGCGACCCCAAGATCCCGCTGCACTTGAAGCGCGAGGTCGACCACTGCCTGCGCGCCCTGCCCGAGGTGAAGGACGTCATCATCGACATCGCCGTCTCCGCGCCCAAGGCCGCCCCCGCCGGCGGCAATCTCGGCGGCAACGCCAACGCCCCCAAGACCATCGCCAAGGCCGTTGCCATCGCCTCCGGCAAAGGCGGCGTCGGCAAGAGCACCTTTGCCGTCAACCTCGCCTGCGCCGCCGCCCGCCTGCTCGCCGCGCGCGGCCGCCCCGGCCGCGTGGGCCTGATGGACTGCGACATCTACGGCCCCTCCGTGCCGCTCATGATCGGCCTTGAGGGCCGTCCCATGGTCGACGGCGATTCGCTCATCCCCATGGAGAAACATGGCGTGAAGGTCATGAGCATGGGCTTTCTCATCGACGACAACACCCCCGTCGTCTGGCGCGGTCCGATGATCATGAAGACCATCCAGCAGTTCGTGCAAAACGTGAAGTGGGGCGAACTCGACCTGCTCCTCGTGGACCTCCCCCCCGGCACCGGCGACGCCCAGCTCTCCCTTGTGCAAACCCTGCCGCTCGACGGAGCCGTGCTCGTGACCACCCCGCAGCTCGCCGCCACCGGCATCGCGCGCAAAGGCGGCCTTATGTTCCAAAAGGTCAACGTGCCCGTTCTCGGCGTCGTCGAAAACATGAGCTACTTCATCGATCCCGCCGGCAACAAGCACCACCTATTCGGCGAAGGCGGCGGTGCCGCCACTGCGGAGAAACTCGGCACCCGCCTCATCGGCGAAGTCCCGCTCATCCCCGAAATCCGGTCCGCCGGCGACGCCGGCACCCCCGCCGCCGCCCTCGACCCCGACGGCCCCGCCGGCAAGTGTTTCACGCAAATCGCCGAAACCCTGCTCGCCCAGCTCGCGCAAAAACAGCCCGGCAAGGCCTGAACCCACGCCACCGCCCTCAGCGCCCCCGGGTCTCTTTTGCGCCAAAACGGTTTGTCACTTATTAAGTGACACTTTTCTTGGTCCACATCTGCTTGATGCCCAGTGCGCCAAGGCCATTTGTCACTTAATAAGTGACAAATAATGCCGGGCCTTTGGGCCCTTTGGCGCGAGCCAAACCCAACGCAACCATCGCCCAACCTTCGCCAAACGCCGCGCATCCTGCGAGCTGGACGCACCCGACGGCACGCCCCTAGCTTGGGTCACTTTATGAGCACCGCCTCCCGTCCCAAAAAAGTCGCCCTCCTCACCGCCGGTGGCCTCGCGCCCTGCCTCAGCTCCGCCGTCGGCGGCCTGATCGAACGCTACACCGAGATCGCTCCGGATATCGAAATCATCGCCTACAAGGGCGGTTACAAGGGCCTGCTGGCCGGAGACAGCTACGCCATCACCCCCGAGGTCCGCGCCCATGCGGCCACGCTGCACCGCTACGGCGGCAGCCCCATCGGCAACAGCCGCGTCAAGCTCACCAACGTCAAGGACTGCGTGAAACGCGGCCTGGTGAAGGAAGGCGAGGACCCGCAGAAAGTCGCCGCCGACCAACTCGTCAAGGACGGCGTCGACATCCTCCACACCATCGGGGGCGACGACACCAACACCGCCGCGGCCGACCTCGCCGCCTTCCTCGCGAAGAACGATTACGGCCTCACCGTCATCGGCCTGCCCAAGACCATCGACAACGACGTCTACCCCATCCGCCAGTCCCTCGGCGCCTGGACCGCCGCCGAGCACGGCGCGCGCTTTTTCCAAAACGTCGTGGCCGAGTCCGGCGCCAACCCGCGCATGCTGATCATCCACGAGGTCATGGGCCGCAACTGCGGCTGGCTCACCGCCGCCACCGCCGACTACTACCAAGGCATGGTCGAGCGCCAGGCCTTCGTGCCCGGCATCGGACTTTCGAAGGAACGGCTTTCGGTTCATGCCGTGTTCATCCCCGAGATGGCCGTCGACATCGCCGCCGAGGCCGCGCGCCTGAAGGCCGTCATGGACGAGCACGACTGCGTGAACATCTTCATCTCCGAGGGTGCCGGCGTGGAGTCGATCATCGCCGAGATGACCGCCAAGGGCCACGAGGTGCCGCGCGACGCGTTTGGCCACGTCAAGCTCGACGCCATCAACCCCGGCAAGTGGTTCGGCGACCAGTTCGCCAAGATGCTGGGCGCCGAGAAGTGCCTGGTCCAAAAGAGCGGTTACTACGCCCGCGCCGCCACCGCCAACAGCGACGACCTGCGCCTGATCAAGAGCTGCACCGACCTCGCCGTCGAGTGCGCGCTGCGTCGCGAGAGCGGCGTGATCGGGCACGACGAGGACAACGCCGGCATTCTGCGCGCCATCGAGTTCCCGCGCATCAAGGGCGGCAAGCCCTTCGACATCGGTCAGGACTGGTTCGGCAAACTGCTCGCCAAGATCGGCCAGGCCAAGGGCGCCAAGGTCGAGGTGGCGCACTGAGCCCGGCACCCGGTCCGCTCGTGGCGCCGAACCGCGGCGGCCGGCTCGCGGTATTTTGCCCGAAGGGCGTCGTCTCAACCGACGCCCTTTTTTTGCGTGCTTCAGCCTACGCACCCTGCGGACACAAAAAACCCGCCGCATCGAATGCGGCGGGTTTTGAAAACGGTTGGTTCGCTGGTGCGTCCCGAGAAGTCGTCTCGGACCCGGGACGGGTCGCGCGGGCCGACTTACTTGACGGGCTTGGCGCGGCGGAACTTGGTGGTGAACTTCTCCACGCGGCCGGCGGTGTCGACGATGCGCTTCTCGCCGGTGTAGGCGGGGTGCGAATCCATGGTGACATCGCGAACGATGACGTGATACTCGACGCCGTCGATGGTCTCCTTGCGGGGGGACTTGACGGTGGACTTGGTGAGGAACTTCTTGCCGGTGCCAACGTCGAGGAAGCAGACGTTGTTGAGGACGGGATGGCCTTCGGTTTTCATGGCTATAAATACTTATGGTTAAGGAAGATCAACCCTGGCGCGCTTTGTAGCGGGGGTCGGTCTTGTTGATCACGTAGATGCGCCCCTTGCGGCGGACGACCTGGCAGTCGGGGTGACGCTTCTTGGCGGATTTGATGGAGGAGACGACTTTCATAAAAAGGACCAAAACACAGATCGGCTTCGCCTCTGTCAAACGCAATTTTGGGACGCTCGCGCCCCGGACGGCGGATTCAGTTCAGGCTGAGGTCGTCGGGTTCGCCAGCTTCCAGCAGCCACTCGTCGCTGATCGCCCCGAGCACGGTCCGCCAAAGGCTCACATCCGGGGAAATCGCCATCAGCTCCGGCTGCAGGTCGCTGGTGATCCAGTAGTCCTCGGTGAGTTCGCCTTCGAGTTGACCGGCCGACCAGCCCGCGTAGCCGAGAAAGGCCCGCAGGTGCATGTCGTTGTCCCGCACGAGCTCCATCGCCC
>JBDRJH010000251.1:0-23890 GCA_043815125.1 Verrucomicrobiota bacterium
AACCATCCATCCCCCATCATGAAAACCTCCCTCAAAAATATCGTTCCCATCGCCATCGCGGCGGGCTTCTCCTGCATCGCTTCACTCCCGGCCCATGCCGCCACGTGGTATTGGACCGGCGCCTCCGACGGCACCTGGGCCAACACCACCCGCTGGAATTCCCAGGCCGACGGCTTGGGCCAGACGATGAGCGCCGCCGGAGCGTCGTTCAGCGTCCTGGACATTTACGACACCAACGGAACCACAAAAATCCTTGGTGATAGCGGCATGGCCAACCGTAACTTTCCCGGTGGCACCCTGCGGCTTAATGGAGGCTTTCTGGGCCTCAAGCCGGGCACGACCGACATTGTCATCCCCTACTCGGTCGGCAGTGTGATCGTCACCTCGGTCGGATCGAAAATCGACCTGCTCGGCGCGTCCAAGGCGGGTGCCTCGTTCACCGTCACCAACCTCGACATGCAGGGGCAGTTGACCCTTATGAATTCCTACGTGTCAGGCACCGGAGGCCCCGACGATTTCACCCTCAATGCGACCAGCGTGACGGGCGGCGGGCTTTTCGAGTTCAAGGGCGTCGCGTCCTCCACGATGCGGGTTTCGATCACGGATCAGGAACTCACCAATTCCTTCCGGGTGGATAACACCCTGCTCACGTTAAACTCCAACATCACGACGTCTGGGGAACTTACTTTGCTCGCCGGTTCCTCCATCGCCCTGAATGGAAACAGCATCTCCTTCACCAGTATCACCGATGGCACCAATTCCCTGGCCGACGGCACCTACACCACGGCCTCTCTCGCCAGCTCTCCCTTCGCCGGTTTCTTCTCGGGCACTGGTGATATCATCGTTACTTCCACCATCCCAGAGCCCTCCTCCGCCGCGCTCTTGTTCGGTGCAGGCGCGGGCATGCTCGTCATCGCCACCCGCCGCGGAGGTCGCGACCGGAAATGAGGTCGAGCCGCATCTCGCACGCGGTGTTGTTTGCTTTCGCATTGCTGACAAGCGGTGCGCTGACCGCAGCCGAAATTACGCAGTCACCGGTAGTTTATATGGTCGGCGACTCAACCATGGCCGACAAACCGCAGCCGGACAAAAATCCGGAGCGCGGTTGGGGCCAGTTGTTGCCTGAGTTCGTGACCGAAGGCGTCGTGGTTGAAAACCACGCCGCCGGCGGTCGCAGCACCCGCAGCTTCATTGCCGAAGACCGCTGGAATCCCGTGTTGGAAAAACTCCAGCCAGGCGACTGGGTCATCATTCAGTTTGGCCACAACGATCAGAAAAAGAAACGACCTGATCTCTACACCGATCCGGCGAGCGATTTCCCGCAGTTTCTCGAAAGATTCGTCCGAGAATCCCGGGCCAAGGGCGCGAAGCCTGTTTTGGCCACATCGATCTACCGCCGCTATTTTCATGCGGACGGCAGCCCCAAAAGCTCGCTTGGTCCATATGCGACCGCCACGCAATCCGTCGCCAAAACCCTTGAGGTGCCTGTCGTCGATCTGCATACCCTGACCGGAGCCCTGCTCGCGGAGTTCGGGGTCGAAGGCTCCAAAACCCTCTTCCTCCATTTTACTCCGGGCGAACATCCGTTTTTCCCGAACGGCCACCAGGACAACAGTCACCTTTCCGAACTCGGCGCGCGTCGCGTCGCCGAACTGTTTGTCCGGGATATGGCACTACAGGACATCGGGTTCCCGGCCCGCCCGATTACCGACCACTGAAAACTCAAGGTCTGCGCAACCTGCTGTTGGCACACGCCACTCGCGTTGCACCCGCTTTGTGCGGCCAGTCATTGGCTGCCATCCCCACCATAAAAAAAATGAATACCCTGAGCCTATCTCGATGCGCTGTCTTTGTCGGCGCACTTTTTATAGGTCTCGCCACCGCTCCTTTCGCGGGAGCTGCAAACTACTACATCGACAGCGCTCTCGGTAACGACAGCAACACCGGCACCTCCGAAGCCACCCCGTGGCAGACCATCGCCAAGGCCAACAAAAAACGATTCTTGGCCGGTGACCAGTTGCTGTTTCAAGGCGGCCAGACTCACCCCGGCAACCTGACCCTCTCTGCCAACGACAGCGGCACCGCCGCAAACCCCATAACCATCAGTTCCTATGGCACTGGCCGAGCCACGATCTACGCCGCGACCGGCGACGGCATCAAGCTCTCCGGAACGAGCTACGCGACGATCTCTGAACTCAACGTCACCGGCCCCGGCTGGAATGCCACCAACGACGGCTCGCGCGGCGTCGTCCTCACAAATTCTTCCCACCACTGCAGCCTCGAAAATCTCACCGTCTCCGGGTTCCACAAGGCGGGCGTGCGTCTCGACAAAGCCACCCACGACAACGCCCTTAGCTCCGTGCGCGCCGAACAAAATGGCTACATCGGTATCCACGTCTCCGGCACCTATCAGTTCATCACCGACTGCCAAGCGTTCTACAACAATGGCGATCTCACCGTGACCGACAACTGGAGCGGCAGCGGTCTCGTCGTCAACGCCGCCTCGTATGTGACCGTTGAATACACCGAAGCAGCCTACAACGGCACCAACCAGCCTTGGACCGGCAACGGCCCGGTGGGCATCTGGTCCTGGGACGCCGACCACGTCACCTTCCGCCACTGCATTTCCCACCACAACAAGCGCGGCAAGGGCAACGCCGACGGCGGTGGCTTCGATTTCGACGGCGGCACCAACGATTCGCTGATCGAATACTGCTACTCTTACAACAACACCGGCCCCGGTTACATGGTCTATAACTTCAATTGGGAGAGCCTGACCAATCGCAACAACGTTATCCGCTACTCCATCAGCGAAAACGACGGTCAAGGCGGCATCTACCTCGGGACGAGCGGCCTGCCCATCGAGAACATCGAGATTCACAACGTGGTTTCCTTCAATACCAACGGCGCACGCGTGCTCTACACCGGCAGCGGCACCAAGACCAACGTCAATCTGCGCAACAACATCTTCCTGACCAGCGGCACCCTCTCCATCAACGGCAGCGGCATCAACCTTCAGGGCAATTGCTACTACTCCACCTCCGGCGCATACAGTTTCGGCTCCTACGGCGCCGACTTCGCCGCTTGGGCCGCCGCCACCGGCGACGAACTCCACAACGGCGTGCTCGTGGGTCTGAACACCGACCCGCTGCTGCTCGATGTCGGCAACGGCACCAAGCTCACCGATCCCCGCCAGCTCGGCACGCTGTTGTCCTACTCGCCTGCCTCCGGCTACTCTCCCGTCATCAACGCTGGACTCGATCTGGCCACCCTGTTTGCCCTCGATCCCGGCACCACCGATCTCGTCGGCGCCGCCATTCCCAACGGAGCCTTCGACATGGGCGCCTACGAATACTACGGACCTCCGCCCGTCGCCGACGCCATCCCTCCCTCCGTCTCGCTCACCGCCCCGCTCGACGGCGCCACCGTATCCGCTTCAATCTCCGTGTCCGCCAACGCGGCCGACACCGGCGGCTCAGGCCTGGCCGGCGTGCAGTTCCAGCTCGACGGCGTCAACCTCGGCGGCGAAGACACGACCAGCCCCTATTCGATCACTTGGGACACCGCCACGGCCGTGAACGGTTCTCACGTCCTCACCGCCATCGCCCGCGACTTGGCCGGCAACCTCACGACCTCCGCCAGCGTAATCGTGACGGTCAACAATTCACCCGTCGTCGGAGCGACGATTATCCAAGACAACACCGACGCGAACGGCGTGACCATCACGGGCAGCTGGACCGCCAGCACCTTTAACTCCGGCTACTACGGCACCAACTACCTGCACGACGGCAACATCGGCCAAGGGACCAAGAGCGTAAGCTTCACGCCGACGATTCCACAACTCGGCGACTACGATGTTTATGTGCGCTGGGCCGCCGGCACCAACCGCGCCACCAACGCGCCGATCGACATCAACCATGCCGGCGGCACCAGCACTTTCAGTGTCAATATGCGCACCAGCGGTGGAACCTGGGTATTGCTCGGCACGGTCACCTTCGATGCCGGCACTACTGGCAACGTGACGGTGCGCACCGACGGTGCCGACGGCTACGTCATCGCCGACGCCGTGAAGTTCGTGCCTCGCTGAAACTTCATGCCCCTTGGCCCAAATAGCCCGGGAAAATCGAACTGGCTTTAATCTGGATTCATACTCCAGAGGAAGCGGCGGCAAAACAGCCGCCGCTTCTCCTGTGAACTCATGCCGAACACGACCTGAATCAGCTCGTCACAAATGCAGCCCTACTGGACTAAGGCTGCATTTTTTGTCTCCAACCGCTGAAGCCGATACGATCTTGGCGGTGGCAAAGCTGCACTACAGACAAGCCTTGTGCTCCAACCTATTATTCCGAATCCGGCTTCACCGATCACGGTAGTTTGCGGAGTCGTCCGGCCACCATCCTGCCGGTTCGGCATCGACGTCGGTCTTTGAACGCGGGATGCGCGGAGCCGGCGCGCCATAGGGCACCGCTCCGGCATCGACGGCCTCAGCAAATTCCCCCAAACCCGGCAGCACTCGACCGGTCAATGCCTTCAACGCCACCGCTTTCATGCCTGCACCGCGCGCCGGACTGTTTTCAACCAAGCGAAAATCCCCGGTGTCCGCATCGGCATACGGGGACACTCCAGCTGCATCGATCCACTGACTATTCCCGTCGATGCCCGTCTTCTGCGCTTGGTGCCGCTGCGTATCCCACGTATCCAGATTTCCGCGACGCACATAGACGTTGTGGTCGCCATTCCAATTTGGGGCGTCCGCTTGTAGATTGCCCCACCACGCCTCGGTCCAGAAAACATTGTTTGTAAAATAATAATTCGGAGTGCCGATGCCGGTGACTTTGTTACTATTGATGGCGCGACGCGCGGTCCCGCTGTTGTGATAGACATAAACCTCGGCGGGGTTGAGCTCCAACTCGCCGTAACAGCGGATGTCCTCGCCGTTATCCTTGAAGCCGTTCGCGTAAAAGTAGATCGGACCTTTGTCGATAGCCTTGAGGCGCAGGGCGCAGCGGGCGTTTTGAACGAAATTGTGGTGCCAGCGCTGGTTGACTCCACCGTCGTTGGGCTCGAGTGCGTCGTCGTTCATACGCTCAATGCGGTTGTGATGAATCTCCAGGTCGGGATTGTGAATGGAGGCCGCAAGCCGGTCGGCAGCGGTGGCGTTCCATATTTCCCAATGCCGTGTGGAGATGCCGTCCCAGTGATCGTGAATGTGGTTGTCGTGGACGCGGTGGCCGCCAAAGGTGCGGTCAATGTTGATCGCACGGCTGTCGTAGTAGCCAAAGTGCTTGTGCGCGAGCCATAGATCCCAGGCGAGCTTCCACGCGGGATCGTTGAACTGGCCGCCGGGGGTGGCTTGGTTTTCACCGTGGTTCACGCCGAGTGGATTTTGCGTGATGGTGTTGAAACGCACCGTGCAATGATCGCTGCCCTGCGCGAGGAGGACGCCATCGCGCGTGCGACCGACGCGGCAGTGCTCGATGACCGAGCCGAGACTGTCGCGGATGGTGATGCCAACGCGGGCGTTGCGCAGTTCGATTCCGCGAATCACGACGCGGTCGGCGCCTTCGATACGGATGCCGATGCCGCTTTCATCCAGCGGTGCTCCGATGATCTCGCCGGCACGCGGGTCGCGCTCGTCCGCAAACCGGACCAGCAGGGCCTTTTCCTCGCCGAGATACATCGCAATGCCGCCCACGCCTTCCCAGCGGCTCTGCACACCGTTTCTGAAAATCATCATCCACCTGGGCTCCGGGTTACCGGCAGAGGGGCCTACCCGGCGCTCGTTAAGCATGGCCACGGTTTGCCCGTCGGCCACGACATGGCCGACCTGCCAGTGCACTGGAATCGAATAAACATGAGGACCTATCTCAGGACGCGATTGCCAGTCCCCGATGAACGGCGTGCCGGCATCAAGAATCGCGCCCTCCATGCCCTCTAGCGTGACTGGGCGTCCATGAGTGCCGCCTCGTGTGATCAACAGTCGTGCGGGATGCACACCCGGGAGCAGGCGAATCACGTCGCCGGGAAGTGCGGCGTCCAAGGCTTGCTGGATGGAGCGTCGCGGGGTCGTAGCCCCGCCGACGGCGGAATCGTCACCGTCAGGCGCGATATAAATAACGCGCTCCGCCGCCGTCGGCAGGGGAGCGGGCAGGTCGCGCACCGGCTTCGTTGCGGCAGCGAGAGGCCCGCACGCCATGTCCAAACAGCCGCCGACAAGAACCAGCCGAATAAGGACGGGGAAGCAGAATTTCATACGCGTAACGTAGAGCGATGGGTCGCTTCACGATGGAAGCGGCGGAGCAAAAGCACGGGGGAAACAATCTTCATCCCGCCGAGCTCGCTAACCGGCAACAATCCCGTGCGTGAACTTATTAAGCTTGGACGGGACCAAACATCAGTTCTGCGCGCCGGCGGCGGAAAGCGGCTAGGGCATCCGCGTGACGGGGGGCGGAGATACAGTTGACGCGCTCGTCCGGGTCGGCTTCGTGCTCAAAAAGCACCTCGGGCATATCTTCTCCGTAGTAGTGGTATTTGAGCGCGTCGCGTTTGATCATCAGGTTGCGCCCGCCAAATTGGGACACCGTTTCGTTGTCCCAACCCCCGGACCGGCCCTCCATGAGCGGCACAAGGCTGCGACTTTCAAGATCACCGGGAGCGTCGATCCCACCGAGTTCGCACAACGTGGCGAAGAGGTCGCAGAGGTTGACGTTTTCGGTGACGATGCGTGGGGCGAAACGCTTCGGCCAGCGGATGACGAGCGGCACGCGCACACTGGCCTCGAAAAACTTTTGTTTTTCCCAAACGCCATGCTGTCCAAGCATCTCGCCGTGGTCGCTGGTATAAACGATGACCCAATCGTCGAGGTCTTGGCCTACCTCGCGCAGCGCGTCGAGCACCGAGCCGTAGTGCGTGTCGATGTGGTCGATCATGCCGTAGTAGGCGGCGGTGGCGCGACGGATCTCGCGCGGAGTCGCGTCCTCGGGAACGCGCACCGCGCGTTCCGACAGGAAGGGGTGATCGAACAATGGTTCGTCGAGGAAGGGCGTGACGCGGTTGAAGTAATACCGCAGCCGGTCGGGCGTGGTGATGTAAGGGTAGTGTGGCTGGATGAGGCTGACCTTGAGCAACAACGGCCGGTCCGGCGTCGCGCGATCATAGGTCGGGTCGATAAAGAAATCGTCGATAAAGTCGTGGGCGGCCTCGACCGTGCGTTGATCGAATTTCTGATTGCGTGTGACGGTGTCCGGACGAGTCCGGTGAATTTCCATCAGGTCGGGCCATTTCCAGCGACGATCCGCTTTGGCCAGACGCGCGAAGGCGGCCTCGTTGCGATCAGAGATAAAACTATCGTTGATGAACATATCCGCAGCGAAGCGTTGATTCCATCCCTGCATCTGGTCGCGACCGACATGATGGAGCTTGCCGCAGCAAACGGTCTCGCCCAGGCCTCCTGGCTGAAACGCTTGGCGAAGGTCATCGCATCAGGTGCTAGATCCTGGCCGAACCATTCACATCCGATAGTGCGGGGAAGCTTGCCGGTCATCATGCACTGGCGCCCCGGGATACAGATCGGTGAAGGCGTGTAGGCATTTTGGAAAACCACACCCGTGCGCGCCAGTTCGTCGAGCACCGGCGTTCGCACCACAGGGTCTCCGGCGAACCCCGCTACATCGGCGCGATGCTCGTCACTCATCAGGAAAAGGATATTCGGGGGTTTTGGCATGGAAATGTATCGGCGATTTGATTTCGGAACGCACCCAATCGTGGTGATGTCCCCAAACCCTAGAACAACAGGCTAAAGCATCGAGCAGTTTGTCCCGCATAGTCGGAATGCCCAACCGCTGCGACAAACCGCTCGGCGCTGAATATATTAAGCAGCATGTTACGCGACATAGTCAAATAACGCGCCAGAGTTCAGTCCGCCCGAGCAAATTGACATCGTCTCCTGCCTGCCAAACTGGAAATGCCCTCATCCCAAGCACTCGAATGTATCGGTGAACTCGATAATCCGATGAGGAAATTCGCTAACGGGTAGCATAATATGGCTAATCGTTGCCCATTGTGACATCGACGAGGTGATTAAGAGTGGGTTTCGCGCAAAAACCCCATTTTCGCCGACCTCGTCGGTCGGCGGAATCTGAACTCTTTCCATGGACTACCTGAGTCACGTCAATCTTCTGCAAGGCACCGCCTCGACGCACGATTTTTCCACCGGCAACACCTTGCCCTTGGTCGCCCGTCCTTGGGGCATGCATCATTGGACGCCACAGACAGGTGACTCGCCGTGGACGTTTCATTGTGGCGCGCGCCATTTGCGGGGAGTGCGGCTCACCCACCAGCCCAGCCCATGGATGCGCGACTACGCCAACGTCACCCTGCTCCCCTTCACCGGCGATTACCAGGCCAACCTCGAATTTCAGTCCTCTGGCTGGCGCGCCGAGGACGCCGTGTTTCGCCCCGACCACTTCCGCGCCGAACTCCTGCGCTACGGCGTCATCCTGGAGATGTCGCCGACCGAACGCGGCGCTGTATTCACATTTTCCCGACAGAGCACGGCGACCGGGCCGCTTCGCCTGCGCTTCGACTTCGACGGCGAGCATGACATCGGCTGGCGCCCCGGCTCCCGTATCGTCTCCGGCAGCACGGCTAACCACTTCCAAGGCGAACATCTCAAGAACTTCGCGCTGCATCTGCATGGGGAGTTCAGCATCGCGCCCGTGCGTTTTGAACGCACCGCGCGGGGCGGATGGCTGACCTTTCCCGACGACACCGAGCGCGTCGAACTGCGGTTGGCGGCCTCCTTCATCGGCACCGATCAAGCCCGACTCACTCATGACCGCGAACTCGCCGGTCGCAGCCTCGACGATGTCCGGCTTGAGGGTGCCGCCGTCTGGAACGACCTTCTTGGCCGTCTCCGTGTAAACGAACCCGACCCGGACAAGGTCCGCACATTCTACTCCTGCGCCTACCGCACACTGCTCTTCCCGCGCTTCCTGGACGAAATCGACGCCGACGGGCAGGTCGTCCACTACAGTCCCTACGATGGCGCGGTCCATCCGGGACCGCTTTGCACCGATCACGGTTTTTGGGATGCTTATCGCACCGTGTATCCGCTGCTCGCTCTGGTCTGGCCGGACAAGCTCGGCCGCATCATGCAAGGCTGGCTCAACGGTGCCGACGAGGCCGGCTGGGCACCCAAGTGGCCCAGCCCCGGTTTCCGCGATTGCATGATCGGCACGCACTTCGACTCCGTCGTTGCCGACCTCGCCGCCAAGGACATCGGTGGCTGGGATGTCGAAAAGGCCTTCGCCCACATCTGGAAAAGTGCGAGCCGTTCCAGCGACGATCCGGCTTACGGTCGTCCCGAGCTGGACGTGTATCTAAAGCACGGATACGTCCCGGCCGATCTGGCTCGCCAGTCGGTCGCCTGCACCCAGGACTACACCTACGGCGACTGGTGCGTCGCCCAGGTCGCCCGGCTCTTGGGCAAAGACCGCGAGGCCGACGCCCTCATCGCGCGCTCCCTCAACCACCGCAATCTCTTCGACCCGGCGGTCGGCTTCATGCGCGCCCGCCGCTCCGACGGCGCGTGGGACGGCCCCTTTCGCGAATTCCAGTGGGGCGGCGGCTACATTGAGGGCGGCCCTTGGCAATACGCCTTCAACGCCCCGCACGACATCGACGGCCTCGCCACGCTTTACGGCGGTCCCGCAGAGCTCTGCCGCAAAATCGATCAAATGCTCGCCACGCCGCCGCGCTTTGAGATCGGCACCTATCCGTTCGAAATCCACGAGATGACCGAAATGGCCGTCGCCAATTTTGGCCAATACGCCCACTCCAACCAGCCCGTCCACAACACGCTTTTCCTCTATGCGCTTTGCGGCGAGCCTGAGAAAACCACCCACTGGGTCCACCGCGTCGCCAACGAACTCTATTCGCCCGACGCCTTCCCCGGCGACGAGGACAACGGCGAGATGGCCGCGTGGTATCTGTTCGCCGCGATGGGCATCTATCCGTTCTGTCCCGGCCGTCCCGACTACGTGCGATTCCGTGGCACGTTTGAACAGGTCGAGATCCACCGTCCCGATCTGCCCGCGCCGCTGCGCCTGGTGGCGGATACCGTCACCAGCAATCCCATCGTTTCACATCAACACCTGCTCGCGACCGCGCGGACGCCCGTTCGCACCGTCGTCGCCTACGGCACCAGCCTGACCGCCGGCGGTCGCTGGGTTTGCGATCTCGCGGCCCTGCTCGACGACCCTCACTCCGGCGGCGTGCGCGTCATCAACAGCGGTCTCTCCGGATTCGCCTCCAACACCGGTCTGGCCCGCCTGTCCTCCCGCGTCCTCGCACACCGGCCCGACACCGTGCTCATCGAGTTTTCGATGAACGACGCGTTCGACTACGAGCCCGGCCACTTCGACCACGGCATCACTCCCGAGAAAAGCCGGGAAAACCTGAACCTCATGATCGACGCGATCCTGGAGGCAAACCCTGCCGCCGAGATCATCCTGCAAACCATGAACCCGGTGCGCGACGTCCCCGGTGTGCGCGACGGCGCGACCAAGCGCCCTACGCTCGACGCCTATTACGACGTGTATCGCGACATCGCCCGCGTCCGGGGCCTGCGCCTTCTCGATCACCACGCCAACTGGTCGCGCCTGCACTCCGCCGATCCGGAAGTCTTCGCACGCTACATCCCCGACGGGGTGCATCCCAGTGAACCCGCGTCCTCGGCGATCACCTTTACCACCGTGCGTGACGCTTTCGCGGGCAAACGCGAACCGTGCGATATCGCCGACTGATTCCGCCGTGAGCTTACCCCGTCCCAGTTCCCTTCAAAAACGCCGGACTCGCGGCTTCGCGTTGCTCATCACGATCACGCTGGTCGCGTTTCTGGTGTTGATTCTCGTCTCGCTCGCCACGCTCACCCGCGTCGAGACGCAAGTGGCCACCAACAGCCAACATCAGGCCCAAGCCCGCCAAAACGCCCTCTTGGCGCTGAACATCGCCATCGGCCAACTCCAGCGTCACGCCGGCCCGGACCAGCGCATCACCGGCGCGGCCGATCTCCTCATCCCTTCCGGCATCACCATCGATGCCTCGACCTCCGGCACCGCCGCCCGCACCGCGCTCGACACCTATTGGACCGCCTCGCGCAACCGCCACTGGACCGGCGTTTGGCGTAACACCAACACCGACGACTACACCGCAACCGCCCCCGCGCTGGGCAACCCAATCCCCAGCCCGACTCCAATCTGGCTCATCAGCGGCAATGAGAACCACGACACCGCGCCGCTTTATCGGCCCACCGATCCGATCTCCGGACTTTCGGTAACGAGCACGCCGCTTGATGAAATCAAAGACTCCGCCGACCGCTCGCACCGCCTGCTGGTCAAGGCCTCCGCCGGCATAACCGATGCCGCCATGCTGGATCGCGCCGTCACCGCGCCGCAGGTTCGCATCGAGTCCGACACCGTGCCTGGCACCGGCGGCACGCCCGTCACCGTCGGCCACTACGCTTGGTGGGTCGGCGATGAAGGGGTAAAAGCCCGCGCCAACCTTATCGACGCGCACGCCGCCGCCACCGCCGACCCGGGATTGATTCATCGCCGCGCCACCGCCCAGCGGCCCGCGATCGAGGCGATCAGCACCGATGGCACCGACGGACTGGCTCCATTCTATACGGCCAATGATCCCGACCTCACCACCGTGCTCGGGCTCCGCCAACTCGACTTCATCGACTCCGATCCGACGTTTCACCAACGACTCCGAGAACACTTTCACGATCTCTCGGCCACATCGCGCGGTGTCCTGGCCGACGTGAAAAACGGCGGCCTCAAACGCGATCTCACGCACATCCTCGGCCAGTCCGACCTCGCCGACTTTCGCACCGCGCTAAACGCCGCCTACGACACCGGCACGCCCGCGCCTCTCACCACTCACAACCCCGCGCTCTCACCGGTCGCCACTCCCTACGCGACGCTGCCGCCCGACGCCTCCGCCACCTACTCCTACACCGGCCCCAATGGCATCTTCACCCACGCCGCCACTTGGGAACAGCTCTGGTCTTTCAATCACCTCGGCAACCTCGCCATGGCGACCCCGGCCGGCGTGTTCAACGCCTCCGGCGAAGCGGTGCCGCGCCGCCACACCGCCACGCAACACGGCGTGTATCCGCTGATCATTCAGGCCAAGCTCTTCTACCGCCTTCGCATCGTGGGCGGCGCGCCCGACCCGGTGGATGGCGTCAACCGCACCGGCGACATCTGGGTGGACGTCATCCCGCTCGCCGTCATCGCCAACCCGTATTCCACGCCGCTCGCCGCCGCCGACTACACGCTCAAGTTCACCGGTGTGCAGCCGCTCGTGCGCTTCGGCATATCCGCGACCAATCCCGGCGACGTGCCCTCCGCAACCGAATTCCCCCGGCTCGACGGCGGCACCAATGCCAACGCGGAGAACCAAAAAAATCTCCCCAACGGCTACACCGGCCAGATCGAGCTCATTCTGCGCTCCACCGGCATGAAGCCCGGCGAGGCGCAGGTCTTCACCATCAATCCGTCCTCCGCCGAAAATCCCACCATCAGCAACGACCTGATCGAGATCACCTCCAGAACCGACGACAAGCAGGTCGTCCTGCACAATTTCTACGACCCGGTCCCCGCGCTCACCTACAATTTTTCGGCCAACACGTCCTCGCCGTCCAAGCACATCCCCGCCGACAAAACCCACGTCGCGCTCTACACCACCGGGGTCCAGATGAACGCCGAGCTGCATCTCGACTACGACGTCGCCGAGGGCCACCGCCACGCAGTTCACTTCGTGCGCGGTCTCGATATCGACGACCCCAACTGCTTCCTGGTCGATCCCATCAAAGACGACTCCGCGACGCAGCAGGGCGGCGGCTACCTGCTTGTGCTCAACGACGCCGCCACCGCAGCCAACAGCGTCTCGCCGCTGCGTCCGCCGCAACAGGCGCCGTTTTATCAGGTCAACTACCGCGGCATCGTGCTCACGTTCAACGGAGGCAGCGGTTCACATCCGCTCGAATGGGCGCGCACCTTCGTCAAACAGGGCAACACCGGCGGCCCCGGCAACGCTCCCAACGACTTCATCGCGGCCAACCTGCTCTTCCCTGCGGACAACCGCCCCGTCGTGCGCTGGGGACTCGTCAACATCGGCGAGGGCTTCGACCAGACGCGGCCGCCCGCCTCGATCGGCGGCTCCGGCGCGGACGATTTCATCGGTTTCGAAAACCTGCTCTACGACTTGCCCGCGCCCGGCACGACTCCCGCCGGCATCGGCCACCTGCAGCACTTCAACACCACCGGCCATGTCAGCGCGATCAACGTCACCCCCGCGCTCGAGCGTCACTCCCACGTCGTCCACTCCTGGCAGGTCAACCACCCCATCGCCAATTCCTACCCGCATCCGCGCGTGCCGCGCGATCAGGTGATCCACTTCACGCCGGGCATGGGCTTCAACTACGATGGCTCCTACCTCTGGAACGACATTTTCTGGGACCGCTTTTATTTCTCCACCTACCCGGTAAACGGCACGTTCGACTTCGCCACCGGCACGCTGCCCAACGCCCGCCTGCGTCCGTTTCGCCCCGCCGACGAGGTGCCGTGGGACGAGCCCGTCCACTACCGCGGAGACGGCAACCCCGCGACCGCCGCCAACAGCCGTCGCGCCGCCGAAAACCTCCTCCTCGACGGAGCGTTCAACATCAACTCGACCTCCGTCGCCGCCTGGAAAGCCGTGCTCTCCGGCCTGCGCGACATCCCGCTCGGCACCGAGACCGCACCGGCCAACCTCACCGCGCCCTTTGCCCGCACCCTGCACCAGACCGGCGGTGCGGACGACGCCCGTGCCGGCGATACCGCCAACGCCTGGGCCGGCATTCACAACCTCACGCCCGCCGAGATCGAAACCCTCGCCGAGGAGATCGTCCTGCAAGTGCGCCGCCGTGGTCCCTTCCTCTCGCTCGCCGAGTTCGTAAACCGTCGCCTCGTCTCCGCCACCAGCGCCACCGACGATCCCGCTTTCGGTCTCGCCGGCACCCTGCAAGCCGCACTCGACCGCGTCGTCAACCAACCCGGCGACATCGCCGCGCCCTTTCGCATGACCTCCGACACCGACCTGGCGAGAAGTCAGATCGCCGACGCCGATTACATCATGTCCACCGCGCTCGCCGGCTTCCCCGGCTATATGCTGCAAGGCGACCTGCTCTCCGCGCTGGGACCGTCGCTCACCGCGCGTTCCGACACCTTTGTTATTCGCACCTACGGCGACACCGTGAACCCCGCCACCGGCGACGTGACCGGCCGCGCCTGGTGCGAAGCCATCGTGCAACGCACGCCCGACTACGTCGTCCCCGCGAACGGCGCCGCCGGCAACGCTCCGCACGAGGCCGCCACCGATCCCGTCAACGCCGAGTTTGGCCGCCGCTTTGTCGTCACCGCCTTCCGCTGGCTCAACCCAGAAGATATATGAAAGCTCTCCCCAGTCTCCGCGTCATCGTTTCTCTGCTCGGCCTGTTGGCGCTGCCGCTGGGCGGCCCCTTGTTTTCCGCGCCCCCCGCCGCCGCACCGGAGGCGCGGCTCCGGTTTCTCATCCTCGACGAAACCTCGGATGCCTACTCGCTGCAAACCGGCGGCACGCGTCGCCAACTCAACGCCACGCCTTACGTCATCAGCCGCCCCGTCGCCGCCAAGCCCGGCGAACGCTTGGAGGTATTTCGCCAAAGCGTCGATCCTGTAACCGGAAAACCACGACAAGTCCGGGTTGCCAGCGTGAGCCCGCCCGCCGGACTCACCGCGGGGCTGGTCGTCCTGACGCCGCGCCCGCCGCCGGTGGACGATCCCGCGGCTCCGCCTGTCTATGGTGTTGATTTTTTCGACAGCGATCCTGGCACGTTTCCGCCCGGGTCGATCCGAATTCTCAATCTCGGGCGCGCCGCGATGGGCGCGCAGTTTGGTGCGACCCAAGTGGTCACGCCTCCCGGCGAATCGCGCGTGGTCCAACCCACCACCGATGAGCGCAACCGCGTCTTCAGCAAGATCGCGGTGCAGACTGCCGCCGGCTGGAATCTGCTCTCCAACCGCGTGACGATCCTGCGCCCTGACGAACGGCTCACGGGGGTGTTTGTCTATTCCCCGAGCGGACTGCGCCACACCTACACCCGGCAGGAACTCGCGGAGCGCGGCCCGCCGCCGCCCGGCCACTTCTGGCTGACCTTCGCCGATACGTTGTAGTTTACCGGCGAGGTTCTATCGCGGGAAATATCGGTTTTTGGATCAGACTGAACGCATCGATCCCGCCGTGGAGCGAGCCTGCGTAGCCGAAACCAACGCCCCGGATGGAAATCGGTTTTGTATAGGTGTGGGACCAGCTCACGCGGCTCGGATCAAGCGGATCGCGGAAGCGCACCGTGCCGAAGTGGGTGACACCGTTGTAGCCACCGGCCGGGGTAAAATCCAATTCGATACTGAAGGTCACCTCAGCGGAAAGATTGCCCGGATCGAAGGCATGGTAGGATTGGGGGCCGGCAAAAAAATTGGCACCGGTGTCGGTCCCCCGGCGATGGACCGCCGTGGCCATGCCGGCGAGCGCTACGTCGGTGAAGTTATGCGTCGCAAGACGGTTGTCGTTCGCGGACTCACTGAAAAAACCCAAGCTGGTCCAGGCACCGCCGCCGAACGGCTTGGTGAGCGTCGCGGTCAGTATGAAGCGCCCCTCGGCAGAGCCCATTGTGCTGTCGATGTAGGAGCCGAGTTTCAGATAGGCGCTACCCTTGATCGCCCCGGAGATCGACCCATCGGCGCGAATCGCGCCATCGCTTGGCGCACGCCAGGTGGTGTCTCCGCCGGCGATCAGAATGGCATCGTCAACCGTGCCGGCATGCGTGCCGTTGAGGTTGGTGGCGCTTGAACCGTTAAAGTCTTCGGAAATGAGGGTGATGCTGGCCTGCATGGCCGCGACACAACAGGAGGCTATCGCCGCGGCCATGATGAGGCGGATAATGACGGACATGATGACAGGAGACGATGCCTGTGAACGCATCGCCCACCGTGCGGCGTGGTGCTCAGGCGGCGCGACGACGACGGCTGATCACGAGGCCGAGAACACCCAGGCCGGCGAGCGTCGCGACGGAGGACGGCTCGGGAATGGACGTGGTTGTGATGTGGATATCATCCACCGTGAAGGCGGTCTCGACGCTGCCGCTGCCCAAGAACAGGGCGAAGGTGTCGAAGCTGGTGACAAGGCCAGACGTATCGACGGCGGTCTTGGAGTAGCCATTGGAGTCGGTGAACGTGAGCGACACGCTCGACTCACTGGTATATTCGATTTCGAAGGTAAGCGTGTAGGTCGTGGCGGTGGAGTAGCCGAGCGGCGCGGTGGAGGACACGACGTTCGAGTGGGCGCCACCCGCGAACAAGGTGGTGCTGCTACTGGTGCGTTGCACCAGATCGGTGGAGTTGGAACCGGTCCCCATGTTGGCCCACAGCCCATAGCCGGTATAACTGTTGAACGCGGCATCCGCGATGCCCGAGGTGTCGGCGCTGACGCGCGTGCCGCCGGAATTATAGAGTCCGATGCGCAGGGTATCCGCCGCGTTCGCGATTGCCGTGCCGGACAGGGTGAAGCTGGCCGTGAGGGTGTCGCCCACGCTGAGGGCGACGGGGCTGCCGCCGGGGGTGAAATACGAGACAACCTGCGAAAGCGTGTTGCCGGTTCCGGTGTAGCCGAACTGCAATGCGTTCGAGCTGACGGCGATGTTACCGTTGGCGGTGCTCGTCCCGAAATAATGGGCGGCGGAGGCGGGCAGGTTTTGGGTGGTGCGATCCCCGTCGGCAAAGGTGTCGTTGAGGAGGGTGGCCTGGGCGTGGACGGAGACGGCGGAGGCGGCGACGAGCGTCGTGGCGAGGAGGGTGCGGATTTGGGTTTTCATGAGCATTATCAGGAGGTTTGGGGTTAGGGACTTGGGAAAATTAAGCGTTTAACCGGCGGCAAGGCCACCCTTGGCTGGCTGCGGCGAGGCCGTGAATTCCGATGGAGGCGGCGTGCAATCGCCTTCGATGAACTGGCCGGCTTCGGCCAACTCGTGGCGAATCCAGGATGTGGATACATCACGCACGTCCTCGAATTCCGAGCGCACGCAAAGCGCGGCGGCGATGCCGGCCGCCTGGCCGATTGCGCTGACCGGCGGGATCACCCGGTAGCTGGAGTGCGCCTCGTGCGTGCCGCTGATGCAGCGCGAACCGAGCAGTAGATTGGAAAACCCCTTCGCGATCAGGCAGCGGTAGGGAATGTGGTAGTAGCCGGAGCCGGGGATCTCGTTGATGCTGGTCGCGGCGGTGCCGGTCGGATCGTGAATATCAAGCGCGTAACCGCAGGCCGCCACCATGTCGTCAAAGCGCGCTTCGCCGAGGCAGTCCTCGGCGGTGAGCATGTAGTCGCCGACGATGCGGCGGCCTTCGCGCACGCCAAGACGCTCGGAGATGACGATGCTCGCCTTGGTAAAGGCCGGATGATGGCGAACGGCTTCCCAGAACTCGTCGATCTGCTTGCGGCCTTCCACCATTGCGCGGCGCACGTTTTCCGGGTCAGTAGGATCGACGTTGGCGATGCGGGTTTGGTTGAACAACAGGCTGCGACCCTTGCGGTCAGGAAAGCAGAGGACATTCTGACGCGGGTTGGAGGTGCCATTGGCTTCGCGCAGTTTTTGATAAAGCGGGAGCAGCGCGTCGGAGATCAGATGGGCGTTGTCCCAGCGCGCCCAGTCCGGCTGCGAAGGGTCCATGCCGAAGGCGGTGAAATCGACGCCATCGACGCGAAACGTCAGCGTGCTCGGCTGGAGCTTGCCGTCGGCCACGCGGCCCTGCTGAAACTCGGCGCCGGCGGCGGCGGCAAGGTTTCCGTCCGCCGTGCTGTCGATGAAGACCCGCGCCGCATAGCTACGTCCATCGGCGGTGCCGACCGACCGGATCACTCCGGCGTCGCTCTCCACGGTGGTGACGGCGGAGTCGGTGAACACGTCGAGCGTGGATTCGCCGTCGAGCAGCCGCAGGTAGCCCGCCTTAAGCTCGTGTTCGTCGTAGGTCTGGATCACCCCGCGGCCGAGCGAGCCGGGCACATATAGGTAGGGCAGCAGCTCCTCGAAAATACCGCGGTTGATGTAGCGTCCTTTTTTGTCGAACCACGTGCACACGAGGCCGACGGGGGAATGCACCCCCGTGCCGCCGATCTCCTTGGCTGACTCCAAAAGCGCCACGCGGCAACCGGCCCGCGCCGCGGCTATCGCGGCGCAAACCCCGCCGACGCCGGCGCCGGCGACGACGACGTCATAGGTCGAAACGAGTTCGTTATGGGTGGGGTTTGTCATGCCTTTAAGCGGACTCCCTCACGCGTGTTGCCTCAACGACCAAGCATTAGCGGGATTGCCCGACGCGTTAGGCGATTTCCCCAAATACCTGCCAAGGGGATTCGAAAACAATCAATGACGTGATTATTCGAGTGATTAGGATTTTTCTTCACACGTTTGGCGGCGGGCATAAGTTGGGTGCATGGTTCACCCCCAACCCGCGCCCGATGGTCGCGACCAGCGCCTGGCCACCACCACGCAGCATTGGAGCAAGCTGACATTGAGTCTGCTGTGGGTTTACCGCGGCGCGCCTTATCCCTCGGTTAGTGGTTACATGGATGCGTGCCTGACCATGGTCGCTTGGCTCGTGCTCAAGGGCGGCGTGACCGTGACGGCCGACGGCGAGACGGTCTCGGCCCGCGAAGGCGAATGGATTTTCCCCAAGCCGGTGCCGCGTCATCAAAAGTTCGGCAAGGACGCCGAGATCCTGTCGGTCAGCTTTCGCATGGAGTGGCCCGACGGTGATCCGCTCTTCAAGAAGGGACTGAGCCGGGTGCTGAAGAAAGACGAGCATCCGGAACTGGAGCGCATTGCCCGCCGACTAGAACGCACAGTGGAGAAGGTGACCAAGACCCGGTTTCGAGACGCGCGTCTGGCCGACGCGAGTTTTGAATTCCCGCAGTTCATCGAACTGGAGAAGCAGGTGCTGATCTGGTGCGAGGCGGTCTATCGCGCGCTGACCCACGCGGGTCTGAAGCCCAACCTCCATCAGACGGGCGATCCGCGAATCCTGGATATTTTGGAGCGTCTGGACGCCTGGCCCTTGAACGAACCGTTTCAGGTCTCGGTGCTGGCGCGGCGCACCGGGTTGAGCCGCAGCAACCTCGACCGGATCGTGGGCCGTGCGCTGGGCGGATCGAGCAAGGCCTACATCGATCGGCGCCGGCTCAACCGCGCGATCCAGTCGCTGCGAAATCCAGACATCCCGATCAAGCAGATCGCCATCGAGACGGGCTTCCAGCACAGCTCGTCGTTCTGCGCTTGGTTCAAAAACAAGACCGGACGCTATCCGGGCGAGATGGCAGGACGCATCTTCTGAACGCACGGCACAAAAAGCCCCGGTCGCGAAGGGCGACCGGGGCTCCGATGTAGTTATACTACGAATACATCACGGCAGGGGAACCAACCGGATCGAGTCCGCGATCACGTAGCCGGTCGTGCCGGTGGTGCGAACCAACACGCTGTTGGTCGTGCCCGCGCTCAGCGAATACGTGCCGAGCGAGTTCCATTGGCCACCATTTAGCTTTTGGTTGACCGTCACCGTGCTGGTGCCACCGGTCCGCACGATGTCGATGGGCACGTTGTCGGCACGATTGCCGCCGGCCGTCCAACGCGCGAAGATCTCGTAGTCGCCGGCGGTGGCGATGGTGGGCGTGAAGCGCACGGATTTTGCGCCTTTGCCGGTGAGATCGTCGTGCAGGTAGTTCGACCCGATGTAGCCGTTGGTCGTGGTGCTGCCAACCCACGCGCCGGTGAGGGCGATTCCCGAGGAGTCGGTGTTGTCCATCACGATAGGCGGCGAGGCCTGCTCGAACATCACACCGTCGGCGATCACGTAGCCGTTGTTGGTCTGATTCCCGGCGGGGTTGTCGTTGCGGATGCGCACGTGGCCGGAGGAACCTTGGGCAAAGTTGAACGTGCCGAGGTAATTCCACACGCCGCCATCGGCCTTTTGGTTGACTTGGAACGACGCCAGGCCGTCGTCCGAGTTGACTTCCACGACGACGGAGTCGGAGCGGTTGCCCGCCGCGCTCCAGTTGAGGAATATGTGGTAGGGCGCGGCTGCGGGAATGGGCGGCGCGTAGGTGACGGACTTGGTGCCCTTGAGTTCGTTGTTATCGTGCAGGTAGTCGTTGCCGATGTAGCCGCCGTTGGTGTTGCTCGACGGCCAAGCACCGACCTTGGTGACATGCAGCGTGTCGCTGGAATCGAGGACGAATTGCACCGGCCCGGCGGGGACGCCGTCGGAAGCAACGAAGCGCACGGCATCCGCGATGATCGCGCCGGCCTCGGCCGAGGCCACGACCTTGTTGCCAATCTTAACGCTGCCGGCGGTGCCGGCGTTGAAGTCGTAAACACCGAGGGAATTCCATTGGCCGCCTGCGGTGCGTTGATTGACCCCGACCTGCACCGTGCCGTCCGCCGTGACGATTTCGACCGGCACATTGCTTGATCGGTTGCTCATCGCGCTCCACAGCATGAAGACCTCGTAGGAGCCGGCCGTCGGAAGGTTGGGCGTGTAACGCACTCCGGCGGTGCCGGTCGGCGAGGAGGGCGTGGTGAGGTAGTTACTGCCGTAACGCTGGGAGGACGAGTTACTCGTCGTCCAGGAGCCGGCGACGTTCACGCGGGTGGAGTCGGTGTTATCGATGATGACATCCACGGAGGTCGCCCCGCCGAAGAGCCCTTTTCCGTAGAAGAGGATCGAGCCGACGTTGCTGCGCGAGCCGGCGGGGCCGACGTAGCGCACGTAGCGGTAGCTGCCGGTGTTGGCGATGGCCACGGTCGTATATACGCCGGTGTAGGCGTCCTCCTTGTTGGGGATCGTTTGCACGAGGGTGCGGCTGTCGTTCGGCGTCTGGGTGACGGTGTGCAGCGTGACGGCGTCACTGAAGTTAACTTGGTTCGCGCCTTGGAACACGCCGCCGACCATGAGCGTGCCCTGGTTATGGCGCGGCATGTATTTGATCTGATGAATGCGCCACGCCTGGTGCAGGTCGAGACCGGTCCAGGAGTTGTTGAGCGTGGGGCCGTCGAAGTAGTATTCGGCGTTGTTGAGATTTCCGCCGAAGGGCGCGACCGCGCCGCGCTTGTAATCGGTGAGCACGCCGCTGGAGGGAGCGCCGTTGTGGCCGGTGGTGCCGATGACGGTGCCGCCGATCACGCGGAGGGTGTCGGCATTGCGATAGGCGAGCAGGTTGGCTTTGGCCGGAGCGCCCCAATAGGAGGTGGGCGTGTAGTTCCAGTCGGAGATCAGCACGGGATCGGCATTGGGATGAAAACACCAGCCGGTCCAGTGCGCGTTGTGGGTGTTGACCCAGTCCATGATCTTCGGAACCCAGCTGGCGTCGTCCTCGAAGGTCTGGCCGATGAACGTCGTTCCGTCGGGGTGGCCGATTTCGCCGATCAACACGGGATGGGTCTGCATGATCGTGCCGACCCAATACTGGGCGGAGCCTTTCCACGGATAGATGTGCGCGTCGTAAACGATGCCGTTGCCGTTCGCGGTGTCGGTGAGACCGTAGCCGAGTTCGATGATGCTGCGCAGCTTGAACGCCCAGTCGAGGCCGCCGGCGAGGACGACGTTGTTGGCGCCGGTCGCACGCACGGCGTTGAGCAGGCCCTGTATGCCGGGGCCGCCGTTCTTTCCGTTGCGCCACTCGGCCTCGGTGGTGCCGTGCGGCTCGTTGAACAGGCCGAAGAGCACGGCGGGGTTGTTCTTGAATTCGTTGGCCGCGCTGGTCCAAAAAGTCGCGTCGGCGGCGACCGGAAACTCGTAGCCGTGCAGGTCGAGGATCACATAGACGTTCGCCGATGACGCGGCGGCGATGAACGAGATCACCGTCGCGCGATAGCTGCTGTTGTTGAGCCAGCTGGAGCCTTTCACGGGAAGGCGGATGACGTTGGCATCCCAGTCGCCGGCGGCGACGGCCAGAGAGTTCAGGATGTTCTCGCCGTTGCCCCACTCAAGGCTGGGGATGTTGACGCCGGTGAGCCGCACGGGCTCGCCGGTCGCTTTGATGACAATCTGGTTGCCTTGGGTTTCAAGCTCCAGAGGAGCGGCGATGGCGGGCGACAGCAGGGCTGCAACCACCAAGGCGAGGGCAGCCCGGACACAGTGCCGGGCCGCGATCAGCGATCGGAGTATAATCATTTTGTTTTCGGGGTTGGGGTTCCCCTCCTTGCTGCGCGCAGCGATGCGCTAAAACAAACCTTCGGCGTTAGCGCCATTCGCCATCGTGTTAGGCGGATTTTACTTCGCCGACATCCACTGCGTATCCGAATTCCAATTACGCAGTTCATTCGTCAACGCACGCGCCTCGTCATCTTCGTGTCCGGCGAGATTATTCAACTCAAACGGGTCGGCACGCAGATCGAACACGCTGGAAGGCACGTCCGCCACGACGCGTTTTTCGCGCCAGGGAATCGTCACCAGATGCGACGCGGTGCGGATGGCGATGCCGTGCCACTCGCTCTCGATAAAAGCGCGTGCGTCGGTCGACGGGGCGGCTTCTCCGCGCAGCACGGGCGCGACGCTGCGGCCTTGCATGTGTTCCGGCGGTTTTGCTCCCGCGAGTTCGAGCATCGTCGGCGCAAGGTCGAGCAGACTGGTCACCTGCGGGCACACTTGGTCGCGCGTGATGCCCGGCCCTGCGATGACCAGCGGAACGCGGATCGATTCATCATTGAAAGTGCCCTTGCTCATGAGACCGTGGGAGCCGAGGTTGTCGCCATGATCGGAGGTGAAGATGACAATCGTATTTTCGTCGAGCCCCTGATCGCGCAGAGCCTGCAGCAGGCGAGCCACGGTGTCATCCACCCAGGTGGTCAGGCCCATATACATCGCGTGCAGGTCGAGCAGGTCGAAGTCGTCGCGGGGCATGGTTTCGGCGTAGGGAAAGTGGTGGGTGTAGTAGCGGTGATCCCAGAGGTAGGTGAGGCATTCCTCGCGCCAGTTTTTGATCGGCTTGGAGAGATTAACGTTGGGCCGCACGATCACGTCATCGCGCGAATACATGCGCGTGTAGTGATCCGGTGCATCGGCCAGTGGCATGTGCGGCGGCGAGATGTTGTAGTAGAGAAAAAACGGCTCAGTTGCGTCACGTTGGCCGACAAGAAACTCCCGCACCTTGTCGGCCTCGAAATCCACGTTGTAACCTGGTGCGCCGACGGGCGGACCGCCGTTTTCTGAATAGACTTGGCCGGTGTGCGCGTGCTGCACCGCCGGGATGAGCGAGTAGTCGAAGCCGATGTCTTGCGGCCAAGGTTCCAAGTGCCATTTGCCGATGGCAGCTGTGCGATAGCCCGCCGCGCGCAAGCTCTCCGGCAAGGTAGTCTCGGGATGGGTGGGCCGTCCGGAGGCCGGCCAAGGTGCCATCACGAAGCCGCCTTGGACGAGTTCGCGATCATTGTTGGCGAGCGCGCCGTTGCAGGTGCGACTGTATTGTCCAGAGAGCAACGACGAGCGGGACGGCATGCAAATGGGGTTGGTGCTGACTGCCGTCTCGAAACGCACGCCGCGCGCCGCAAGGCTGTCGATGGCCGGGGTGCGGATCGTGGGATGGCCGTAGCAGCCGACCTCGGCCCAGCGCAACTGATCGCACATGCAAAAGACAATATTGGGGCGCTTATCCATCAACGTATTCCAGCGTCATTGGACTTCCGGAACAATTCTCCAGAGTTAGCGAGCTTACCAATTCCCTTAGTCCGATGCTCTTCGCGCTTCATAGCGCCAAGCTC
>JBDRJH010000252.1:0-11168 GCA_043815125.1 Verrucomicrobiota bacterium
TGGGAACTCCGTCATCCCCACCACGGCCCTTGGACAATCACCCACGACGCGCTCCCCGCCTTTCCCATCAACACCCCCGCAACCCAAACCACCTCATGAAAATCCCCCTCATCATCGCCTGCGCCGCGCTCCTCGCCGCGCCCTTCGTATCCGCCCAACCCAAGCCGCCCGAGGTCACCCCGTTGTCCCTCCCCGACGCCGAGACCCACACCGTTACCGAGACCGACGGCGACCCCGTGCTCATCCACATCGTCAAACCCAAGGACTGGAAACCCACCGACCGCCGCCCCGGCTTCATGTGGTTTTTCGGCGGCGGATTCGTGCGCGGCACGCCCGACAAGTCCATCGGCTGGGCCCGCAGCGCCGCCCGCAAGGGCATGGTCGGCATCGCCCCCGATTACCGCACCGTCTCCCGCTGGCCCGGCGTCGATGCCCGCGCCGGTCTGGCCGATGCCCGCGCCGCGCTCCGCTGGGTCCAGGACCACGCCGATGAGCTCGGCATTGATCCGGAAAAGATCGTCGTCGGTGGCGGTTCCGCCGGCGGCGGCGTCGCCCTCTGGACCGCCATCACCGATTCGCCCCCCGGCCTGGTTCCCGACCTCCCGCCGCTGCACAAACCCGCCGCCCTCATCCTCAGCTTCCCCGCCAGCGACGTCTCCAAAGCCACCGGCATGCGCGGCAACCGCTTTGGCAAACTCGACACCGACGCCTACTCGCCCCTGCAACACCTCGACAAAGTCATGCCGCCCACCTTCCTGCTGCACGGCGACGCCGACACCGTCGTGCCCTACGCCCACTCCGTCGCCCTGCACGCCGCCCTCACCGCCAACGGCAACGTCTGCGAATTCGTCACCGTCCCCGGCGGCACCCACAAAATCAGCCAGGAAATGCCCGAGTGGAAAAAGAAGATCCCCCAACTCCACCAAGCCTTCCTCGAAAACCTCGGCCTCCTCCCCGTCAAACCCTGAAGCGGCTTCCGCCGCCTTCTTACTTCTGACTTCATACTTAGCCGCCGCCCCATGCTCCGTCCCCTCCTCCTCTCCGCCGCGCTACTGTCCGCATCGGCGCTCCACGCCGAGCCCACCACGCACATTCCGGCTAAAGCCCCGCGCACCCTCGTGCAGGCCGACCGCACCGACGCCTTCCGCGCCTACGTCACCACCGGTCCGGGCCGCACCGCCCTCGCCAACCTCAAGGCCGACTTCGACGCACTCTACCTCGACTACCGACTCCCGCCCGAGCCCCTCACCTACGGCGACCCCGAGCCCAAAAAACGCGACACCGCCAAAGCCGACAAATGGCGCAAGCTCCAGGACCAGTGCGGCGAACTCTCCGCCGTCGCCGAAGCCGGCGCACTCCTCTGGCTCGCCACCGGCGAACGCCCCTACCTCGAGAAGGCCAAGGAAATTCTCCTCGGCATCACCGACTGGGACCAGGACGGCACCGACTGGGACCAAGGCGCCGTCACCGGCGCGACCGACATCCACTACAACGACGAGGCCGCCTTCCGTCTCTGGCGCAAACTCCCGCTCGTTTACGACCTCATCCGTAGTGAATTCACGGATACCGAACGCGCCCGCATCGTCGCCGACTTCCGCGAACGCGGCACCCGCAACGTCGCCTGGATCCGCAAAGGACGCGTCGAAAAATCCGTGCGCAATTCCCTCGAAGGCAAACCCTCCTCCCACCCCATCCGCTTCATGGCCATGACCGGCCTCACCGCCCTCGCCCTCTGGGACGACCTCCCCGACGAAGCCCGCGATTGGTGGAACTTTGCCTACACCTACTACCGCGACCAATTCCCCTCCTGGGGCGGCGACGACGGCGGCTGGGCCGAAGGCATCGCCTACTGGCGCGGCGTCATCGAACACGCCTCCCTCCAGGACACCCTCTTCGCCATCGGCGACCCGCTCGCCTACAACACCGAGTTCTGGCGCAACACCCCCTACTTCCAAATCTACAACGTCCAACCCTACCGCCACACCGGCTTCGGCGACCTCTCCAACGCCGGCAAATTCGACCTCGAAGCCAAGAGCGCCCAATTTCTCCTCCACTTCGCCCGCATCACCGGCGACGGCCACGTGACCACCTACGCGCAAATGGCCCGCGAACAGGAAGCCGACCCCGCCGAAGCCGGCCTCAAAGGCGTTAACCGCAACTACCCCACCGCCGCCGAATTCCTCATCCGCAACTTCATCGGCTCCACCCGCCCCCTGGCCGCGCCGCGCCCGCTCTCCGAACTCCCGCCCGCCCGCCACTTCGCCGACATCGGCTGGGTCTCCATGCACAGCGCACTCGGCCGTCCCGACGACGACATCCACATCAGCTTCAAGTCCAGCCCCTACGGCTCCTTCAGCCACAGCCACGCCGACCAAAATGCCTTCGTGCTCAACGCCTATGGCGAAAACCTCGCCATCAACTCCGGCTACCGCGAGTTCCACCGCTCGCCCCACCACACCGGCTGGACCCACCAGACCAAGTCAAAGAACAACATCCTCATCGACGGACTCGGCCAGCAGCCGCAGACCCTCAATGCCACCGGCAAAATCACCCGCTACGAAACCGGCCCCCGCACCGTCTGGACCACCGGCGACGCCACCGTCGCCTACCAAAGCCTCCAGCCTGCCGGCCGCGTCAAAGCCGTGCTCCGCGACCTTGTCTTCATCGACCAACGCTACCTCGTCATTCGCGACCACGTGACCCTCGCCGATCCCGGCAAACTCACCTGGGCCCTCCACGCCGAGCACACGATCGACTGGCAGCCCCGGACCGCCACCGCCATCATCCGCGCCGAACGCGCGACCCTCACCACCCGCCTTGTCGCCCCCGTCGGCGTCGAGTGGCACGGCCGCATCCAGGAAAAATTCGACGTCCCCGTGGACCCCAAATACGTGCAAGGCGGCATCTCCGGCTTCGGCACCACCGGAGCCTGGAGCGAGCAACTCCACCTCTTTGCCGAAACCAAAACCCCGTCCGCCGAGCACCTCGTTTACGCCGTGCTCTGGCCCGAGCGCGACGGCCTGCCCGCCAAAAAACTCGAAGCCCGCCTCAACCCCGACGGCACCCTCACCATCCGCCGCCCCGACGGCAAAACCGACACCCTCGCCCTCAGCGACCACCGCATGGAGCTGCGCTGAGCCGCCTCACCACCAACGGCGCTCCGCGGCGAGCCGGAGGGTTTCGTCGAGCGGGGCGAGGTAGGGGTGCCACAGACGTTCCCACTCCAGGCTCAACATGCCCGCGTATCCAGATTTCGACAACATCGCCAGGAGCGGCTGCATCGGGAACTCGCCATCGCCCAAAGGCACGTAGGTGAACGGATGCCGCGCGCTCGGTATGCTCACGCTGTCCTTCACATGGATGTGCACCGTGCGATCACGCACGACCTCCCACGTCGTCGACAAATCCTCGCCGCCTTTTTTCCAGGTGTGATGCGCGTCCCACAGCAAACGGGCGTCGGGCGCGGCGGCGAAGAGAGCGGCGAGTTTCTCCGAGGTCACCAGCGCGTCGTGCGTCTCGATCATCAGACCGACGCTCCAGCCGTTTTCCTCCTGTTGGGCGCGCCACCAAGCGAGCACCTGGGCCGCGCGGGCGATCTCGGACGCGTCTCCGGTTTTGCCGCCGTCGAAGATCCGCATCCACGGCACGCCGGCCGCCTCGGCCCAAGGCACAAAGGCGAGCAACTCATCACGCGCCGCCGCGTCGCCCTCGATCAGGCGAAACGAGGTGTCCAACGCACAGACCGTGACGCCCTGTCCGCGCAGCCACTCCGCCCAGCTCTCGGGCGAACCGAAGCGTTCGGCCAGAAAGGCCGGCAGGTCGGTGGTGCCGTTGACCGCGCGTAGCTCCAGGGTGTCGATGCCATGACGCCGGGCGAGGGCGACGATGTCCGGCAGGTCGAGTTCGGAGCAGCCGAGCGAGGAAAAGGTTTTGCGCATCATGAAGCCGCCAACCTAGGGCGTCGGTCGCAAACGGCGCAAGCCACGGCCCGCGCAAACCGCATGATCGGAGTGCGTTTAATGCAGCCGACTGCATGACCGCTGACAGCCCGACTGCTACCTTGACGACAATGATCGTCCCCGATTGCGGCGACCGCGCCGGCGGACAGGCTGAGCGACAACCACGCACGACCATGCCTGTCTCTCCCGGCCATATTTTGGAACAGTTCGTTGAGAGCGGTCTCATCGACCCGCGCTCGCGCATCGAGGGCCGTGGCGACGCCGAGATCGCCATCGTTTATCTGCGGGCCACCCGGCCCCGCGCCGGAGCCGGCCGCCAGTTTCTGCGCGCGCTCAAGCAGGCCGGATTGCGCATCCACATCGTGCATCCCACCGACGAGGCCCTGCCCTTCTGGCGTCGCATGAACGCCGAACACCTCGTGGACGACGACCCCGACCAACTCCGCACCTGGGGCAACTTCATCGGCGCGCTCGAGTGCCAGATGAAAAAGCCCGATCTCGAGGAGTGACGCCGAAGCCGTCCGTCAGGAGTCACTCGGGCAGGTCGCGCGGGAAAACAAACTCCGCGCCCTCGGCCAGCAGGAAGTCCACGATGCGCGCGAACTCGGCGAAGGCCGCGTCGTCCCAGCTCATCGGGTGGCCCTGCATGACGAGGTAGGGATCGGTTTTGTGCTGGGCGTAGCCAAGTTTGAATTGCTCGAAGTCGGGCTTGTGCACCGGGTGCTCGATGTTGACCGCGGAAATCTGCGGCGTGGTGAAGAGCGACGTGACGACCTTGCGCGGGGCGAACATCCAGACCGTGAGTTCGGGGATTTCGGCCAGCGCGCGCACGGTGTCGGCGTCGGTGGCATTGTAGGGCGCGCCGAAGGTCGTGAAGGTGACGCCGAGCTTCTCCTTGCCGAGCGCCTGCGCCTTTTGCAGGTGGGCCAATTGGTGCTCGTAGCCCGAGCCCTGGAACTCGCGCAGCTTCTTGCCGTCCACCTCCCACGCCTTGTGATCGTAGCCGTGATGCCACAGCTCGGCGCGTCCGCTCTCCGCCATGGCACGCAGGCTCGCGATGTATTCGGGATGGTCGCCTTCGAGCGATTTGCAGATCACGCCGACCGTGTAGCGAATGCCGCGCTCGGCGGCGAAGTCATCGATACGTTGCCAGCGCTCGGAGAGGCGTCCGTCGACGACCCAGGTGTCGTCGAGCTTGAGCACCACGCGCAAGGGCTTGGTCTCGGCCGCTGCGGACAATGCCGGCGCGGCGAATGAAAGGGCGAGCGGCGCGATCAGCACCAGGGTAAACAGGCTTCGTTTCATCGGGGTAAAGCCGACAGCTTTGGAGATCACGGGGCAACTGTCCACCGCCGAGCGGGATTACCCGTCAATCCGCCGTCAGCCCCGTCTCGCCGTCGGCGAATTGCGCCCGCACGCGAGCGCCCGAAACAACCGCGGCCTTGCGCGCCAGCGGCCGGCCCTCGGCATCGCGCAGGATCACGAAGCCACGGTTGATCACCGAGTCGGGGCTGGCCGCCTGCAGGCGTTTCCACAGGCCGAGCAGGCGCTGCGACTCCCGCTCCACCCGACGCGCCGGTGTGCGCTCACGCAGCAGTGATGCCGCACCGGTCAATCGATCCCGGCCGCGCCGCACGCCGCGCTCCAGCGCGACCGCCAGGCGGTTGCCCACATCGTCGAGCCGCAGTTGTTCGCGCTCCACCTGCGCCTTCGGCGACAAGAGCCGCAACCGCGAGCGGGCGTGGTCGAGCCGCTCGGTCAACGTCTCGAGCGCCGCCTCCGCGTGATGACCCAGGTCCTCGTCCAGACGCTCCAGTTTCTCGACCGCCGCCACGAAGCCGCTGGAGATCAACTCCGCCGCCGCGCTCGGGGTCTCCGCGCGCACGTCGGCCGCGAAGTCGCACAACGTAAAATCAATCTCGTGCCCCACCGCCGAGATCACCGGCACCGTGCTGGCCGCCACCGCCCGCACCAGCACCTCCTCGTTGAAGGCCCAGAGGTCCTCCAACGAGCCGCCGCCGCGCCCGACCACCAGCAGATCAAAAATCCCCAGCGCCTGCGCGCGCTCCAACATCGCCGCGCACTCCGCGGCGGCCCCTTCGCCCTGCACCTTGGCCGGCAACACCACGACGCGACCGCGCCAGCCGCGCCGCGTGAGGATGCGCAGAAAGTCCTGCACCGCCGCACCCGTCGGCGACGTCACAAAACCCACCGTGCGCGGCATCGCCGGGACGGGGCGCTTGCGGTCCTTTTCAAACAGGCCCTCCGCGGCCAACGTGCGCTTCAGCGCCTCGAACTCACGTTGCAGCCGCCCCACTCCGTCCTCGATCACCGCGCGCACGATCAACTGGTAGCTGCCGCGCGCCTCATAGACGGAAACCTCGCCATAAACGACCACCTGCACGCCGTCGCGCAGCTGCACGGTCTGGCGCGCCGCGTCGCCGCGAAAGAGCACCGCCGAGAGCTGCGCGCCGGCGTCCTTGAGCGAAAAATAGACGTGCCCGCTGGCCTGTCTCCGGAGATTGGATACCTCGCCGCGCACCCAGCCGGGGCGGATCTCGCGCTCCAGCACCGTCTTCACGCGGCGGGTGAACGCGGTCACGCTCTCCACGCGGGCTTCCTGGCCTTGGTTGTCGTCGTCCTTCAAATTAACCGTCGGGCTCATCGGGGGAATTTTGTTCAATCGGTGATCTCCGCAACCCGCCCGTCGCCGGACTTGCCACCCACCCGGCCCTTGATCCAGCGCACCGCCACCGTCACCGCCACGAACAGACTGATCGCCACCAGCGCCATCCTTCCCCGGCCCTCCATCAACGCGCGCCCGAACAATACGAACGCGAACGCATACGCGACCGAGATTCCCCATGAGATCGCGAAATACAGCCGGAACGGGATCGCCGCCAGACCCAGCAGGTAGCTCTGCAACACGTAGGGCGGCCCCGGCGTCACCCGCACAAGCACCACCAGCTTCAACTGGTCGGCCGGCGAGACCTCGGGCACGCGGTAGCCAAGCCAGCCGCAGAGCTTGAGTAGCCAGGGGCGCAGAATCCACCGCGCCAGCACATAGGTAACCACCAGATTGATCGCCATGCTCAGCGCCACCAGCGCCAGCACCGCCGGCATCCCCAGCGTCGGCCCGAACACCGGCCCCGCCGTCAGCGTGAACACCGAGAGCGGCACCGCCGCCGCCGGCAGGATCGCCATCGCCGAAAAGAACGCCGCCGGTCCCAGCTCGCGCACCCACTCCACGCCCACTTCGGCCCACGCCCGCAAGGTTTCGCGATACATCCAGGCCGGCACCGCGACCGCCAGGCACAACACCCCGGCCAGCGCGAGCAAGGCAAGCACCCGCGGATCACGCGGCGACGGCAACGACAGTTTCATGGCCGGCAGCGTGCGTGCCCGCCGTCGGCACTTCCAGCCCGAACTCCGCCCCGCGTCCCTCCCGTGCCCCTCCCGCGCGACTGCCGCCCGACCGCCCTCATAAGAAAGTGCAGTCGCGTCATAATCACCCCGTCTGACCGGCGACTACGCGGATATTGCCCTTGCCAACCCTGCGCATCGCTTGCCATTGCCCATGCCTTCATGCGTTCGCGTCTCGCCACCATCATCGCCCTCTGCGCCTGGCTTCTCGCCACCGGCAGCCACTGGGACCTGGTGCAGACCTTCGCCTGGGGCAAGATGATCGCGACCTACGCGCAGACCATGCCGCTGGCCCGCGCGGTGCAACTGACCTTCACCGCCGACAACCTCTGCGGCGTCTGCGAAATCGTCAGCGACGCCAAACAGGACCCCGCCAGCCCCGTCACCGCGCCCGCCAACCCGACCGAAGGCAAAGTCCTCCTCGCGCTCGCCTCACCGCACGCCGTCATCCTCGGCCTCGCCGAACTCTCCCGCTTTCCCCACGCGTCCACGCCACCGCTTTCCCACGGACGCCCCGCCCCTCCGAGCGAACCGCCGCGCGCGGTCTGACGTCATCCTGATCGCTGTCCGTCCGGACGGCACCGGTCCGCGTGTGCGCACGCCGACCTGATCCCACGCCCTGCGCGGACGCGTTAGCCAACCCGTCCCCCGCGCAACCCGCACCGCGCCCCGCCTGCGCGCGTCCCGCGGCCAAACCGACGTCAGGCCTCTGCCATGATTTTCCTACGCTTCTCCCTCATGCTCGGGTGCGGACTCTCCGCGCTCGCCTCACTGCCCGCCGCCGCAACGCAACCGGCCACGACCACCCTTCCCACCGTGGTGGTCACCGCCCACACCGACGACGCCCCGCTCGTCACCACCCTCGATCCACGGGCCCCCGCCCAACCCATCCCCGCCCAGGACGGTGCCGACCTGCTCAAAGCCGTGCCCGGCTTCTCCGTCATCCGCAAAGGCGGCGCCGACGGCGACCCCGTGCTGCGCGGCATGGCGGGCTCGCGCCTCGGCATCGTGCTCGACCACGAAACCCTCCTCGGCGGCTGCGGCCAACGCATGGACCCGCCCACCGCCTACGTATTCCCCGCCGCCTTCGACCAGGTCACCATCCTCAAAGGCCCCCAGACCGTCCTCCACGGACCCGGCCAATCCGCCGGCATCGTTCACTTCGAACGCACCCCGCGCGTCTACGAACAACCCGCCGCCAACCTCGAAGCCACCGCCACCATCGGCTCCTTCGGACGCAACGACCAAGCCCTCAACCTCCAGGCCGGCACGCCCCTCGTCCAAGTCAACGCCAGCGCCAGCCGCAACCAGTCCGACGACTACCAGGACGGCGACGGCCGCACCATCCACTCCGCCTACGAACGCTGGAACACCACCACCGCGCTCGCGTGGACACCCGACGCCAACACCCGCGTCGAACTCTCCACCGCCTTCAGCGACGGCGAGGCCGCCTACGCCGACCGCATGATGGACGGCTCCAAATTCGCCCGCCGCAACCTCGGCCTTGCCCTCGACAAAACCCTCGCCGGCCCGCTGCTCACGCGGGTGCAAGCCAAGGCCTACCACAACGACATTGATCACGTCATGGACAACTACTCCCTGCGCACCTTCGCGCCAACCATGATGATGCCCAACCCCGCCGCCTCCAACCCCGACCGCGAGACCTACGGCGGCCGCGCGCAGTTCACCCTTGAGCCCGCCGACCGCCTCCGCATCGAGACCGGTCTCGACCTCCAGTCCAACCGCCACTCCGTGCGCAACACCGCCAACCAAACCGCCACGCCCTACCAAAGCCTGCTCCGTCGCGAAGACGCGCGCTTCGACCAAATCGGCGTCTTCGCCGAGGCCACCCGCGAACTCACCGACCACCACCGCCTCATTCTCGGTGCCCGCCTCGACGACTGGCGCGCTCAGGACACCCGCACCGTCGTGCCCCTCGGCATGATGGGCACCGCCCCCAATCCCACCGCCCGCGCCAAGCGCCACGACACGCTCCCCTCCGGCTTCGTCCGCTGGGAAGCCGGGCACGGCAACCTCACCAGCTATGCTGGCGTCGGCCACACCCAACGCTTCCCCGACTACTGGGAACTCTTCTCCAAAGAGACCGCCACCACCGTGAGCGCCTTCAACACCGACCCGGAAAAAACCACCCAGCTCGACATCGGCGTCATCCGCAAAACCGACCGCACGCGCGCCTCCCTGTCCCTCTTCGCCGGCCGCGTTGACGACTACATCCTCATCCAATCCGGCGTGGCCAAAGGCATGCGCACCGCCACCATCGCGCGCAACATCGACGCCACCACGCTCGGCGGCGAAGCCGCGTTTGGCATCGACCTCGGCTCCGGCTGGAACATCGACACCTCGCTCGCCTACGTCCGCGGTGACAACGAGACCGACGACCTCCCGCTCGCCCAACAACCCCCGCTCGAAGGCCGCGTCACCCTCGGCTACACGACAAAAACCTGGTCCCTCGGAGCGCTCACCCGCCTCGTCGCCGAGCAAAACCGCTTTGCCATCAACCAAGGCAACATCGTGGGCCAGGACCTCGGCCCCTCCGACGGCTTCGTCGTCTGCTCGCTCAACGCCACCTGGCGTCCGCGCGAGAACCTCCTGCTCTCCGCCGGCGCCGACAACCTCTTCGACACCACCTACGCCGAACACATCAGCCGCGGCGGCGCCAACGTCGCCGGCTTCCCCGCCCCGACCCTGCGCGTCAACGAACCCGGCCGCGTCCTCTGGCTCCGCCTCGACCTCAGCCTCTGATCCACACGAACCACCACTCCGCACCTCCATTTAAGATGTCCACCTCCCACCGACTTCTCCTCGGCAACCTGCTGCTTGCCGCCACGCTTCAACCGACCGTCTTCGCCACAGACGTCCCCGTGCAACTCGACCCCGTCGAAGTCACCGCGCTCCCCGCCGACAGCCTCACCTCACCCACGCTCGAGGCCGCGCGCGCCGAACTCGCCCTCACCACCGGCGGCACCGAAGTCATCGACGCCGACCGCTACCTCACCGGCCGCGCCGCCACGCTCGCCGACACCTTCGCACTCTCACCGGGCGTCTATGCCCAGCCGCGCTTCGGCTCCGACGAAGCCCGTCTCTCCATCCGCGGCTCCGGCCTGCAACGCACCTTCCACGGGCGTGGCCTGCGCGTGCTCCAGGACGGCGTGCCCATCAACCTCGCCGACGGCGGCTTCGACATGCAGTCGCTCGAACCCGTCGCCGCCTCGCACATCAACATCTGGCGCGGCGCCAACGCCCTCGCCACCGGTGCCTCCACCCTCGGCGGCGCCATCGACTACGTCTCCCGCAACGGCCGCACCTCCCCCGGCACGCTCGCCCGCGTCGAAGGCGGCTCCTTCAGCACCCTGCGCGCCACCCTCGCCGGCGGCGGGTCAACCGGCGACCTCGATGGCTACGCCAGCTTCACGCACTCGCAGCTCGACGGCTTTCGCGATCACGCCTCACAGGAGAACCAGCGCCTCTTCGCCAACGCCGGCTTGCGCCTCTCCGACACCGCCGAAACCCGGCTCTACCTCACCGCCATCCGCACCGACTCCGAACTGCCCGGCAACCTCACCAAGGCCGAGCTCGAGGCAGACCCCGAACAAGCCGACAACAGCTTCTTCGGCTCGGTCCGCTATGACAACAAGCGCGACTACGACCTCTTGCGCCTTGCCTCCAAGACCACCGTCGAGATCGGCACGGGCACCCGCGTCGACCTCATCGCCGGCTTCACAGTAAAGGACCTCGACCACCCCATCACGCCCTTCGTCGGCGTCA
>JBDRJH010000253.1:0-2147 GCA_043815125.1 Verrucomicrobiota bacterium
CCCGGCGCCGGGAGGCGGCGATCTTGTCGCGCGTCCGCTCGGCGATCATGCTCCGCTCAAATTCCGCGGTATGCGGTGCGCCGCATACGGCCGAGTATGCGGAGCGCGGACTTATGCAGAGCGAAGCGGCCGAAGGGCGGGTTTGACCTGCACTTCGGCCGCGCCGCGCTCCGCATCATCCCGGGGCGAGCAGCGATGCGATCAGCTTGTCTGGGGCCTTGAATCGCCCTCGGCGGAGGCCAGGCGGTAAAACCGCCTCCATTGCTTCGAGCTTCTCAGACGGATCGACCCTCAGGTAGATCTCCGTGGTGCGGACGTCGGCGTGGCCGAGCCACAGCGCCACCTTTCGGATGTCGCGCGTCGCTTGGAGCATCACCACGGCGCAGCTGTGTCGGAGTTGGTGAGGTGAAACGGAGCGCCCCTTCAGGCTGGCGCACCTTTCGGCCGCGGCGCGGGTGTGTTTCGCGAGGATGTACTCGAAGCCCGCCCGGGTCATCGTGGTCCCCAGGGCGTTGACGAAGAGCTCGGACGCCCTGACTTCGCCGCGTACGGCCAGCCAGGCGCGGACGTCGGAGGCCGTCTCCTTCCAGAGAGGAAGGCAGCGCTCCCGCCTGCCCTTCCCGCGTACGTGGATGCTCGGCGTCCGATGCAGGGACAGGTTCGCCAGCGGGATCTCGACCAGCTCCGAGACGCGTAGCCCGCAGGCGAAGCAGAGGTGCAGCATCGCGCGGTCCCGGACACCGAGCCTCGTCGTGACATCGGGCGCGTCGAGGATCGCTCGCACCTCGGCCATCACCAAGTGCCGCACGAGCAGTTGATCGTGGCGCTTCGCGGGGATGGCGTGGATCTGCCGCGCCTGCGCCAAAGCGGACGGGACGCGGAACTCGACGTACCGCATGAACGCCTTGATCGCGGTGAGCCGAGCGTTGCGGGTGGCGGCGCCGTTGCCGCGCTCCTCTTCGATGTGGACAAGGAAGCCGAGGATCAACTCGGCGTCGAGGTGCTCCAGGTAGAGCTGGGAGGGCCGCTTCGCCAGGCGGCCGCTCGCGTAGGTGAAGAGCAGGCGAAAGGCGTGGGCGTAGGTCTCGCACGTGTGCGGGCTGTAGCCGCGCTCAACGGGCATGTGCACGCGCAGGAAGTCGGTGATCAACGGGGCGATGGGTGTCATGCGTCCTCCTCGGCGACAAGCGCCTCGGCCGAGGCGGCGATGGCCGTCATCAGCTCCGGCGTCGCCTCCAGGTACCAGTAGGTGTGAGCGATATCCGAGTGGCCCAAGTACGTCGCCAGAGCGACGAAGTGCCGGGCGACGGCCTCGCGGCTCGTCGGGCACTGCTCGAGTGCTCTCGTGGCAAAGGCATGACGAAGGTCATGGATGCGGGGCCGCCGCTTCCGCTCGGGGGCGATCCCCGCGATTTGCAGCACCCGGCGGAAGGTGTAGTTCACCATGCTGGCGGAGATCCGCCGGTTGCTCGCCGAGAGGAACACGTGGTCATCGACTACGATCGCGCGGCAGCGCACATCAAGGTAGCCAACGAGCGCATCCACCACCGTCGGGTGCAGAGGCACGAAGCGGCTCTTCCCGAACTTCGTCCGCCGAATATTCAGAACGCCATCGGGAAGGACGTCCGCGAGCCGAAGGTCGAGGGCTTCCGAGACGCGAAGCCCGGTGGCGGCGATGAGCCCAAGCAGCGTCGCATACACCTGGCGCCGGAGCGGGTACGTCTTTCGCAGATGGCCGGTCGCCTCGACGATTCGCACGACCTCCTCGGGCGCGTAGATGTACGGCAGGGTCCGGACCTTTGGCGCGTGGAAGAGGTTGGACGTCGGCACCTCGTGAGCTGGATTCTCGGCGCGAAGGAAGCGGGCGAAGCGCACAACATCGCGCAGCCGGATGTAGCGCGCGTGCGGCGAGGGGGCCTCCGCTGCCCAGTCCACCACGGTGGACGCACGGACGAGGGTTTCATCCTTGGCGGCGGCGAACCGGGCGAAGGCGCGGAGGTTTCGCGATACTTCGCGGAGCTTGAAGCCGAGGGTCTGCCGGAGAGACAGGTAGCGTTCGACATGGGCGGTCAGCATGGCGGCACCTCCGGCCACGGTTGGGCGATCTCCGACAGTAGGCCGAAGTCCACCTTGGCGTAGTGGGCGGT
>JBDRJH010000254.1:0-3517 GCA_043815125.1 Verrucomicrobiota bacterium
GCCGGTCGCCATCGCGGTAATGACGTACGGTTGCTTGGTCGCGATTGTCGGGACCGTTTTCGGGACCGGGATCGCGATGTCCGGCGCGACCGCCACGCCGCCCTGCCTCAACAGGGGGTCGATGGCCGTTCCGGCCGCCGCGATGGATTCCGCCGGGTTGAGCGAGAGCGCCTTGTCGTCGCCCGTGACGACCTTCTGGACGGTATGGAAGGCGATGCTCAGGATGTCGAAGTTGATCGCCCCGACGTTGTTGTGCACGACCGTCTGGTTGCCGACGGCGAGCGGGGTCGTGACCGCGCCGGACGCGGCGGCCTCCTTCGGCACCGGGATCACCATGTCGGGCGCGACGAGCGCCTCGGCCCCGGCCACGATACTGCGCAGGGCCGGATCGAACGTCAGGCCGGCAGCGGCCGGGACAGCCTGGCCCCGCTTGAGATCGAATTGCTTGATGGCCACGTTTGTGTCCTCCTCTCGCTTTCAGCGGAGCGGAGGACCGCCCCGGTGACGCGACTTTCCCTTGGTCGTCAGGCGGCAAAAACCCCTCGGGCGTCCCGAAGGGGGCGCGGGGGATGAACCCGCGCGCCCCCTTCCTTCTTCCGGATGAACGGTACGTCTCCGGCGCGACAAGCCGGACCGCGCTGGAAAGCAACGCGGCTAGATCGCGTTGAAGAGCAGGCCCCGGATGTAGGACCGCATCCGCGTCGCGACGGCGATGTTCGGAGCGCCGTTCGGCCACTGCATGCGCGCGCCGAAGTTCTCGGTCGGCATGATCTGCAGCGCGTTCTTGCCAACGGTCATCTTGTAGATGTTGTTGACAAGGCCGGTGCCCTGGGCGACCGACGCGATGGTGGTCGCGCCGACCGTCGTGGCGGCGAAGCCCGTCGGCACGATGCCCTGCGGCATCTGCGAGAGCGGGAGCTGCAGGTAGGTCCGGTTGCCCGAGAACGTGAAGGTGAACACGCTCGTGGTGTAGAGCAGGTCGAAGTCGGCCTTCGTGACGCCGCTCTCGATCTCGCACGTAAATCCCGCAATGAGGAACTGTTGCGGCTGGGCGAGAGATCCGGGCTGGTTCAGGTTGGTTTCGGCGGCCGACTTGACGGTCGCGGCGAACGCCATCGTCTGGGACAGCGCGCGCTGGAAGAACGTCAACTCGGTCCGGCCGGCGATTGGCATCGTTTCGGTATCGAAGAGCGGCTGTTGCAAGGGCCTGAGGTAAGTCGGCCTCGGCATGCCGCTCGACACCGCGACGGGGTACTGCTGGCTGAAACCGCCAGAACCGGGAAGGGGCTGCATTTCCATGTCACAATCCTCCGTGGGGCCGCTGTGCCTTCCAGGCCAGCTTGCCGCCCCGCCTCATGGGGCGCGGCCCACACGGGCCGACGCCTCGCGTCTCCCTTTCCTTACCGTTCCTTACGATACCTTCCGTTCCTGTACCCTGAAGAGGTGCCGCCGTTCCGTTACACCGCCTCGTTCAGGTCCCCGCCCATCTCGTCGCCGATGGCGGCCAGGTCGCCGAACCCCGACACCCCGGCCCGCGCGTACGGGTCGAGGAAGCCGCCCAGCCTGCGCTGGTAGGGATCGAGGAACCCGCCCATCGGGCTCGGAACCGCCCCGGCAACCTGCGGCTGCTGGAGGAAGTCGCCCATCGGACTCGGAACCGCGTTGTAGACCTGCGGCTGCTGGAGGAAGTCGCCGAGGCGCATCCGCCCCATGCCGTCGGTCCTGACAGCTCCGAACATCGCGCCCAGGTACTGGTTGTAGGCGCGGGCCAGCTCGAACGTCATCGCACCCATGAAGACCTGGTTGCCGCTTCCGGGCATGACGCGGTTCGCGCCGATGCCCATCAGCCCGGCCGTGGACAGCCCCAGAACGTAGCGGATCGGGCTCTTGGGGTCGATCTTGAGCTGGTTCGCGATGAAATCGCGGACCATGCTGTTCAGGATCGCGCCCCCAACCATGATGCCGCCGGCCTTGATGGCATCCAGGTTGAACGCCCTCGTCACACCGCTGGTCAGTTCCCCCATGATCCCGGTCGGAGCGAACAGGGGGTTCCGACGCCGACTTCTTCGCCGATGTTTCTTTCTGCGCATCGCACGTCTCCTTTCGTGTAAGAATGCGCCGTTACCACAACCTCCGGGCTCCGACTACAGAGTCCCGAAATCACCCAACGGGGTTGCCTGCGCGACTTGGTTCGGCGTCAGGAAGTCTCCGAACCCGCTGGTTCCCGAAGGCTGGTCGATCACCTTCTCAACAATCACTTCCTTACCGTTCACCGTCGCGGTCACGGGAGCGGACGGCATCGGCGGGGCCTGCATCGCCATGTCGGCCGGGGGCAGCACGGACGCGACGGCCCGCGAAACCGGGGGGTACACTCCCCGTCCCAGTACCGGCGACAGGAAGTCGTTCAGGCTGTCGGCGCATTCCGGGCACCACAGCCCGAACGTCAGGTCCGGCTGTTCGCCGATCTCGCAGCACCCCAGCCCCGTCCACTTCTTGACCAAGGGCTGCAGGTAGGTCTGGTAGCCGTCCCACATTACCTGCGCGAGACCGCCGAGGAAGACCGCCTGCGCGTGGCGCGGCGCGACCATCCTGGTCGCCACCGAGAGCGCGCCCGCCGAGAGCAGCCCGAGGGCCAGCCCAGCCGGCCCTTTGGCCGTGGGGTCGAGGTTGAGCCGCTCGGCCACCACCTTGCTCAGCATGCCCGAGACGATCCCGTTCGCGACCAGACCGCCGACGACCGGCACAACCTGCATCAGCACGCGCGGGCGGTAGCCGGCGGTCAGGCCGTCGCGCAGGCCGCCCATGCTGAGCGTGTCGTTGAACGCGTAGACCGGAACGGTGTAGTTGAAGCGGTAGTTCCGGCGGCGCGGGTTGGCGGCGATTGAACCTGTCACCCCGTATACGGACTCGGTGGGCTTCCACTCGGGGTAGGACGCCGCCTCTTCCTTCTCCTTGGGCGGTTTGACCATCACGTGCCCGCGCTTGTCGGCCGTGCGCAGGTGCTTCTCCGTGATGCCGCGCATCTCGCGTTCGAGCGGGCTCAAGTTGACGATATCCATGTAACTGTACTTGACGCCCGGAACCGGCCGTCTGCGCGCCCGGGGCGTCGGGAGCAGACCCGGGAGAAGTCCGCCCGCCGTGCCGCCCCGCGCGGCTTTCCTGCGCCGCGCGAAGCCGTATTTCACGCCCGCGTAGCGACTCTTGAGCGTCTTGAGGCTCTTTGCCCGTGTAAGCGTCTTCACGGGGATGCAAACCTGTTTCGCGCGCTTGTGCTTGAAGAGGAGACGCCGCTTCAGGCGCTTCAGGCTCTTGGCCCTGCGCAGGTCGGCCTTGGGGAGGCAGCGCTTCTTCGGAGCCCGGTGTTTTCTCCTGGACGCCTTTTTGCGCCCGACCTTGGGGCTCTTCCGTTTCTTCCTTCTCCTCGCCGGGTTGAGCATGATCTCCATGGCAGTCTGCCTCCTAACGTGCCCCGCGAAAACGGGCACTCATTTCCTCAGCCAGCGGTCCACCTTGTAGG
>JBDRJH010000255.1:0-10026 GCA_043815125.1 Verrucomicrobiota bacterium
GGGGGTCGCGCCTCCGACGGGGGATCGGGAGGGGTCGCGGGCGCTCCCCGCTACGACAGATTAATCTTCCATTCAACAAGGCTCATTTTGAGCGCGAATTGGAGGAAGGCGACGCCCGTCCTTCAATCGACGGCACCGGCGCGGCCGGGGAACGTCAGTTCGGCGACGGCGCTCTTGTCCTGATCGCCGAGGCCGAGGGCGACCATGCGGTCGTATTGGTCCCGCGTGGCGGTCGCCAGCGGCAGGGTCAGCCCGGCGGTCTCCGCCAGCGCGACGGCGATGCCGCTGTCCTTGGCGGCGTGGGCGGCCGAGAAGAAGCAGGCGTGGTCGCGGTTGACCATGTCCTCGCCGTCGGTCTGCACGACGCGGGAGGCTGCGCCGGTTTGCGAGAAAACCTCCAGCAGCATCTTCGGATCGAGGCCGAGCGCGGTGCCCAGCCCGAGCCCCTCGGCGAGGCCGGCGGTGTTGATGTTCATGACCATGTTGACGAGGGCCTTGACCTGGCCGGCGGTGCCGGCGGGGCCGATGTAGCGCAGGAGCTTGCCTGCGTCGCTGAGCCCGGTGAGCACGGGTTGCAGCCGTTCGAAGACCTCGCGCCGTCCGCCGCACATCAGGTATAGCGTGCCGGCGCGCGCCTGCGGAATGCTGGAGGCCATGCAGGCTTCGAGGGTGTGCGCGCCGACCTCGTCGGCGGCGGCCTCGATCTCGACGTGCACGGCCGGGCTGATGGTGGCGCAGTTGACGAAGGTCTTGCCGGTGGCACCGGTGAGCAGACTGTCGCCGGTGTGGGCGAAGACGTCGCGCTGGGCGCGGTCGTCGGTGACCACCGTGAAGATGATGTCGGCGGCGGCGGTGACCCCGGCGAGCGTCGGCGAAAAAACCGCGTCGAGTTCCGCGGCCAGCGCCACGGCGGTGGGTTCGTGCCGGTCGTGCACCGCGGCGATGTCGTAACCCTGTTCGTGCAGTCGGCGGGCCATGTTGGCTCCCATGCGGCCGAGGCCGACAAAGGCGATGGAGGGGCGGGCGGAGGGAGTGCTCATGTAAAGTGGCCGAGGTGGAAGAAAGGGACGTTCGGAACGCCCGCTGATGGAGGTTGTTTATAAGGCCTTGTCGAGGAATGGCAAAGGGCCGGCCCGCTTTGACAGGGTTTTGCGGGTTCGGGCGGCGCGGGAGGTCGCGGCATTGTTGCAAGGAATTCGCTTGTTCCCCAACCCGGGAGTGCGCATTGCTTTGACGTTTTTTACGAATGATTGCCTATCGCCAGCGCGGGCTCGCCAACGTTTACGCCCTTTTCGCCAACATCTTTGCCGTGGCCTTGGTGCCGATTTACTCGGTGCTGTTGCCGTCGCTGACCTATGTCGCGCTCTCGGAGAGCGTGAACCTGCTGCCGTATTGCGCGGCGGTGTTTGTGGGCATGGCGGCCAGTTCCGGGTTGATCCGCGGTCGCACGACCCAGCTGACCCGATTGTCGACGTGGAGCGCGTTTGGCATAGCGTTACGGCAGACCGGCTATGTGGCGGGGCTGATGTTCACCTACACCGTGTTGAGCAAGGACCAGGCGATGAGTCGTCTGTTTCTGGGATCGTATCTGGTCTGGCTGACGATCGGGCTGACCCTGATGCACGCCCGGATGCCGGGAACGTTGGCGCAGCTGCTGTTTTCGGAAAACAACAAGATGCCCACGCTGTTCATCGGGCACACCTCGATGCTCGACACGCTCAACGACTGGATCACCAACCGCCAGCATCTGGGCATCCAGCCGGTCGGCTTTTTGTCCGACGAGGAACCCTCGCGGCTGGAAAAAATGGTGGCGCCCTACATCGGCCGGATCGACGACCTCGGGCGCATCCTGCAGGAGCGGCGCATCGCGCAGGTGATCCTGCTCGACTGGATGGACGACACCGCGCGGGTGGAGCACATGATCGAGTTGTGCGAGGCCGAGGGCTGCCGCTTTCTGATTCACAACAACTACGGGGCGAGCTTCGCGCGCACCTTCATTCCGATGGAGGAGGGCGGCCACCACTTCATGACCCTCCAGCAGGAGCCGCTGGAGGATCCGCTGAACCGCGCGCTGAAGCGGCTGCTCGATATTCTGGTGTCGCTGCCGGTGGTGTTGTTCGTGCTGCCGCCGCTCTGTCTGCTGGTCTGGCTGGTGCAGCGCCGCCAGGCGCCGGGACCGCTGTTTTTCAACAACCCGCGCGGCGGCCAGAACCGGCGGATGTTCAAGATGCTGAAGTTCCGCTCGATGTATGCGATCGACCACGACATCAACAAGCAGGCCTGCTCGGGGGATTCCCGCATCTATCCGTTCGGCAAGTTCCTGCGCAAATCCAGTCTCGACGAGATCCCGCAGTTCCTGAACGTGCTGGGCGGCAGCATGAGCGTGGTCGGGCCGCGGCCGCACCTGCCGAAGCACGACGACGAGTTCAGCGCGATCGCGCGCTCCTACCGCATCCGTTCGCTGGTCAAGCCGGGCATCACCGGCCTCGCGCAGGTGCGCGGCTTCCGCGGGGAGATCACCGACCCGGAGAAGCTGCACCGGCGCGTGTATTGGGATCTCTACTACGTGACCAACTGGAGCTTCTGGCTCGACCTGAAGCTGATCTTCCAGACCGCCTGGCAGGTGTTCGTGCCGCCGGACACGGCTTATTAAGCGGGGCCGCTCCGGCGGCGTCAGAGGATCAGGTCCGGCGGCACGTTGGACAGCGCCTCCTCGATGGTGGTGAGGCCTTGTTTCACCTTGAGCATCGAGTCCTGGTGCAGGGTCTTCATGCCGCCGCGCATGGCGATGCGCTTGAGCTCGGCGACTTCGAGTTCCTTGTTGATGGCGGCGGTCAGCTCGTCGCTGTTTGTCATGAGTTCGTGGATACCGACGCGGCCCTTGTAGCCGGTGCCGCCGCAGGTGGGGCAGCCCTGGGGATTGGCCTTGAACACCTGGCCGCTCCAGCCGAGGGCCTTTTCCATGATCTCCTTTTCACGACCGACGGGCTCGTAGGGCATCTTGCAGTTTTTGCAGACGCGGCGCAGGAGGCGCTGGGCGCAGACGGCGACGAGCGAGGCGGAGATGTTGAAGGGCTCGATGCCCATCTCGGTGAGGCGGGTGACGGTGGAGGGCGCGTCGTTGGTGTGCAGCGTGGAGACGAGCAGATGGCCGGTGAGGGCGGCCTCGACGGCGATGCCGGCGGTCTCCTCGTCGCGGATCTCGCCGACGAGGATGATGTCGGGGTCCATGCGCAGGTAGCAGCGCAGGGCGCGGGCGAAGGTGAGGCCGATCTGCCGGTTCATCTGCATCTGGTTGATGCCGGCGAGGGTGTATTCGATGGGATCCTCGGCGGTCTGGATGTTGACGTCGGGGTCGTTGATCTCGGAGAGCGCGGAGTAGAGGGTCATGGACTTGCCGGAGCCGGTGGGGCCGCAGTGCAGGATCATGCCGTAGGGTTGCTGGATGACCTCGCGGTAGCGGCGGAGGTTGTCCTCGGAGAAGCCGAGGGCGGTCATGGGCAGGGTCGACTTTTGTTTGTCGAGGATACGCATGACGACGCCCTCGCCGTGGTTGAGGGGCGCGGTGGAGACGCGCAGGTCGATGTCGATGCCCTTCTTGGTGTATTGTTTGAAGACGATGCGTCCGTCCTGCGGCAACCGTCGCTCGGAGATGTCGAGGTTGCACATGATCTTGAGGCGGGCGATGAGCGAGGGGCCGACCTTGCCGGGCAGGCGGAGTTTTTCCTGGCAGATGCCGTCGATGCGGTAGCGGACGATGATCTCCTTTTCCCAGGGCTCGATGTGGATGTCGGAGGTGCCCATGTAGTAGGCGTCCTCGATGATGCGGTTGGAGAGCTGGATGATGGGGCCGGAGTCCTCGGTGACGTCGATTTCGCCGTCCTCGTTGTCGACGGCGTCGGCGAACTCGGCGCCGAGCTGGTCGACGACGTCGTCAAAGCCGGCGGGGCGCACCTGCTCGCGCTGGAACTTGTCGCGGATGTCCTTCTCGCGGCCGAGCAGGCGCACGACCTTCAGCCCGGTCAGCTCCTGGATCTTGACCGGGATGGAGAGGTCGAAGGGGTTGGCGAAGGCGACGAGGAGGTGCTCGCCGATCTGGCCGACGGGGAGGACAAGGTTTTGCTGGCAGAACTCCTGGTCGATGCGCTCGAAGTTTTGCGGGGTGTTGCGGTAGCGGGCGACGTTGATGGGGGCCATGCCGAAGGCGCGGGCCTTGGCCACGAAGATTTGCAGCGAGCTGACGAGGTATTCGTCCTGCAGGAGCTTGTCGAGGGCGTCACCGCTGAGTTCGTCGGGGTGCGAGACGATGACGTGGAATTGCTCGTCGTTGATGCGTCCGGTCTCGACGAGGTTGGCGACGATCTGGGTCTGGATTTTTCCGAGGGCCATGGCGGTGGTCAGGCGTTGGGACGGGAGGCGCGCTCGGCCTCTAGTTTTTCAAGGAACTCGCCGATCTCCTCCATGGTGGTGCCATACCAGAGGATGCTGCCGCCGAGTTGTTTTTCCCAGTAGTTGCGCACGGCGGGGCTGAGGTAGTAGGCGGTGGCGACGAAGGTGAAGTCCTCCTCGCGGTCGAAGGGGACGGTCCAGGTGGCCCAGCAGACGTCGGGGTCGATGGTCTTGCGCAGTTCCTCGTGCGCCTCGTAGCCGCGCAGGTCGATCATGCCGTTGCCGTGCTCGTCGACGCAGTGCTGGAGGATGTCGTCCTCGCGGATGATCTTCATGTCGTAGGCGAGGATGCCGAGCAGGGAGCTTTGGCGGGACTCGCCGCTGGCGATGGTCTCGAGGAGCTTTTCGTTGGCGGCCTCAAGCTGGTCCATGGTGACGAGGTTGGCCTCGACGAGCGCGGCGCCGAACAGGCGGTTTGCGCGCATGAGGATGGAGCGGGTTTCGAGCGACATGGGAAGGGGTGGGCGCCGCGGGGGCGCGGGTTGAATCAGGAGCGGGGGCGGGGCATGACGCGGGGCTTGCCGCCGTGTTTGATGACGCGTTTGCGGAGTTCCTGACAGAGCTCGGGCAGACCCTCGCCAGTGAGGCAGGAGATGGTGAGGATGTCGACCTTGTGGCGGCGCTTGAACTTGGCGAGGTTGGCCTTGGTCTCGGGAAGGTCGACCTTGTTGGCGACGACGAGGCGGGGCTTGTCCATGAGCGCGGGGTCGTAGGCCTCGAGCTCGGCAAGGAGGGTGGCGAAGTCGTCGCGGGGGTCGCGTTCGTCGGTGCCGGCCATGTCGATGAGGAACATGAGGAGGGTGCAACGTTCGATGTGGCGCAGGAAACGGTGCCCGAGGCCGCGGTTTTCACTGGCGCCGGCGATGAGCCCGGGCACGTCGGCGATGAGGAGCCGGTCGTAGGTGTCGGGGTAGTCGATGACGCCGATCTGGGGGTGGAGCGTGGTGAAGGGGTAGGCGGCGGCCTTGGGGCGGGCCTTGGTGATGGCGCGGGTGAGCGAGGACTTGCCGGCGTTGGGGAAGCCGACGAGGCCGATGTCGGCAATGCTCTTGAGGACGAGGCGGTAGGTGCCGGCGGCGCCCGGGAGACCGTCGTTGGCGCGCTTGGGGGCGCGGTTGGTGGAGGACTTGAAGTGGGTGTTGCCCCAGCCGCCGGTGCCGCCGGCGCAGAGGATGATTTGCTGGCCGTCCTCGGTGACCTCGGCGACGATCTCACCGGTCTCCTCGTCGATGACGATGGTGCCGAGGGGCATCTTGAGGAAGTTGGATTTGCCCTCGTGGCCGTGGCAGTCCTTGCCCTGGCCGTGCTCGCCGCGCTCGGCCTTCCAGTGGGGTTTGTATTTGTAGTCGATGAGGTTGTTGGTGTCGTCGTCGCCCAGCAGGATGATGTCGCCGCCCTTGCCGCCATCGCCGCCGTTGGGTCCGCCCCAAGGCTCATATTTTTCTCGGCGGAAGCTGACCGCGCCACGCCCGCCGTCGCCGGCCTTTACCTTGATGACACACTCGTCGATGAACATTCGCGAGATGGTGCATAAAGCGGAGCCCTTGCCAAGGGGGGGACCTGCTCTTTTTCAACGTTTTGACCGGGTTTTTCCGAATACGGCGTCGCGCTGGATGCGACGGGGCGCGACAACCGCCACAACTCGTTGACACCATGCAGGTCTCCGGCCGGGTGGAACGGCGGACCGCCGCGGGTGCCGCTTGCCTGACGACGCGGGGACGCTCAGGGTGGGCGGTTTCCATGACCGCCCCCCTGCATCCTCGCCTGCTGACCTGGCTCTCCTACGGGGCCATGATGAGCCTGGCCATCGGCCTGAACCTGCTGCCGGTGTTTCTCACCACGCTGAGCGCGCTCTACGGCGGCGAGGCGGGCCTGACCGGCGAACAGCTCGGGCGGCTGGGCGCGTTCGCCTTCACGGGTCTGGTCGTAGGCATCGTGATCACGGGGCCGCTGGCGGATCGTTTCGGGGCGAAGTTGTTCGCGCAATCGGGACTGGTGCTAATCACGCTGAGCCTGCTGGGGGCGGCCTTCGCGCCGAGCTACGCGGCGTTGGGCGTGGCGTTGTTTGTGCTCGGCCTGGGCTCGGGCACGCTCGACATGGTGCTCAGCCCGGTGGTCGCCGCGCTCAACCCGGGCAACCGCTCGGTGGCGATGAACTGGCTGCACTCGTTCTACTGCGTGGGCGCGGTCGTCACGGTGCTGGTGGGCGCGCTGGCGCTGCATTTCGGGCTGGGGTGGCGCGGCTCATGCCTGCTGTTGCTGCCGTTGCCGGCGGGCTTGTTGATCGCGTTCGCGCCGCTGCGTTTTCCCGAGATGGTGACGGCGGGGACCGCGCGCACGCCGATGCGCGGGCTGGTGCGCGAAGGCTGGTTCGTGTGCGCGTTGTTCGCGATTTTTCTCGGCGGCGCGACCGAGCTCGGCATGGCCCAGTGGTTGCCCGCCTACGCGGAGACCGAGCTGGGTTTTCCCGTCTGGATGAGCAGCCTCAGCCTGCTGCTGTTCTCCGTGGCGATGGCGCTCGGCCGCATGATCATCGGCTTGGTCGGCAGGGACTGGAATCCGTTCAACGTCATGCTCTGGAGCTGCGCGTCGACGGTGGTGCTGTTCGTGATCGGCTCGTTTTTCCCCGTGCCGGAGGTGGCGCTGACGGCGTGCGTGCTGGCGGGTTTTACCGGCAGCTGCCTGTGGCCGACGACGCTGGCGGTGACGGGCGACCGCTACCCCAACGGCGGCGCGAGCATGTTCGGCGCGCTGGCCGCGCTGGGCAACGCGGGCGGCATCTTCATGCCGTGGGTCGTCGGCTGGATCACCGACCTGAGCAACCTGCACTGGGGCCTGGCCATCTCCGCGCTGGCCCCTGCGATCATGTTCCCGCTGGTGCGGCGGATGCGGGCGAGGTGACGATGCGGTGGCAAACCCGGCGATCCGTCATCCGCGGTTAAAACCGACTCACCCTTCGATCCCAAAGCGCACCAGCCAATTCAGCGGATCGGACTTGGTCGGAATGACTGAGCCAAAGATCAGAGTGTCCGAGGTCACACCGTAGAGAACGAAAAATGGGAACGCGCGCAGGTTTCGGCGTCGAAACTCGGGCACTATGAGTGACTCGGTCTTGAGGAAATGGCCGGCCGCGCTTGGGCCGCCTTTGATGACCTCGATCGCCTCTTGGATCTCAGCCCTGAAACGAGTCGCCAATCCGGGGGAGATCGTCTCGTAGTCGGCGGCAAAGCGCCGGATGTCGCCGGGGAAGTCAGGGTGATACCTGACGATCATTTCAGCGCGGCTTGGAATTGTTCCTCGGTCAGGCCGGTTACCTTGCCACTGACCACATCCTCAATGCGCTGGATACCGCGTTGCAGGTCGGCGTTTACGGGCTCTGGTTGCACGGCGCTTTCCACCAAGCGACGAGCCAGTTCCAAACGATCCTCAATCGAAAGCGTCAGGGCGGCTTGGGTGAGCTCCGCGGAAATCATGACGCACACCGTATGCAACCACCGTGCCATGGCAAGACACCGCTCTAGGGGTGGCGCTGAAGCTGGGCGCAATCAGTGCTTGGCCGCGAGCCGATTAATTCCCCAACTCCCACCCCTCTCTCCGAACCTCCTCCGTGTCCTCAGTGCTCTCCGTGGTTAAATTCTCCGAAACTCCGAATTTCGTGCCCTTGTCAGACTGTCGCTTCACTCGGGACGTGTGGTTCGTGGGCTAAAATCAGGGAATTCCACGGCTTTGGCCTCGCCTGAGGCCTAAAATCAGGCAAAATCCTCGGCATCATGAACTCCGGATCGGATCATCCGCTGCCCTCCCGGATCACGGTCGCTGCCGACGCGTCGGCTTCGGACCTTTGCCTCCCCGTCCCTCAACGCCAAACCAATGGCCTTATTGACGTTTTACGGCCTGACCCCATGGGCCGGACCCTATACTTAGTTGATAAACGACGCCTCTGCCCAGCGACATCCAGCCAGCAATATTTTTGTCATCGTGAAACTCTGCAAAATCCCCCCCCCTACACACACAACGCCCAACCGGAACGGCCTCATACTGTATATCATATGCTTGTTCCTGACATCGGCATACCCAGCAGTGGGACAAATTACGGTCGATACTGTAGCCGGCGGTCCAACCCGTGACGGTCCTGCCGATGAGGCCAAATTTGAAGGACCCAGTCATGTCATCGCATCGGGCAACGGCTCTATTTATGTGGTGGAGACTTTTCTCAACCAGATACGGAAAATCAGCCCCGACGGCATCGTTTCACGACTCGCAGGCTCGGGCCTCAGCGGAAATCGAGACGGGGAAGGCGTGAACGCAGACTTTTGGTTTCCCGAAGGAATAGCGATAGATTCTTCGGGGAATGCGTATATTGCAGATCGAGGCACTAATATAATTCGCAAAGTCACCAGCAGTGGCATCGTAACAACATTCGCCGGCTCAGGCTATGCCAACTTTGCAGACGGTCCAGCCAATGAAGCTCATTTTAATTGGCCAAGTGATGTAGCAGTCGATACAGATGGAAATGTTTATGTGGCAGATCTCAGCAACTCACGCATTAGGAAAATCACCCCCGACGGCAATGTAAGCACACTGGCGGGATCCTGGATGCCTGGACATCAAGACGGCGAAGCGACTCAAGCGATGTTTCGCGAACCCAGAAAGATTTGTGTCGATGCATCAGGAAATGTTTATGTGGCGGATTCAGGCAACTTCTGCATACGCAAAATCACCCCAGATGGAACGGTAAGCACTCTGGCCGGTTCACCCAGCGGGTATGGCTATCGCGACGATGTCGGACAACTGGCAAGATTCGGCTATCCGCTTGGTGGAATATGCGTCGACTCTGAAAATAACGTTTACGTAGCCGACCGGGGGAATTTCCGAATCCGCAAGATCACGCCAAACGGTTCCGTCAGCACCTTTTCAGGTTCCGGCGTATACGGTTACCTGGACGGAACCAAGAGCAGTGCTCGCTTTGGTGGCTTGGCCGACGTGGCTATTGACGCAATGGGAGGACTCATCGTTGCAGATGAAGATAATCAAAGGATCCGAAGAGTAAATCCAGACGGCTCCGTCAGCACCATTGCAGGCACCGACACCTATGGATATACAAACGGAAACGGAACCATCGCCAGCTTCAAATCGCCTCGGGGGCTGGCCATGGATCGTAATGGCAACTTGTATATTGCAGATCAGGGAAATCACCGCATCCGCAAAATTTCCCCCAACGGAGACGTAAACAATTACGCCGGTTCCGGGCAGACGGGCAACAGCGACGGACCTGCATCAACAAGTCGTTTCTATTTTCCTACAGACGTGATCATGGACTCAGACGACAATGTGATTGTTGCCGATACCTATAATCACCGTATCCGCAAAATAACTCCTGATGGAAATGTGACCACCATTGCCGGTTCGACAGCGGGATTCGTCAACGGCGACTCCACAGTGGCGAAATTCAATCGCCCGAGCGGACTGGCCTTGGCCAATGACGGCTCGATTTTAGTCGCCGACACCAACAATCATAGCGTGAGAGTTATCGATACAAATGGGATCGTCACTACTTTGGCCGGAACAGGGGCATCA
>JBDRJH010000256.1:0-4832 GCA_043815125.1 Verrucomicrobiota bacterium
ACAAGAAGGCACGAAAAAGAGCGGCTTGGTTTTGGTGAATCTTTGCGCCTCTTCGCGGCTAAAAAATCTCCGGGGGTTTTCGGCACACGCAGCATCACGAAATTTTGAAACCAGTTTGTTTCCGAACTCTGTGCAGCTCGGTGAAACCCTCTTTCCGCCTCTGTGACCCAGCGGCTTGAATGGCGTCGAGCCGGGTGGGCAGGAATGCCCACGCTCCTTGGGCGGCGGTGGGTTTGGGCTGATCCTTGCAAATCCACTGATCGAACTTACGACTCCTGTATGCTCACGTCGTTTGCCTCGTCATTTCGTTTTCTGATTGTCGCGCTGTTGGGCGTCGTGGCGGCCCGTGCCGATCTGACGTTTGCCGAGAAGTCGGTCGTGGCCACCGCCAAGCCGGGGCAGGAGGTCATCGTGGCCGAGTATCCGTTTACCAATGACGGCACGGAGCCGGTGACCGTGCTCGACATGTCCTCCAGTTGCGGCTGCACGGTGCCGGAGTTGACCAAGAAGACCTATGCTCCGGGCGAGAAGGGCGTCATCACGGCGCGGTTCACCATCGGCGACCGTCAGGGGCGGCAGACCAAGACCATCACCCTCAAAACCAACGAGGCGTCCCACACGCTGCGGTTGTCGGCCACGCTGCCGGTGCGCGTCACCGCGGTGCCGCGGTTGGTGGTCTTTCGCCCCGCCGACCCGGAGCCCAAGACGATCACCCTGGTCTTCGAGGCCGACGCGCCGGTCACCATTTTGGGCATCGAGTCGTTGCACCCGGATTTTGGGGTCGAGGTGACCACGGTCACCGCCGGGCAGGAGTATGAGCTGAAGATCTCGGCGCTGAAATCCCCGGACGCCGCCACCCGCGGCAACATCCGCATCCGCACCAAGGGCGCCTCCGGTCGCGAATACACCGACATGGTCTACGCGCGCCACGCGCCCTGAACGCCCACGGCGCAAAACCCGTCCGCACGGGTGGGGTGGGGCGGGGCGGGGTGGGGCGGTCGCATTAAATTTTTTAATGCCCGGACCGTCTCGGGATGGAGGTTGGCAACCTACCTGCTTGTTACGGCGGATCCTGATGATCCCCCCCAGCTCCAGCGCCTTTCCCTTGGCGACGGCCATTGCGGTCGGCGCGGCGCCTGTCCGCGCGACGGAGCGTCGTCTGCAATCCGAGGCCGAGGCCGGGGCCAAGCAGGAGGCGCTCGAACGCATGGAGCAACTGCGCGGCGCGATGATGCGCACGCTGGAGATCTTGCACGCGGTGCAGGCCTTGTTTGAGGTGAAGCCCGAGGTGGGGCGGGCGGAGTTTAGGCGATTCGTGCGTTCGGCGCTCAAGCGTTTGCCCGAGTTGCAGGCGCTCGAGTGGATCCCCTGCGTGTCCGCCGGGCAGCGTGCGGACTTCGAGGCGGCGGCGGCGGCGGACGGCCTGGCGGGCTTTCATTTCACGGAGATCGCTCCCGACGGTCAGTTGCTCATGGCGGGGCGGAGGGACGAATATCTACCGGTTTTCTACGTCGAGCCGGTCACGGAAAACTTTCCCGTGCTCGGGCTCGACTTGCTGGCCGACGCCCGCCGGCGCGAGGCCCTGGAGCGCGCCGCGCGCACCGGCCTGCCCACCGCGACCAGCCCGTTGAAGCTGGCCCAGGTGCGGGACCGCGGGCTGGGTTTTCTCGTGGTGATGGCGGTGCGGGATCCGGTGGACGAGCGCCTGCTCGGGTTTTGCCTGGCGGCCTTTCGCGTGGAGCGGCTGGTGGAGGAGATTTTTGCGCCGTTGGTCGGCCGCGGCGTGCGCATGGAGATCCGCGACGCCAGCGAGGAGGAGGGCGATCTGCTGTATTCGGCCGGCGACGGCGAGATCGCGCCGGACGGCTGGACCTATGACCAGGACTTGCCGCTGGTCGGCCGGGTCTGGCGCTTCCGGTTTTGCCCGACCGCCGACTTCCACACCGCCGACCCCGACTGGTTGCGCCGCGCCGCCGAGAGCCTGCAACGCACCAACGAGATCCTCGAGGAGCGCGTGCAGGAGCGCACCGGGCAGCTCGCCGAACTCAACGCCGCCCTGCAGGTCGAGATCGAGGAACGCAAACGCGCCGAAGCCTTCGCCGCCGCCGCCAACCGAGCCAAATCCCTCTTTCTTGCGGAAATGAGCCACGAAATCCGCACCCCGCTCAACGCCATCCTCGGCTACACCCAGCTCCTCCAGCGCGACCCCCGCCTCGCCGACTCGCAACTCGAGGCCGTGCGCGCCATCACCGAGGGTGGCAACCACCTGCTCTGCCTGGTCGACGGCGTGCTCGACCTCACCAAGATCGAGTCGGGCCACATGGAACTCAACCCGGTCGACTTCGACCTCACCGTGCTCGTCAACGGACTCGCCGCCATGTTTGGACCGCGTTGCCAGCAAAAGGGCCTGCGACTGCGCGTCGAGAGCCTTGGTCCGACCTCCGCCTGGGTGCGCGGCGACGAACGCAAACTCCGCCAGGTCGTCGTCAACCTCCTCGGCAACGCCGTCAAGTTCACCGAGCGCGGCGAGATCCGCCTGCGCGTGGTCCCCGTGGGCGCCACCGGCACCTATCGTTTCGAGGTCATCGACACCGGCCCCGGCATCCCCCAGTCCGCGCAACGCGCCGTGTTCGAACCGTTTTGCCAGGAGGAGGGCGGGCGTCGCGCCGGCGGCACCGGACTCGGACTCAGCCTGGCGCGCCGACTGGTCGAACTCATGGGCGGCTCGCTCGAGGTGAACTCGCGGCCGGGGTGGGGGAGCAACTTTTTCTTTGCGCTCTCCCTGCCCCCCGCCGGCCAGGCGGAGCCAGGCGCGGCCTCCACCCGCCGACCGCCACGACGCCTGGCCCCGGGCGTCAACGTGCGTGCGCTGGTCGTCGACGACGTGCCCGTCAACCGCGAGCTGCTCGCCGAGGTGCTCGGCTCCCTCGGCTGCGAGGTGCGCGCCGTCCCCGGCGGTGGCGAGGCCATCAACGCCCTCAGGGAAGCACCCGCCGACATCGTCTTTATGGACGTCCGCATGTCCGGCCTCGACGGTATCGAGACCGCCCGCGTGCTGCGCCGGGCCGAGGGCACGCGGCCCCGACTCGTGCGTTACGCCACCGGGGCCTTCGCCCATGATCGCGCCGAGGCCGCCGCCGCCGGTTTCGACGACCACCTGCCCAAGCCCTTTCGCTTCGAACAGGTCGCCGACTGCCTGCGCGCGCTGCCCGGCGTCGCCTGGGAGCCCACCGCCACCTCCGTGCCGCCCGCGCCCGCTCCCGGCGGCACCGCCCGGCCCTTTCCCCTCGCCAGCACCACCGTCGAGGCCCTGCGCGCCGCCGCCGAGATCGGCGACTTCTCCGATCTGCGCCGGCTGATCGACCAGGTGCCCGCGCCGTTGCAAGCCCGGCTGCGTCTCGCCGTCGAACGCTTCGACACCACCGCCCTGCTCGTTGCCCTCGACACCCTCGATACCCCCTGATCCATGCCCGCCGTCAGCCAACGCCCCGCCACCATCCTCGTCGTCGACGACGTCGCCGCCAACATCGGCGCACTCAGCCGCGCCCTCGAAAGCGCCGGCCACCGCGTGCTTGCCGCCCTTTCCGGCGGCGCCGCCCTCAAATCCGCCGCCAAAGCCCGGCCCGACCTCATCCTGCTCGACCTGCTCATGCCCGAGATGGACGGCCTCGAAACCTGCCGCCGGCTCAAGTCCGACCCCGCCACCGTCGGCATCCCGGTCATCTTCATCACCGCCAACCACGAGACCCCCTCGCTCGTCGGCGGTTTTCAGGCCGGTGCCGTCGACTACATCCCCAAGCCCTTTCGCGTCGACGAAGTCCTCGCCCGCGTCGACACCCACCTGCACCTGCACCGCGTCACCCGCGAACTCGCCGCCCGCACCGGCGAACTCGAGTCCGCCAACGCCACCCTCCGCGCCGAGATCAAGCGCCGCGAGCAGGCCGAGGAAAAACTCCGCCTCGCCGACGACAAACTCACCCTCCTGACCGAGGCCGAGGCCCGCGACTGGGGCCTCGCCGGTTTCGTCGGCAACAGCCCCGCCTTCGGCCGCCTCCTGCGCACCATCCGCAGCGTGCAGGCGTATCCAAAAACCAACGTCCTGCTCACCGGCGAGAGCGGCACCGGCAAGGAGCTCATCGCCCGGGCCATCCACTACGGCGGCCCCCACGGCAAGGCCCCCTTCGTCGCCATGAACTGCTCCGCGCTGCCCGCCGAGCTCGCCGAGTCGCACCTCTTCGGCCACGTCCGCGGCTCCTTCACCGGGGCGATCGCCGACCGCCGCGGCTACTTTGAACTCGCCCACGGCGGCACCCTCTTCCTCGACGAGATCGGCGACATGCCGCCCGCCCTCCAGGCCAAGCTCCTGCGCGTGCTCGAGGACGGCGAGGTCGTGCCCGTCGGCTCCGGCGCCGGCCGCCGGGTCGATGTGCGCGTCGTCGCCGCCACCAACGTCAACCTCCCCGCCAAGGTCGCCGAGGGCGCCTTCCGCCAAGACCTCTACTACCGTCTCATGCACTACCACGTCGAGGTGCCCGCCCTGCGCGAGCGCATCGAGGACGTGCCCCTGCTGGCCGCGCACTTCATCCGCATGTTTGCCAACGAACTCAAGCGCCGCCCCCCCGCGCTCCGCACCGACGCCGTCGACCGCCTGCTCGCCCACCGCTACCCCGGCAACATCCGCGAACTCAAGAACACCATCGAACGCGCCATGATCCACGCCGGCGAAGGCGAGCTGCGCGGCGACCACATCGTCTTCGCCCCCCAGGCCGTGGCCGGCGGCAGCCTCCCGCCGACAACCACCGGCGCCGGCACGAACGACGGAGCCGGCGGTC
>JBDRJH010000257.1:0-4424 GCA_043815125.1 Verrucomicrobiota bacterium
GCGCCTGTGGGAGCGCCTCACGGCCGCCGCCGGCATCGCGCCGGAGACGCAGTGGGCCGGCGTATCCAAAAAGTCGATGCAAGCGCTCGCCGGCCACTGCGCCGCCGCCGGCTTCGAGGTCGAGGGCAAGAGCCTCAATAAGGAGGAGTTCGTCACCTGCGGCGGCGTTTCCCTGCGCGAGATCGACTTCCGCACCATGGAGAGCCGCAAGTGCCCGGGCCTGCACTTCGCCGGCGAGGTGATCGATGTCGACGGTATCACCGGCGGCTTCAACTTCCAGGCGGCCTGGACCACCGGCTGGCACGCCGGCGTCGCCATGGCGCGCGACACCGGGGCGGCCGCGGAGGCCTGATTATTCATGGACCTGCAAAGCTACTGGGGACTGCTGCTGGTCATCATGCCGGTCTTCGCCATGATCGGCATCGGCACCACCCTGCGCCGGGTCGGCTGGCTCACCGCCGAGGCCGACGCGAGCCTGCTCAAGCTCGTCGTCAACTTCCTCTACCCGTGCCTGATTTTCCAAAGCGTGCTGGGCAACCCCGCCCTGCGCAACCCGGCCAACCTGCTGCTGGCGCCGCTGGTGGGCTTCGTGACGATGGCCGCCGGCATCGTGGGCGCGCTGTGGTTCGGCAAGCTGCTCGGACTGAGCATCGGGCACGGCCGGCGCACCTTCGCGTTCGCGACCGGCATCTACAACTACGGTTACATCCCCATCGCGCTCATGGGCGCGCTCTTTGGCCGCGAGAGCCTCGGCGTGCTGCTGTTGCACAACGTCGGCTGCGAGGCCGCGATCTGGACGGTCGGCATCCTGACCCTCTCGGGCCTCTCGCTGCGCGAGGGCTGGCGCAAGCTGGTCAACCCGCCGGTCTGCGCGCTCATCCTCGCGGTGGGCTGCAACCTCGCCGGCGTGCAAAACGTGGTGCCCGGCGTGGTGCTCAAGTTGATCGACATGAGCGCGGTCTGCGCGATCCCGCTCGGCCTGCTGCTGATCGGCGCCAACCTCGCCGAATACCTGGCGCGGCCCGCGACGTTGTTTGAGCCGCGCGTGTCGATCGGTTCGTGCGTGATGCGGCTGGGGTTGTTGCCGCCGCTGTTTTTGTTGCTGGCGATGGTATTGCCCGCGCCGCCCGAGTTGAAGCGCGTGATGATCGTGCAGGCCGCGATGCCGGCGGGCATCATGCCCATCGTCATCGCCAAACACTACGGCGGCCAGCCGCTGGTGGCGGTGCGCGTGGTCATCGCCACGACCATCGTCGGCCTGCTGGTGATCCCGCTCTGGCTGAGCGTCGGGCAGGCTTGGGTCGAGTAGGGGCCTTGCTCGCAAGGCCCGTTGAGCGCACGCGCACCTGCACCGCAAGCTCACCCAACGGGCCTCGCGAGCGAGGCCCCTACGAGAGATGTGCCGCCGATGGTCGGCGGCGCCGGGGATTCAGACGCCGCAGTGCGGCCATGTGCGCGGACCGTGAACAAAGTAGGACGGGCCTCCCTGACAGCCTTGTTGCGGCGCGCCAGTTTTTTTTATTCTTCACTGACTCGACTGGCGGCCAATGCTGGCTTTTGCCACCAAGCATGACGCCATTATGGAATTCGCCCTGATAACCGTTTTAGGAGTTGGATTGCTGTTGTTCGTTTTAAGGATGGCCGACCCGTTTTTCGGACCAGGGACTCCTGACGCGATAGCCGGTATTTTTTGGGGCATACTGGCAGTGGTGGCTTTCTCTTATGTTTTTTGGCGCGCGCTAAAGAGAAGCAGGCCGGCCCGTTATCTCATCTCTCTGCTCTATGGTTGTGTCGCGCTTGTGCTATATCTGATCGCCCGTGCTTGATCGATTCTCACAGGCCAACCAAGGCCTGGTGGAATCATTATGCATCTTCGTGCGCGTTCTGCCTGAGGTCAGGGTCATGGCGTTCCTAGCGACTCGCTCAGCTCATGCTGAGTTCCCGCGCTGAGTTCCGATTAACGTCGGGTGGTTGCCGCTCAGGCGCCGCCGCGCCGCCGGTCGACGGCCCAGCGGTAGAGGTTCACGTAGCGGTCCGCGCTGACACCCCAGCCAAAGTCCGCCGCCATGCCGGCCTGCCGCAACGCGGCCATGTGCGCGGGCCGGTCGTAGTAGGTCGAACAGGCCCAGCCGACGGTGTTGTAGAGCGCCGACGAGGTGGCGTCCTCGAAGAGCAGCCCCGTGCCGGCGCCGGTGTTCTCGTTGTATTGGGCGACGGTGTCGATCAGTCCGCCGGTGGCGCGGGCGACCGGCACGGTGCCGTAGCGCATCGAGTAGAGCTGGGTCAGGCCGCAGGGCTCGGCGCGGCTGGGCATCACGAAAAAATCGCCGCCGGCGATGATCAGGCGCGAGAGCGCGGCGTTGTAGCCGATGTGCGCGCCGAGGCGGCCGCGGTAGTGGCGGGCCGCCCAGCGGAAGGTGTGCTCGAGGCCGGGATCGCCCGAGCCGAGGATCGCGAACTGCACGTGCATGCGGTCCATGATGTGCGGCAGCGCCTCGGCCAGCAGGTCGAGCCCCTTCTGCGAGGCGAAGCGCGCGACGACGCCAAAGAGCGCCACGTCGGGGTCCACGGCCAGCCCGAGCTGTTCCTGCAGCGCGGCCTTGCAGGTGGCCTTTCCGGTCAGGTCGGACGCGCTGAAGCGCGCGGGCAGGTGCGGGTCGGTCGCCGGGTTCCAGGAGTTGGCGTCGATGCCGTTGAGGATGCCGACGAGGTCGGCGCCGCGGAAGTTGAGCACGTCGTCCAGTCCGCAGCCGCCGGCCGGCGTGCGGATCTCGCGGGCGTAGGTGGGGCTGACGGTGGTGAGTTTGGTCGAGTGGTAGAGGCCCGCCTTCATCATGTTGACCGCGCCGACGGACTCGACGCTGTCGGGGCGAAACTCGCTTTGCGGGATGCGGGCAAAATCGAGCGCGCGGCGGTCGGCGTAGCCCTGGTGCTCGAGGTTGTGGATGGTGAAGACCGTGGCGGTCTTGCCCAGCGGACTGTCGCGCAGCGTCGTGTTGAGATAGAGCGGCACGAAGCCGGTGGTCCAGTCGTGGCAATGGATCACGTCCGGTATCCAGCCGAGCTGCAGGCAGAGGGTCAGCGCGGCGCGGCAAAAGAAGGTGAAGCGCAGGTCGTTGTCGTCATGCGAACCCCACGGCCCGGAGTAGACCTCGGCGCGCCCGAAGAAGCGCTCGTGCTCGATGAAATACACCGGCACCTCGCCGCCGGGCAGCGTGGTTTCCCAGGTGCGGGCCCACTCGGCCTGCGCGCCCACGTCGACGCCGAGCGGCTCGGGCAGCGGTTGCCACTGGCCGTTGCCGCGGCCCGGTCCGTAGGCCGGACACATGATGCGCACGTCGTGCCCGAGGCGGTCGAGCTCGCGGGGCAACGCCCCCACCATGTCGGCCAATCCCCCCACTTTGACGAACGGTTCAACCTCGGGTGAAACGAAGAGAATTTTCAGTGGTGGCACGCCCCAAGAGCTAGGAGCGCCCACCGCGTTAGCCCAGTCAAAAAAACGTAACGCGCGATGGAATTTGCACCCCGCGTCATGGAACACCGGAGACGTGCGGGCTTGACGAAAGCGAGGAACTGTTGTCCGCGTGGTGGGGTCGATTCATCGACCGTCCATGTCCACGTTGTTCAAGACCATCGCCCTCCTGTTGCTGGCCGCCTGGCTGCCGGCGACGCTGCATTGCAGCCTGGAGGCGGTCGGCTTCGAGGCGGAGTGCCACCCGGCGCCGTCCGCCCAGGACGCGCATGGCTGCCACGCCGATGCGTGCGACATCGTCGAGGACGGCTCCTACGCCAAGTCGGTCGCCTCGGCGCGCGTGCTGCCGCCGGTCGTCACCGACGAACTGGGCGCTTGGCTCGCGATGATCGTGATCCGGCCGTTGGAAATCGTCGGGCCGTCCATCCGGCGCGACGATCCGCCGATGGTGACCGCGTTGCGGTGTTCGTGGTCCTTTGCACGGCGCATGGCCCTGCCGGCGCGCGCCCCCGACCACGCGGTTTGAGCGGTCCCGTCCCTGCGCGGACGGATCGCCTGTTTCTCCGACCTCACGGCCCGTGACGCCTGCGCGCGTTCTCCGGGTCCTCGTTGCATCACCGCGTTCGTATTCCCAACCCTCATGTCACTTTCGACTTTCCTCACGCGGGCCGCCCTCGGCTCGCTCCTCGCCGTGGCGGCGGTCCGCGCCGACGACTCCGCCCTCACCCTCGCGGAGGCGCTCTCCCGCGCCACCGCCGACAACCCCCGGCTGGCGGCGCGCGCCTGGTCCGTGCGCTCGGCCGAAGCCCTGCGCGAACAGGCCGGGCAACGGCCTCTGCCGACCCTCGACGTCTCCGTGGAGAACTTCGCCGGGACCGGACCGCTCGGTGGTTTCGACTCCGCCGAGGCCACCGTTCAGGCCAGCCAGGTCGTCGAGCGCGGCGACAAACGC
>JBDRJH010000258.1:0-7560 GCA_043815125.1 Verrucomicrobiota bacterium
CAAGGTCGTCGCCGGCAAAAACGGCGACGCCTACATCGAGGCTCAGGTCGGCGACAAGACCGAGCAATTCGCGCCCCAGCAGATCGCCGCCTTCGTGCTCGGCAAGCTCAAGGCCGATGCCGAAGCCTACCTCGGCGAAAAAGTCACCCAGGCCGTCATCACCGTTCCCGCCTACTTCAACGACGCCCAGCGTCAGGCCACCAAGGACGCCGGCAAGATCGCCGGTCTCGAAGTGATGCGCATCATCAACGAGCCCACCGCCGCCTCGCTCGCCTACGGTCTCGACAAAAAGAAGGATGAAAAGATCGCCGTGTTCGACCTCGGCGGCGGCACCTTCGACGTCTCCGTGCTCGAAATCGGCGACGGCGTCTTCGAAGTCAAAGCCACCAACGGCGACACCCACCTCGGCGGCGACAACTGGGACGAGACCCTCATCAACTGGCTCGTCGACTCCTTCAAGGCCGAGCAAGGCATCGACCTGCGCTCCGACGCCATGGCCCTCCAGCGCCTCAAGGAAGAGGCTGAGAAGGCCAAGATCGCCCTGTCGTCCGCCCAGAGCTACGACATCAACCTCCCCTTCATCACCGCCGACGCCACCGGGCCGAAGCACCTCAACATCACCCTCTCCCGCTCCAAGATGGAGCAGGTCTGCGACAGCCTCTTCACCCGCTGCCTCGCGCCGTTCAAGAACTGCCTCAAAGACGCCGACGTCTCCTCCTCCAGCATCGACGAACTCGTGCTGGTCGGCGGCATGACCCGCATGCCCAAGGTCGTCGAGATCGCCAAGCAGCTCGCCGGCAAACAGCCCCACCAGGGCGTCAACCCCGACGAAGTCGTCGCCATCGGCGCGGCCATCCAGGGCGGCGTGCTCAAGGGCGACGTCCGCGACGTGCTCCTCCTCGACGTCACCCCGCTCACCCTCGGCATCGAGACCGCCGGCGGCGTCTCCACCGCGATGATCTCGCGCAACACCACCATCCCGACCAAGAAGTCGCAGGTCTTCTCGACCTACTCCGACAACCAGCCGGGCGTGGAAATCGTGGTCCTCCAAGGCGAGCGCCCCATGAGCCGCGACAACAAGAACCTCGGCACCTTCAAGCTCGACGGTATCGCTCCCGCGCCCCGCGGCACTCCGCAGATCGAGGTCACCTTCGACATCGACGCCAACGGCATCCTCCACGTCTCCGCCAAGGACCTCGGCACCGGCAAGGAGCAGAAGATCACCATCCAGGGCTCCTCTGGTCTCTCCAAGGAAGAGGTCGAGAAGATGACCAAGGAAGCCGAGCTCAACGCCGAGGAAGACAGGAAGCGCAAGGAGGCCGTCGAGACCAAGAACACCCTCGATTCCACCATCTACGGCATGGAGAAATCCATGACCGACGCCGGTGACAAACTTCCCGCCGAGATCAAGGCCAAGGTCGAGCCCGCCATCGCCGACGCCAAGAAGGCCCTCGAGTCCAACGACACCGAACAGATGAAGGCCGCCATCGAGAACCTTCAGAAGATCGGCGCCGAGCTCTACCAGGCCGCCCAGGCCGCCGGCGCCGCCCCCGAGGGCGCTCCCGAAGGCCAGCCCGCGGGCGATGCCTCCTCCTCCGGCAAGAAGGCCGAGAAGAAGGCCGACGTCGTCGACGCCGACTTCGAGGTCGTCGACGAGGACAAGAAGTAAACCAAAAACCCTTTCACCCGGCGTCGGGCGGCCGCAGGCCACCGGCGTCGGGTGTCGTTAAAAAACGAATACAAGAACTCATCCCTAACCCAAACCCAACCAACATGGCCAAAGTCAAAATCAAGCCCATCGGCGATCGCGTCCTCGTGAAGCACGTCGAAGAGAAAGAACAAGTCCGCGGTGGCATCATCATCCCGGACTCCGCCAAGGAGAAGCCCCAGGAGGCCGAAGTCATCGCCCTCGGCACCGGCAAGAAGGACGAGAACGGCAAGTCCGTCGCCTTCGAGGTCAAGGTCGGCGACAAGGTGCTCATCAGCAAATACGGCGGCACCGAGGTCAAGGTCGACGGCGACAAGTTCACCATCGTTCGCGAAGACGACATCCTCGGCGTCATCGCCTGAGCCACATCCGTAACTTCAACTTAAACTTAGAACTTAAACTAAATTATCATGGCCGCTAAACAACTCCTGTTCGACGAGGCCGCTCGTCAAAAAGTTCTCCGTGGTGTCGAGCTCCTCGCCCGCGCCGTCAAGGTCACCCTCGGTCCCAAGGGCCGCAACGTCATCATCGACAAAAAATTCGGCTCCCCGACCGTCACCAAGGACGGCGTCACCGTCGCCAAGGAGATCGAGCTCCCCGACGCCTACGAAAACATGGGCGCGCAGATGGTGAAGGAAGTCGCTTCCAAGACCAACGACGCCGCCGGCGACGGCACCACCACCGCCACCGTGCTCGCCGAGGCCATCTACAAGGAAGGTCTCAAGCACGTCACCGCCGGCGCCAACCCGATCTACCTCAAGCGCGGCATCGACAAGGCCGTTGACGGCGCCGTTGCCGAGCTCGCCAAGATCTCCAAGAAGGTGAACAACCGCGACGAGATCCGTCAGGTCGCCACCGTCTCCGCCAACTGGGACGCCACCATCGGCGAGATCATCGCCGACGCCATGGACAAGGTCGGCAAGGACGGCACCATCACCGTCGAAGAGGCCAAGTCCATCGAGACCACCCTCGACGTCGTCGAAGGCATGCAGTTCGACAAGGGCTACCTCTCGCCCTACTTCGCCACCAACGCCGAGGCCATGGAAGCCGTCCTCGACGACGCCTACGTGCTCATCCACGAGAAGAAGATCTCCTCCCTCCAGGAGCTTCTCCCGCTGCTCCAGGCCGTCTCCAAGACCGGCAAGCCCCTCCTCCTCATCGCCGAGGACATCGAAGGTGAAGCCCTGGCCGCCCTCGTGGTGAACAAGATCCGCGGCACCCTCAACGTCTGCGCCGTCAAGGCCCCCGGCTTCGGCGACCGCCGCAAGGCCATGCTCGAAGACATCGCCGTGCTCACCGGCGGCCGTTGCCTCACCGAAGACCTCGGCATCAAGCTTGAGAACGTCCAGGTCTCCGACCTCGGCCGCGCCAAGCACATCACCGTCGACAAGGAAAACACCGTCATCGTCGAAGGCGCCGGCAAGTCGTCCGACATCCAGGGCCGCGTGAAGCAGATCCGTCGTCAGATCGACGAGACCACCTCCGACTACGACCGCGAGAAGCTCCAGGAGCGCCTCGCCAAGCTCGCCGGCGGCATCGCCGTCATCAACGTCGGCGCCGCCACCGAGGCCGAGATGAAGGAAAAGAAGCAGCGCGTCGAAGACGCCCTCCACGCGACCCGCGCGGCCGTCGAGGAAGGCATCGTCTCCGGCGGTGGCGTTGCCCTGCTCCGCACCGGCAAGGCCGTCGACGCCGTCATCAACTCGCTCGAAGGCGACGAGCGCCTCGGCGCCCAGATCGTCCGTCGCGCCGTCGAGGCCCCGCTCAAGCAGCTCTGCTCCAACGCCGGCGTCGAAGGCGCCGTCGTCGTCCAGGCCGTCCTCGGCAGCAAGGCCGCCAACGGCTACAACGTCGCCACCGGCCAATACGAAGACCTCGTCAAGGCCGGCGTCGTCGACCCGACCAAGGTCACCCGCACCGCGTTGCAGAACGCCGCGTCGATCTCCGGTCTGCTCCTCACCACCGAGTGCATGATCACCGACGTCCCCGAGAAGTCCGCTCCCCCCGCCGGCGGCGGCGGTGGCGGCGGCATGGGTGGCATGGGCGGCATGGACTACTAACCCGCGCAGCGCCCTTCGGGCCGACGAAGCCGGGGTTAAGCCGCGACTCCGTCGCTCCGCCCGCAAGGGAGGACGCAGGGCTAAGTCCGCGTTGTATCGATCATCCGAATACGCTCAAAACGAAGCCGGTCCCGTGAGGGGCCGGCTTTTTTATGCGTAGCGTGCGCCGCCCCGGCACACCGTTCGGCGCAACATGTGGAGAATTTTAAATAAAAAGATGGCCGCTGCTTGGAGAGTTCCGAGGTGGACGGCCTGCTCCCAAAGCGGGAGGGCTTCCTCGCCGAGCAGGAAACGCAGCAGCTGGTTGAGGTTGTTGATGTCGGCCTTGCGGGCGACCAGATAGACCGGCAGGCGCAACGGGTAGTCGGCCGTTGTGCAGGTTGTCCGGAGTGGGCGGGTAGGCCACGCCCTGGTCCTCGCGGGAGACGAGCACGACCTTCAGCCCGGAGTCCTCGGGCGGAGGTTGCAGCAACACCGCGATGCCGCCCTCGTCACCGCTGACGCGGCGGATGGCCTCGGCGGGCGTGTTGAATTGCACGACGGAAGGCTTGAGGCGGTTGGACTTGAGCGTTTCGGCGCGCAGCAGGTCGAAGGCGAGTCCGCCCTGGCGGCCTGGCACGGGCGCCACGCGGCGTTGTCGTCCCGCTGATTGAACGCAGCACGCACGCAAAGACCCGGACCACGCCGGGGATCCGGGCCTTTGCGTTTTGATGGTATCCGTTCAGGCGTGCTGCAGCCGGCCGGAGGGCAGGGGGAGCGCCGCGAGTTCGTTGGCCAGGAGTTGCTCGACCTTGGCGCGCTCGGCCGGGGCAAAACGGCTGAAGGGCTCGGCCATCGCATCGCTGCAGATGCCGGTGAGGGAGAGGGCGCACTTGAGGCCCTTGATGATCGACGAGGTGTGACGGCCGACGCGGTAGAGCTTGTCGAGGGTCTCGACCTGGGCCTGCAGCTTGGCACCGAGCGCGGTGTCGCCGTTTTCGAAGGCGTTGAAAAGATCGACAAAGAGGCGCGGGCAGAGGTTGGCGCCGCCGGCCACGCCGCCATCGCCGCCGAGTGCGAGGCTCTTTTGCAGCAGGGCCTCGGGGCCGATGAGCACCGACCAGTCGGGGCGTTGCTTGGCGATGATCAGCACCTGCTCGTAGTAGGCGAGAGCACCCGAGCTGTCCTTGACGCCGACGATGCCCGGCAGGGCGGCCACGGCGCGCAGCGTGTCGGGCTCGATGACGGTCTTGGTCATGGCCGGCATGTTGTAGAGGAATAGCGGCAGCGGCAGTTCGAGGGCGATGTGACGGATATAGTCGGCGAGTTCGGGCTGGCCGGAGGGGAAGTAGTAGGGCGGCGCGAGCACGACGGCGTCGGCTCCGGCCTCGGCGGCGTGACGGGCAAGGTTGACCGACTCGGTGAAGGAGGTGTCGGTGATGCCGACGAGCACGGGCACGCGGCGGGCCGCCAGTTTGCAGGCACGCGTGATGAGCTCACGGCGCAGGCGGTAGCTAAGGCTGGGGGCCTCGCCGGTGGTGCCGAGCAGGAAGAGCCCATGCACGCCGCCGCAGAGGATGTGTTCGACGAGACGTTCGAGGCCGCCGACATCAAGCGTGTCGGGAGCCGAAAGCGGCGTGAGCATGGGCGGCACGATGCCGCGGAGGCGGGGAAGGGTTTTGGTCATGTCAGGTGGATGGGAGGTGGTGGCGGCCGGTTCATAGTCATAAGTTGTCCAGGCGTGCTCCAAAAGCGCCTATCCCTGTTCGCGTTGGTAATAGTCATGACTGATCCGGTATCGGTATTTCCGGCGGGGCATACCGAAACGGACATGCGTTCAACCTATTCCTGCATGGCTTTCGATTTGTCCGGATCGCATGGGAGTGGCCATAGTCGTTGCAGTCATTACCCCGTGTCCACCGACTACCCCGAAGGTGTCCGTCGAATCGACGCCGGTGGTCAACGAACAGCACCAAGTCCATGAATCTCCGCCGCCCCTGCACCTCCCGAAACGCCTCCGGCTTCACGCTGATCGAGCTGCTCACCGTGGTCGCCATCATCGGCGTCCTGTCCGCCATCAGCATCGTCGCCATCGGTCGCGCCCGCGAGTCAGCCCGCACCGCCGCTTGCATCTCGCATTGGCGGGAATACGGTCGCGCGCTCGGTCTCTTCGTCGCCGACAACCGGGGCCGGATGCCCTTCTCGGCCTATTCGTATCGGGATGAAAACGGTGTGCTGAAAACCGCGACGGCCAGCCAGCAGGTGTGGTATCAACTCGCCATTTATGTCCGGCCCGACGCCCAGGAAATGCTGGGGCAAAAACAGGACGTGGTGAAAAACCTCATGCGCGAGGAACTCGGTTGCACCGCTGAAAACTGGGACCCCGGTTTCAACACCTACGTTTCCCAGAAGCCGTTCGTCTCGATCAGCAATCCGAGCAACACCGTTTTCGGCACCGACATTCGCAGTCGTAGTGCGGATGGTTCCAGCTGGCAGATATGGGTGGACAACCAGGTCACCTCCGATGCTCGCATGCAGCTGGCCAGGGCCGAAACCAAGCCGCACGCCGGCCGGGTGAACATGCTCTACATCGACGGCCACGTGAGCAGCAACCGGCTCAGCGAGGTCATGGTCGCCGACTTCACGCGCGACTCGGAGACCGTTTACCAGCCGGCGCACGAGACCAGGCCGGTCGGCACGCCCGATCTGGACAAGTAACCTGCGCGCGAGACCGGTTTGAGCCCGTCCGCCCGCCCGCTTCATTTTCCCATGACCATCCCCTCACGCATTGCCCGCCGGCTCAGCATCGTCGGCGGATTCCTATCGTTGTTGTTAATCGCCTCCCACCAGCCCGCGCTCGCCGCCGACATCATGCTCAAACCCGACGCCAACGCCGACTCCACCGCCGCCATCCAGTCCGCGCTCGACAACGCCGCCTCCGTCGTCGTCTTCCCTGCCGGCACCTACCGCACCGGCACGCTCACCATCCCCGCCGGCGTCACCCTGCGCTTTGACCCCAAGGCCCGGCTCGTGCCCATCCCCGACAAGGTCGCCGACAAAAAACTCCTCTTCGTCAAGGGCGACGACGTCCGCATCGAGGGCCTCCATCACGATTTCGCTTGGAACGGCGCCGACATCGACACCACCCCCGTCCACAGCCTCATCTACGCCGAGCAAGTCGCCGGCCTCTTCGTCACCGGCGCCGACGTCGGCAACACCGACCCGCGCGGACTCGTGCCCATGGCCGACCGCAAGCGCCGCGGCCGCCTCCTCAACATCGACGGCACCGACCCCGCGAAAAACTACAGCCACCACGGCTACTACGCCGACCATCGTCTCCTCTACGTCATCGGCGGTCGCGACATCGTCCTCGAAAACTCCGTCGGCTTTCGCCTGCACGCCATGATCGAGACCGTCGGCACCCACAACGTCACCGCGCGCGGCAACCGCATGGTCAGCGGCAATTACCTCACCAAGTTCATGGAGGGCGGCGAAAGCCTCCGCCATCACGACAACTGGTCGCGCGACGTGAAGTATCAGGTCTGTTGGTTCGGCGGCTCGCCCGACCCCTCGCGCAAAGGCGGCGAGGTTCCGCTCGGCTCGGCCAACCAGGCCTTCCGCGACATCAAGCCCGGCGAGGCCGGCTACAACCGCCACACCTCGGGCGCCTTCGACGTGTCGGTGCAGGACAACTACGCCGAATACGGCAACACGCTCGCCTGGGGCAACAAGGGCCGCCAAGTCGTGATCGACGGCAACATCGCCCGCTTCATCTCCGACTACGCCTACGGCAGCGAGGGCGGCGAAAACATC
>JBDRJH010000259.1:0-17281 GCA_043815125.1 Verrucomicrobiota bacterium
CTACAAGGAAAACGCCGGCATCTTCTGCCACAACAACACCTGGATCCACCTCGGCTGGTGCCAGCAGGGCGAAGGCGACCGCGCCTACGAGTATTACCTCAGCATCTGCCCCGCCGCCAAGGAGAACCAGATCGAGACGTATCGGTGCGAGCCCTACGTCTACGCGCAGATGATCGCCGGCCGCGACGCCGCCACCCCCGGCGAGGCCAAGAACGCCTGGCTCACCGGCACCGCCGCGTGGACCTTCGTCACCGTCTCGCAAGGCATCTTCGGCATCCAGCCCGGCTTCGACGGTCTCCGCCTCGACCCGTGCGTGCCCAAGGCCTGGCCCGGCTTCAAGGTCACCCGCCAATACCGCGGCGCCACCTACGACATCACCGTCCACAACCCCAACGGCGCCAGCAAGGGCATCCAGTCCCTGCTCGTCGACGGCAAGGAAGTCCCCGGCAACGTCCTCCCGCTCGCCCCCGCCGGCACGACCGTGAAGGTCGAGGCCACCCTCGGCTGATCCGCCAAAAACACCTCCTCCCGGCAACCTTCCCAAGCCCGGCCACCCTCGCGGTGACCGGGCTTTTTGCGCGCCATTCACCGCGCCCCCACCCCGCCCCCGACCATGCAAAACACGCCCGATGCGCTTTTCCTGACAGGCTTTTTACACTCGGTCGCCCACCTCCATGCAGAATGCGCCCCGCTCCAACCCGCCTCCTTGCAAACTGCAAACGCAACCTACGCGCCGCCCAAGCGACACCGCCGAATACAAAAACCATTAAACTTTAATAATAAACATTTAGCAAAATAAAAACGTCAGGTGGAAACGCCCTTTGGCACAGGCGATGCCAACGTAAAAACAACGCCGCAACCGGCATCACCATCATCCATCCCCGAGAAAAATCCCATGAAAACGACCAAGACATCCACCGCCACCTACCTCGTCACCTTCGCTGCCATCGTGGCCCTGCCCTTCGCCGCGCTCCATGCAGGCGGCGACAGCGACCAGCAAAACAGCGCCGCCCATCCCACCGCCCCCGCCACCCGCGTCGGCGCCAACGCCGAGAACCCGGGCAACACGCCCGCCACCGACGGCCAAAACGTCGACACCCGCCACAACGCCGCCGACGTTCGCAACGACAGCACCTACACCGGCCCAAGCCACCGTGCCGACGACGCCCCCGTCGCGTCCGACAACACGCGTGATCGCTCGACCGACCGCGGCGACGTGATCGTCACCACCGGCCCCGAGGTCGACGGCTCCTCGCGCTCCGCCAACGGCATCGCCCGCGCCCCCAACGAACTCAAGGCCGAGGCCCTCGACATCGCCACCGGCCAGCGGCAGGACCGCGACGGCCATGTCACCATCGGCCACGCCCGGGTTCATGAAGACGACGTCGCCGTCACCGACGGCACCTATGGCAAACCCGGCACCCGCGCCGACCTGAACCACAAGGACGCCGTCGAGATGCAGCTCAACACCCGGGCCACCACCGACAACATCGAGTCCACCGGGTTCGAGAACCGCGACCTCGCCATCACCATGGCCGAGTCCGGCCTGACCGAGGGCAAACAAATCGTCCTCGCCCTCCGCTCCAGCGGCTCCACCACCACGCCCGAGGCCCGCAAGGATCTCGATCAGGCCATCCGCAAAGTCGAGCAGGCCGAGCAAAAATTGACCGGCGCCATCACCAGCGGTCGCAGCGCCAGTGAGTCGCGCTGGGACACCGCCCGCGAGGAACTTGCCGATCGCTACGAGGACTACGCCGAAGCCCTGGAAAACGCCCGCGAGGTCGCCGTTGACGGCGGCGTGCACTTCCAGTCGCAAGCCAGCGCCGACTCCGCGCCCCCCGCCAACCGCAGCTGACCTACCCGCGACCTGCGCTCTCAGAAACGGCGACGGATCTGATCCGGCGCCGTTTTTTTGCGTCGCCAGCCAACCGCCCCGCGGGCCACTTGTCGCTCGCATCCCACTTGGTCTCCCGCTAGACAACCACGCAGTCCGCCCCCAACCAAACATGCCTCGCACCACCCCCACCCGCCTTCGTCGCGTCGACCCCGGCGACCTCGCCAAGTTCTTCGCTCTCTTCGCCTTCGTGCTCTCGCTGCCACCGGTCGTGCTCGCGCTGCTGGCCGTGGTCGCGGGGAGGGCGGTCTATCTGAAGGGGGTTTTCAGCTACCGCGGCCAGTTCCACCTGACCGCGATCATCGCGTATCCGTTCGTCAACGCCCTCGGCGGGCTGCTCGCCGGCTTCCTCCTCGCCTGGCTTTACAACGCCCTCGCCCGCTGCTTCGGCGGCGTGCGGATTTCGCTCGGCGAATAGCCCATGCACACGAGAAACAAGGTCAGTTTGGCCGCGGCGCTGACCGGTTTGGTATTCATCGGCGGCCTTCTCCATTTCACGATGCGCGCAGTCAGCAGGACACCGGACTCAACCGGTCGCACCAAGGCCGAGATGAGCCACCTCTCCATCGGCTTGCAGCTGTATCGACAGGAATTCGGTTCCTTTCCCGAAGCGACCGGCAACGCGGAGCTCATCCAGGCCCTCACCCGGAACAACCCACGAAAGCTATCCTTCTACTCATTGAGTCCTGGCAGGTATCCCGACGGCGTGCTGCTTGACGGATGGGAGCGCCCCTTTGTTTTTGAAAAAACCGAAACCGGCTTCCTCATCCGCTCCGCCGGCAAGGACGGGGTCCTTGACACCAAGGACGATCTGGAAACCACCGTTCCGCCACCACCGCCCGCGCCCCGCTGAGTCGACCTCAGCCCGCGCCGTCGGCCGGATCAAAGTGCAACGCGATCCAGACCGCGTCGTCACTCGTGGCGGCGACGCGATGCTTTTGGCCCGCCGGGATGAGCGGCAATCCCCCGCGCCCAGCTCCAACGCTCCCGCCTCGAACTCCAGCGTCGCGCCACCCCGGATCAGCGCCACCCACTCCGGCCGGTCCTGGTCATACCAAAACCCCGCCGGACTGGCCGTCCGGTGGGACACGATGTGCTCGACCCGAAACGTCCGCCCCTCCGCCACTGTCGAGATGACTTCGTGATCCGCGCGGCTGGAGGGAAAAAGCGAATGAACAACGGGCAACATCCCGGAATTGAAGTCCTCGAATCGCGTCCAAGTTCAAGCCAGAAGGCACGCCACGCCTGCCTGCCCGGGCACAGGTTTGCGCCCGGACGAACGACGCGGAGGCGGACCGCCAGCCCGTGCGTCATCCCGGCTCCCGCCAAGGCGCAGGCAGAGCATCGATTTGTTTTGAGACAGCCTCGAATGGCTTGCACTTTCCGCGCGATGATTGCCGCTGGCCGCCCAGGGGAATCCGCGCAGATTGGCGATCATCACCCGCCCGCCACTCCATGAGACGAACCACCCGCTTCATTCTGATACTATCCATCCTCGCGCCGCTTTGCTCCGAAGCACGCACCTGGACCGACATCATGGGCCGCACATTGGAGGCCGACTTCATCGCCGCCGATGAGACCCATGTCACGGTTCGCAGAGCCAACGACCGCCAGATTTTCAAAATCGAGCTGGCGCAATTACAGGACATCGACCGCGACTACGTGCTCGCGCAAAACGTCACGCGGCCACCGACGGCCAAACCGGCGGCCAAGGATGATGAAACCGTGCTCACTCCAGCCGCGGACTCCTTCCAAACATTTCAAGCCCGCCTCAAACGCTTCCGTTTTGGGAAACAATCCATGCCCGCGAAATACCTCGGCGTCATGTCGATCATCGAACGCCCGATCGGCGACCTGCCCTACCCGGTCAGAGGCCTGAGCATCGGTCCCGACGGCACCATTGTGATGACCGCCGGCCACGGCACCACCGCCCGCATGGAACTCGTCGAATGGACCCTGCCGGGAGCCACCTCCAGGATCGCCCCCATGCACTTCAAAAAATTTCAGCCCGACGTTTCCAAAGAAGAGCGGGCCCGGGATGAAAAAGAAGGCCGCTTTTGGTTTTTTGCAGGACAGGTCGCCCATGATCGCAACGGCGAGGTTTTGATGACTCTGGGACGGTGCTCTGGAAACGGAATTTTCCGCGTCACGGCCTCGTCCCCGACGCCGTTCCAACGGCTGAATACCTGCACCGTGAGCAGCTCCCTGCAGGTTACGTCATGGGACAACAACCACGCCTACATCGCCAACGGCAATGTCATCCTGCGCTTTCGCGTTTCGGATGACTCGGCGGCTCTCAAAGACGAGGTGTTTTCCATCGAGGGTGAGGACATCTACCTCGGCAACACCCTGATGCTGGACCGCGAGAAGATCATCGTCGGTCTCACGCTGCCCACCGGGGAAAAGGACAGTCGCGGCGTGAGCATTGCCGGCAAGTTCGGCATCTACATCGACCGCTCGGCCGGCGGTTATTATCTGATTCACGACGACTACCTCAGTGCAATGGCCGTCTCGCCCGACGGCCGCCGCATGATTCGCAGCAGTCGGGAATCCGCCCGGAAATACATTCTCACCGAGTTCGCGCTGCGCGCAAATTGAGCCCCCGGGAACGCAGGGCCCGCCCCGACGGCATCTCACCGGACAGGATTGGCCCCTCCGCTGCCCACCCAAGCCTCCCCCGAAGCGGTGAGCGGAGGGAGGCCGTCTTCCGAGGGTTGAACCCGGTGAAGGTCTTGTCCGGGGCGGATGCGTTTTGTCTTCGCAGCACCAACGATCAACGGAGCAATTTGCGCCCATATAGCATTTTAAATAAAATCATAGCCGCTGTTTCTGGTGATGAACGTAGGGGCCGAGCTCGCTCGGCCCGTTTGTCGTTATGGGTAAAGCGACTCCTCCGGCGAATCCACGGTCAACGGGCTTTGCAAGCAAAGCCCCTACGAATCGGCTACAGTTTTACTTAAAGTGCCCATAGGCGCAGGCTGCGTCGGCGCAAGGGACCCGGATTTGTGGATCGCCGGGCTTGCCGGCTCCACCCCGATGGAGCTCCGCCGAGTGCCGGTCGGTCAAATTCTTTGAGGCTCGAAGCCGGCAAGCCTGTTCCCGGGAAAGCGTGAAATCTGGCGGACCACACGGCCGATCATCGGTCTCGACCAACCAAGCAAGGGCCGGGTGATCCCGCCTTGGCCACCGCGGCAAGCGTTTCGACCCATGACGAGGCGCATGGCACTATAACGTTCGCAATGCTTTAGTTGCAGGCATGTTACTATAGCAATGTCGATGATTAGAAATCTTGCGTAAGGACCGCCCTGACGGCTTATACCAAAGTGAATCCGTGCGCTCTGCGCATTCTCCTCCAGCTCTCTCCCCCGACTTTCGTGAACGTGCGCAAACTCATTTCCATCGCGGCCGGCCTTTTCGTTTTGTGCCTCGCCGCGCTTCCCGCGATGGCGGCCATCCGCTACGTCGACACCGACGCCACCGGCAACGGGACAGGGACCTCCTGGGACAATGCCTATCCTGAGTTGGTGACGGCACTGAACGCGGCGGTCGCCGGCGATGAGATTTGGATCGCCGAGGGCACCTATCGTCCCGACTTCGACGGAACCAGCCACACCGGCAATCGTGCGCTGCGCTTCAATCTGAAGTCGGACATTTCCATTTACGGCGGCTTTTCCGGCACGGAGACCTTGCGTTCCCAGCGCGACTGGGTCGCCCACCGCACCATTCTCAGTGGCGACATCGGGGCTCCCGGTGTTTCCACGGACAATACCCGCACGATCATGGCCTCCAACACGGTCGCCAACAACGTGCTGGTCGAGGGCGTCACCTTTGTCGGAGGTCGGGCGGACGATCCGGCCGAGGGGGGCAACGGTATCGTGGGCGGCAGCGGCGGAGCCGTTTACCTGCGGGGGTCGGCAACGTTCCGGCACTGCACCTTTCTGGACAACTATGCCGTCTACGGTGGCGCCATTGACATGCAGAGCGCCCAGTCCACCGGCCTGACGGTGATCAACTGCCTGTTCGTCGGCAACCGTGCTCAGTATGTGGGCGGAGCCCTGCTGTTCCAGTCTTCCATCGGGCTCTTCACCGTAACCAACAGCACGATCATCAACAACAGCAGTTCACGCGGCAGCGCGATCGGCACGAACACCAACGTCACCTGCGTTTATTCGAACAACCTCATCCACTCCAATCCGTCGTCTTCCTCTTATTGGAAAACGGTGGAGACCGGTTCCTCCCTGACGGCCTCAGGCAACGTCTCGGAGGTCGTGATCGGCACCGGCTCGGCCGGAAATCTGGTCGTCGCCAACGCCCGTCTTGCCATCACGCCTTCGCCCGGCGCCGACGGCGTGTGGGGAACGGCCGACGATATCGCCGTGGCGATTCCGAGCATCGACAGCCCGGTGATCGGCGCGGGCAACCCGGCCTTGGTGCCGGCGGACTCCACCGACCTGGACGGCGACGGCAATGTTGCGGAATCCATGCCCCTTGATTTGCAGGGGGAGCCGCGCATCGCCAACGGCACGGTGGATGCCGGGGCGTTTGCCTTCATCAATCACCCGGCGACCGCCATCACCCTGAGCAACGCCGATGCCGCCGAAAACCAACCGGCGGGTCTGACCGTTGGCACTTTGGGCACCCTGGACCCGGACGGCGGCACCAACGCCTACACCTTGGTCGCGGGCGAAGGCTCGGACCACAACAGCTTGTTTTCCATCGTGGATGGTGACTTGGTAACCGCCGCGCCGCTCGACTATGAGACCGCTTCCACACTGAGCATCCGCGTGCGCTCCACCGACATTCGCAACGTCGAATTTGAGCAGGCGCTCACCATCACCGTGCTCGACCGGGTGGACCCCACGGTGTTCGACTTTACCCTCGGGCAATCACAGCTCGGACTGTCCTTGGTCCCGACGGTAAGCCCCGAGCCGGTGCGCATCGCCTTGGACGCCGCCCTGCCGGATTTCGACTTCGCCGGCGTGCAGGTCGGTTCCGATGCCAGTTGGGTCACCGGTTCGGTTGATGCCGACACCGGCGAGCTCGTGCTTTCATTCGGCACCTCCGCGCTGCTCAACTCCTCCTACACCGCCACGCTCACGCTGACGAACGCCGAGGTTTCCCAAAACCTGACCATCAACGCCACCCTGGCCCCGTTGTCCATCATCGCGCTGCGGGACGACCCCACCCGCTCCCGGATGTATGGCATCCATCAAAACGGTTCCTCCAAAGGCAGCATCGTCATTATAAATCCCCTCTCGGGACAGATTCAGGGCTCGGTCACCGTGGGTGCAAAACCCGCCGACATGGCCATCAGCGACGATGGCAACGAGCTTCTGGTGCTCTGCTCCATCAGCAAAGACATCCACGCCATCGATCTTCGCTCACTGAGGGTTACCGAGGTCATTTCTGTGCCCGATTTCTTCGACTGGGGCGGCGACTCAAGCATTCCGTCCGGACATATCGCCTACGGTCCGGATGACATTATCTACTTCGTGGACGGCGCTTGGGGGCCGGTCATGCGGGTCCTCAAACGCAGCACCGGCCAGATCATCCAAAGTCTGATCGCCGATGGTCGCACCCCGGTGAATGAATACGGATTTGGCGACTTCGCCCTGTCCTCGGACAAAACCAGCCTTTACGCATGGGTCCAATATGGTTGGTCGGCCGGTTATGCGGGTTCCTACGTCGTGCGCCATGCAGTCAACGCCGACGGCACCCTCACCTATCTCGGCAAGAACACCGCCTCATATCCGAACTTCCAGCGCGACCCGCTCGACACGCCGGTTCTGATCAGCCGCGACGACACCAAAGTCATTGCCAAGACCCTGGTGATGGACCCCGAGACCATCACCACCACGATCCGTTCGTTTTCCAGTCCGGTTTACGCGATCAGCCCCAATGCTGAAATCGCCATGACCGCGACCGACATCCGGGAAATGGCCACCGGCAATCTGCTCCACTCCCTGCCGGTCAGCTCCAAGGTCCAGGCTGTCTCCTCCGACTACGCGCGGCTGGTCTATTTCAACAGCGCCAACCGGACCCTCGGAACCGTGAACCTGCTGGAGACCGTGGGCGCCGCCATTCTCGGCCGCGACCAGAACCCGTCCGACGGCGCCATCATTCTCAGTCCCAGCTCGCTGAGCTGGAGTCCCCTTCCCGGCATCGACCGTTACCGCGTCTATCTCGGCACCTCGTTGAGCGACATCACCGCGGCGACCGTCGACTCGCCGGAATACCGTGGGGAGATCACCGCCACGACCTTCCTCTTGGGCGAGACACTCACTCCCGGCACCACCTACCATTGGCGCATCGATCCCGTATCGGAAAACGAGGTCTCCCGCGGACCGGTCAGCAGCTTCACCGTCTCGACGCTGTCCGCCAGCCAGTCGCGCATCACCGGCTCCACCGTCACCGGCCATACCGCATGGACGACCACCATCGACCTCGTCGGCATCGATCCGGATCAAACCTGGAGCGCCCACTCGGCGGACGGTTGGCTCTCGTTTGTCGAAAGCACCGGCACCACACCGGGCACGCTGCAGATCAAGGTGGACGCCAGCCAGCTCGCGCCGGGCGTTCATACGACATCGGTGGAGATCACCTCGCAAGACATCACCACCACCCTGCCCGTCTCCATCGTCGTCGACCCTCGCGTGATCACCCTGCTGAAAAACCGCGCCGGCACGACCAAGGTCTACGCAATCAGCGAAGTCACCAACAGCAAGGCCTACCTCATCGAACTCGATGCGTTGCAAAAACGAATCCTTCGTGTCGCCGAAGTCGGGCAAGGCGTCACCGACTTTGCCATCCATGAGGCCGACAACCGCATCTACGTCACCAATTGGAACACCGGCAACCTCGTGGCCGTCGGTCTCGACGACTTCACCGTCGAACGCACCTTCGGCTACGACCTTCCCAGCAGCAACAACCGCGACGTCTACAAGGTCTCGCCCGCCGGCACCGGTCGCCTGATCTTCGAACCCGAGGACCAGTGAATCGACGTCACCCTGATCGATACGAACACCGGCGCGGTGCTTGCCTCGACCGGGCAGCGCGAAGGCGGCGGCGCGAGCTCGCCCGACGGCCGCTATTACTACCACGGCGACAGCAACATCTCCTCACCCGCGCTGCACAAGCTCGACACCATCGGCGACAGCTTTCAGCAAATCACAGCCACATCCACAAACAGCAGCGGTCGCATCGTGGTCGTTTCCGAAGACGGAGGCCGCGTCTTCTACGCAGGCACCGCCTTTGACGCGGACCTGCAGATCGATTGGCAAATCGGCGCCCCCATTTACAGCACCAGTGAGGATGGTCGCTTCGCCTTTGGTGAAACCGCCATCTACGACATCGATCAGCAACGCCTGGCGAAAGACATGCCCGTCTCGACCAAAATCAGCGCATTCAATCCGGCCACCAACCGCCTGATCGTGTATGCCGGGAACTCATTTGAATATTTCAGCCTGACCGACCTCGGTCTGGTCACCTCGGAGGTAGGCACGCCAAACGCCACCAGCATCCACGCCCCCGAATACCTTGCATGGGACGGACTGCCGGGAGCCACCGGCTATCGCGTTTACCTCGGCACTTCGGAAGACGCCGTCGCCAACGCCGGCCCCGGCTCCCCCGAATACCTCGGGCAAGTCACCGGCACCGAACTGGTGCTGGAAGATCCTCTGCCCGCCGGCACGACCTACTATTGGCGCATCGAATATGTGTTCGATGACGTGCTCGGCGAAGGACCGTTGCAAAACTTCCATGTGGTCACCGTCGCTCCGGCCACGCAGCTGCTGACCGTTTCCACGGTGCAGGGAGACATCGACCATGCATTCGCCATCCCCCTCAGCTCGGCTGTTGACGGCGAAGCTTGGACCGCCCACTCCGCCAACGACTGGATCGCGCTGGACGCGTCCTCCGGCAGCACACCCGGCACGCTCACCGGCTCCATCGACATTGCTTCGCTTCCCGCCGGCATCTCGACCGGCACCATTACCGTCAGTGGTGGTGGCCAGTCCGTTGAAATCCAGGTCGCCGTGGAAATCGATCCCCTCGCGCTCACCCGCTTGGAGTCCGATCCCGACTCCACCCTCATCTACGGCCTGAGCGAAAAAACCACTCCCGAGAAATCCTACGCCTACCTGTTGGAAATCGATTCGCAGACCGAGTCCATCATCCGCGCCGTGCGGGTCGGCACCGGAGCGACCGACCTCGCCGTGCATACCGGTGACAACCGTGTTTACGTGACCAACTGGCGCGCCGGTCAGCTCTATGCGGTGAACCGGGACACCTTCGAAGTGGACGACATCCTGCGCGTGCCTCCCTTCTCCGGCACCGGTTACAGCGACAACGACGTTTATGTGATCTCCGCAGGCGGCCCCGGACGCCTGGTGGTCGAAGGCGAAGATCAATGGATCGACGTCTCCATTCTCAACACCGCCAACGGCCAGATCATCGCCTCCACCGGCGAACGTGAAGGCGGCGGCGCTCATTCCCCGTCCAAACGCTACTACTACCACGGCGACAACAATTCCTCGGGAGCCGAGATCCATAAGTTCGACACCATCGGCGACACCTTTGCCGAACTCGCCTCCGTTCGCGTCGCCACCTACAGCTACTACGGATCCCGTGTTGTCACCATCTCCGGCGATGGCGACCGCGTCTATTGGAACGGCACGGTTTTCGACGCCAACCTCTCCCCCCTCTGGAGCTTCAGCAAAGAGGTCCACAGCACCACCCATGATGGGCGTTTCGGCTTTGGTCTGGACAGCATCTTCGACACCACGAGCCGGCAGATCGCACTCGGAATGCCGGTGTCCACCACTGTCAGCGCCTACAACCATGCCAGCGACAAGCTGCTGGTCCAAAAGGACGGCCAACTCGAATTCCACACCTTCAACAACGGCACCAACCTCGTCGCCCCCCTGTTGTCCGCCGGTGCGGTCACCAGCTCCAACGCCACCCTCACTTGGGTTGATCGCTCGCTGGAAACCGGATTCACCCTGCAACGCCGCGTCCTCGGCACCACCGACTGGACCGATGTCTCCGCCACACTGGCGCAAAACAGCACTGCTCACCAGGACACCGGCCTCACCGGCGGGCGCACCTACGAATTCCGCCTCCAGGCCAACGCCACCACGATCAGCTCAGCCTGGAGTAATATCGTCACCCTCACCACCCCGCTGCCCGTCCCGGTCTGGTCATCCTCCCAGCCCACGATCGGAAGCACCCAGGTCACGCTCTCTTGGTCCATCACCGGCACCGGCCACGCGGGACTGCTGATCGAACGCTCGATCGAGGGCACCGATGAATGGGAAACCGTCGCGACCCTGCCGTTGGGCCAATCCTCATGGCAGGACACCGGCCTAACCCCCGCCACCGACTACCTCTACCGCATCAAAACCACCGACGGGGAACTGGTCTCCGGTTCATCTGCAGAGATCAGCGTGACCACCAACGACCTGATTTCCGCCTTGCCGCCAACCTCGCTCACCGCCGCCAGCGCAGGGCCCACCACCACGACGCTCCGCTGGACACGCACCACCACCGCCACCGGCTATCGCATCGAGCGGACCCCGACGGGAGAATCCAACTGGCTCCAGATTGCCAGCGTCTCCGGCAGCACCACCTCCTATCGTGTCTTGGGACTGCAAACCGGCGTCACCTACGACTACCGCCTGCGATCCTACAACGCGGATTCCGTTTCGGACTACAGCGACACGGTTTCGGCCACCCCCGGATTCATCGGCACGCCCTTCAGCGAAAACTTCGAGCATGGCTTGGGACAAGGCTGGACCTTCATGGCAGGCGGCCAGCCGATTTACCAAGGCATGGGCAACACCGTGCTCTGGTTCGGTCTGTCGTCTCTTCGCAACATCCAGACCGTTCCGCTGGAGCTGACCAACACCGGCATCATCCGCTTCGATTTCAGGGCCGGCAACACGGCCTACGATGGTCCGATGTATTGGGAAAACTCCGACATCAACGAAAACGTCGTTCTGGAATACTCGACCAACGGCTACACTTGGAACCTGCTTCAAATCATCGACTCGGTTTACCCCGCCGCCGCCGACTGGGCGACCTACACCTATGCGTTGCCTCCGCAAGCCCGCTCCAAGTCGACCTCCTTCCGCTGGCGCCAGCTGAGCCATAACGGCTATTACAACGACCAATGGGCGTTGGACAACATCACCATCACCCAGGAACTGCTCGTCCCCACCGCGCCGGACTTCATCACGGTCTCGACCATCGCCGACAGCAAGGTGGCCATCAGCTGGAACGGAGCGGTCAATGCCGAACAATATCAGGTCGAACGCTCACTCGACGGCCTGATCTGGACCCCCATCGCGTTGCGCCCCGCCTACAGCCCCTACTACACCGACACCGACTGCATCGCCGACACCTGGTATGGCTACCGCGTCATCTCGGTGAACGGTCACCAGGAATCCACGCCCTCCGATTCCGCATGGGCGAAGACCTACGACCAGATGTTCTTCTGGCGACTGGCCAACTACGGCGTGGTCACCCCAACGGGCGATGCCGCCCCGCTGGCCAGAGACTCGCATAGGCTGACCAACCTGGAGAAATTTGGGTTCGGCCTGTCCGTCAGTGCGCCGCCCGCCACCCATGTCGTCGGATCGGACCAGCCGGGCCTGCCCAAAATCTGGCTGGACCAAACGACCCGTCGACTGCGCGTGGAATTCCTGCGCCGCAAGCCGGCCACCAATCCCAAGCTCCGCTATGAGATCGAATACTCCAGCGATCTCATCAACTGGACACCCGGCGGCACGATGATCGACCAAACCAGCGTCGACAACCTGTGGGAACGCGTGTGCATCGAGGACAGCGCCTCCACCACCGGGCAAAAACAACGCTTCGTGCGCGTCAAACTGGTTCAGGAATAAACCCGCTTACGCGCAGCAGTAGCACGCCGTCGAGCCGTTCGGGTGATCACGTGCCTCCATTTCGCATAGTGATCCCCACGGCAAACGCGGCGAATTGCTATGCATAAACATATCCTGATCAGCCAATAGAACAAAGCACTCACATAAACGAAGCTCGCCAGATTGCCATTCAGCACCTTTGATCACGGACGACACCCCATATCCGCCATGCTTCGCTCCCTTGTCATCACTTTCGCACTACTCTCCATTTTTTCCGGCTTGCTCCGCGCCGAGGTCCGCACCCTCACCGACCAGTTTGGCCGTTCCATCACCGCCGATGTGCTTGAGCTCGACGGCGACACCCTGAAAATCCGCCGCGACGACGGCATCGTCTTCGACCTGCCCATCGGCAACCTCAGCATCGAGGATCAAAAATCCCTGCGTCAGTGGGCCGCCAGGCAGCCCAAGAAAGTCGAGCCCAAGTTCGAGCCCAACCCCAAGCTGCTCCCCCTCAGCTACAGCCGCGTGAAGCTCAAGACCGAGACGCTCAGCCAATACGGCAGCTACTACAAATACGTCAGCGAGCACTGGGGCTACAGCATCCAGATCACCAACAAGGAACTCCGGACCATCGACGGCCTCCGGGCCGAGTATAACCTTTTCGCCAACAACCCCTACTACGTCGCCAAGGAAAGCCCCATCGTCGGCGTGCTGAAATTCGATCCGCTCCGCACCAACGAGACGGGCAACCTCAAGACCCGCGGCGTCGAGATCCGCAAGGAAAAGAGCACCTACTGGGGCAACAGCGGCGGCGACGTGAACGGCATCTGGATTCGCGTCTATTACAACGACACGCTGGTGCACGAAGTCACCAGCCCCGAAAATCTCCGGGAGACCGAAAGCTGGCGCAAAGTGAAGGACTGAGCCGGAGATCACCGAGCCCCTCTCTCCCCGCGCCGCCTGCGCAACTACCCAACAGATGCGCCGGCCATCCAGGTGCCTTGGTTGCGAAGCCCGTTTAGGATGTGATCTCGGAAGATCTGCGCTTCCCGCCAACTTACGCGTGACGGGCTTCGCAAGCGAAGCCGCTGCGTTTCGGCGCAATACGGCTCCCGCTCCCGTCGTGACGGAACCGGCGCCGCGCGATCACGGCGCGACGGGCTGGGTCTGTTTCTGCTTTTCCAGCCACAGGCGCGCGGCGGCATTGCCGGCGGCGGCGGCCTTTCCCAACCACTCCCTGGCGGCGGCCTCGTCCTTCACCGGTCCCGTGCTCTCCAAAAGGACTCCGCCCACGAGGAGCATGCCGTCGACGTCGCCGGTATTGGCCAGCTCCAGCGCGAGCTCGTAGGCCTTTTTCTCGTCTTTGGAAAACCCCGCCCGTCCACTCAGGTAGCCGCCGATCAGGCGCGCCCGCGCGGCCTTGTTGCCGGTCTCGCTGAGCTTGGTGAGCAGGCGCCGGTATTCGTCGGGCTGGACCAACCATTCCCTGCCGCCCAGTCGCATGTATTCGGACTCGAAAGTCTGGATGAGGAAAACAGCCGCGGGCTCGTAGTCCTGCTCCACCGCGCGCCAGAGCATCGCCAGCCCCTTGGCGCGATCCTTTGGCACGGCTTCGCCGGACAGCAGTTCGAGCGCGACGATGCCGATGGCCTCGTTGTCGCCGGCCTCTGCGGCGGCGATGTTGGCGTAGACACGCTCATGACGTTCCCAGCGCGCGGCAAACGCCGGGTCCTGCGCAGCGGCCTGGGCGCGCCATCTTTCGATCTCGGCGGCATGGGCGGAATCGGGCGGCAGCATGAGCGCGAGCCAGACAACCGACCCGGCGTCGCCCCTGCGTGCGCTTTCGCGGTAGAGGTCGTGGATCTGCGCGGGCGGCGTCTCGGGTTTCCATTGGGCCAGCAACTCGGCGTAACCACGCGCGGCGGTGACCTCGCCGGCCTCGCGGGCGTTGTTGAAATACAACTCGGCGCGCCAGGGATTGGAGAACGCGTGGCGCGCCTCCAGCAGCACGAAGGCGAGCTCGAGCTGGGCGGCGATGTCGCCGCGGGCGGCGCGCGCCTTCACTTCGTAGAGTTCCTTTTCGCGGATCTGGTCGGGCGTCTTCGGACCGAGATTGCGACGAAATTTACCCTGGCCGACATAGTTCTGCCCAAAGTCGCGCAATTCCACCTCGGGGATCGGAGTCGGTCCACGGGCGATCGGCGGCAGCTCGGGCAAGGGATCGGGCTGGTAGCGCAGCAGATTGCCCTTGTCGTCGTTGGCAACGAATCCCGCGGGGCCGTGCACGAGGGATTCGGCGGTGGATTTCCACTCGACGATGGAGGTCCAGACTTTGCCGTCCGTCGATTCGAGGAGCGTCTCGGGACCGTGCTCGATCACAGGGCCCATCACCACGAAGCGGCCCGCGCCGTAGGCCAGCCCGTGGATGTCGACGACCGGAGAATCGAGTGTTTCGAAGGAGCCGTCGCCGGTGCGCACGGCCATCGTGACCTTGCCTCCGCGGTTGTCGGCAAAGAACACCTCGCGGCCGTTGCCCGCCGCGAAAAAGACGTGGTCAGGCTCGTCCACCGGCAAGTTGCCTTCGCGTTGCCAATACTCGCCGTTGTCCGAAGTCAGGTGCGTGAGGTTTTTCAGCACGATGTGCAAACGCCCGCCGTCGCGCCACACGGCCACCGGCATCGATTCGAGCAGGCGCCAGTCGAAATCCTTTTTCAGCACATCCTTCCCACCACCGTAGAGCCCGCACTGGTAGGTGGCGCTGATGCCAAGAATCTTGTGGCAGGACCAGAACGCGCCGCGCCAGTTGACGGACCCGAGAAGCGCGGCGGCCGAATCGACGTAGGGCGTCCAGTTCCGGCCGTCCTCCGAGTAGCTGACCTGGCCGCGCCGGGTGGACGCGATCCAGCGTTCGCCGTCGTGCTCGACCCGAAACACCGCCGCCGAGGTGTCGGTCGGCACGACCTGCCAGTCGGTCAGGTTGGTTGAGAAATAGACGCGTCCTTTTTCGCCGGGCAGTGTGTATTGGCCGTTCTGATACCGCACGCCGGCGAACCCGTCGCGCAGCGCCTCGGGCTTGATGACCGTGACGCGGCTGGCCGGCGATTCCGGGGTGTCGCGCACCTGGGCGAGGGTGCGCACGCGAAGCTTGGCGCCGTCATCAAAGGACAGGTTGACCATGCCCTGCGGGCCGACCGTCCAGAACGGACCGGCACCGGGCAACTTCTCCAGCTCGACGGGCTCGGCCGACCAGTCGAGGCCGTCCTTGGAAAACTCGTAGCGCTTTTTCCAATCGACCGCCCACCACTCGCCGCCGCCGAAGTGCAGGTTGGCCTCGCGCACCTGCGGCATGGCGTCGCGCCCGCCGGAGGTCGCATCCCAGTTCACGCCGTCGGTCGAGGTGTAGTGGCTGCCTGTGCCAGCGGCCACCCAGCGCCCGCCGCCATAACCGAGCGAATCGAGCTCGGGCTCGTTGCCCATCTGGGGCTCGGACGCGAAGACGGACTCCCAGCGCAGGCCGTCGACGGAGCGCGCGATGCCCGAGTATTGATAGGTGGTGCCATCGGCCTTCACCTCCATCGCGGTGAGCACGGCAAAGGCATCGTCCGACGCGGCCACGCCGAGCACACGCGTCGGCCAGCCGACGGTGAGGCCTTCGACGGGTTTCCACGCCTGGCCGTCGGGCGAGAACATCACCTGCGACTCGCCGATGATAACGAAGCCCTTGGCGTTGCCCAAGGCGTAGTGCCACTCGCCGGTGAGCGCGGTGTTCTCGAGCTCGGCGCTGCCGTCGACCGGCGCGGTGGCCACGAAATCGCGTCCCACCACCAGAAACGTCGTGCCGCTGACGGCGTGCCACCGCGGGGTCTCCCAGGCGGGACCGAGGTCACGCGGCGGCTGGCCGGCTTGCAGCAGATAGACCGGCGTCGTGGCATCCTGCCGCCAGCCAATCCACCGCGTGGCGTCGAGCGATCGGATGATGTCAACGGGGTCGGGCTGCGGTGCGCCAAAGGCGTTCAACCACACAAGCGGGACGAGCCCGGCGATTCGCAGGAAATGTCGCATGGGGAAAAACAGGAGGCACGCGTGGACGACGCGCGGCGCGGGTTCGGAGTTGAAAGCCGAAGTGCTTCAGCAGACGCGTGGCGGTCTCGACCGGCGCGTCGATCTCGGCGTCGTCGATCGGCAGGCTGCGCAGGCCGATCTCGTGATGGAAAAACCACAGCGTGTCGGCCGTCACATGCGCTGCGAAGGCCGTCTGGCAACCGCCGCCCAGCGCGGCTTGAAACGCGCGCTCCAGCGTGACGTGTCGATAGGTGCGGCGGTCGAAGAGCGGACGGTATTTGTCGGCGTCGGCCACGCGGCACTGGACGGCGATGGCGGCCTGACCGACGGCCGGCACCATGTGTTCCAGTCCGAGCACGTGAAAGCTGACGCCGGGGGCGCCGCCGATGCCGAGGCGGCGCAGGCCGGCGGCGGCGAGCACGGTGGCGTCGGCCGCGTGCTCGAC
>JBDRJH010000260.1:0-3259 GCA_043815125.1 Verrucomicrobiota bacterium
CGCACGTCGGGCAGCAGCGCCCAGGACGGATTGCGCAGGAGCATGGCCGGCATGGACAGCGCGGCGTGATCCTGGCCGGCATGGTAGCGATCATAGGCGAGTCGACGCGCAAGTCCGCGCGGGGCGCCGCCGGGAACGAGGGGGAGGTGGCTCGCCACGATGTCGCGGATCTCATCGGCGGCGCGTTTCGCGTCGGCGGACTTTTGTGCGACGTGCAGCCGAAAGCGCGCGAGGACCCGAGGCAGGCGGGAAACCCTGGCGCCGGCCAGGAAGCAGCGGACCCAATAGTCGTAGTCGAAGGCGAGATGGTAGCGGGTGTCGAAGCCGCCGACCTTCTCCCACAGCCGGCGGCGGAAAAACACCTCGGGTTGCACCCACTGGCGTTTGGCCCACCACACGTTGTAGACGTCGAGGCAGTCCGCCAGCGAGTCGATGCGGCCCGCGTGCCGCCCGGTGACGCGGCCGTCGGCGTCGACCCACTCCACCTCCCCGTAGACGAGGTCGACCTCCGGGTGCGCTTCAAAATGGTCCAGCACCGCCTGGGCGGCGCCCTCGGCGAGCAGGTCGTCGGCGTTGATGAAACCGATGATGTCGCCGCCCATTTGGCGAATGGCCTGGTTCAGGGCGTCGGCCTGACCCTTGTCTGGCAGCGACACGACGTGGTCGGCGGGGGACGCCAGCCGCCGGCCGATGTCGGCGGAGTTGTCGCGCGAGGCGCCGTCCTGCAGATGCCACGAGACCCAGGGGCGGTTGACGGAGAGCGACTCCAGCGTGGCCTGCAGGTAGGTGGCGCCGTTAAAACAGGGAATGGCGAGCCTGAGCGGGGTGGACTGCGAGGGCGTGTTCATCCTCGGAACAGGAAGGGGAAGCGCGAGAACCTGCGCGGACTCCGGGCCGCGTCGACTTCGGCGACGCAAGTCCGTATCCTTTCGGCCATGACAGCGGCCGTGGCGACATGGCGGTCGGCGTGGTCGCGGATCCGATCCGACAGGCCGGGCGATGCATCGCGCAGCTCGGTGATCGCCCGCGGCAGGCCCTCGGGCTCGCTGAGGGGCAGCAGATGGGCGTCCAGGCCGAATGATTTCATCAGGCGGGCGACCTTGTGATCGTAGGCGATCCCGATGCAGGGGACGGCGTTTTGGAGCGCGAAAACGAGCGCATGGTAGCGGGCCGCCACCACGAATTCGCAGCGTTGCAGCGGGGTGGTGTCGAATTCGGCGGGGCGAAGCGTCCCCTCGGCCAGGCCCAGGGGCAGACGGTCGTCGTTTTTGCCAAAGCACAGCGGCCACGGCTCGATGTCGAGTTCACGGGCGGACTGTCTCCAGTCGGCGGGTTCGAACGGTTGCCAGTGACAGGGGGCGAGGTTGAAGGCTATCCGGCCGGGCGATGGCCTGCGCTCCACGCGCAGCGGGTGGACCCACGCCAGGTCGGTGTCGATGGTGGCACCACAGGCCGCGGCCATTGCGGCGACCTCCGGGTCGCGGGGGGCCTGGCGCAGCGAGATCATCAGGCAGTGTTCGAGCAGGCGACGCAGCGAGGGCAGGTAGTTTGTCGCGACCCGGTTGATCTCAAGCCCGGCGATCAGCATCGGCGGGGGGCGACGCCGCAGCAGCCCGGGCAAGGCGTGCCACACTCCGTAGTCGTCGATCACCATGCCGCCGCCGCCGATCACCAGCAGGTCGAAGGAGCGGAGAAAATCCGGCCGGCAGGCGTGCGTGTGCGTGATGAAGGTCAGGTCGTGCCCGAACAGAAGCCTCGTCCAAACGGCCATGAACCGGTCGTCGCCGGCATTGAGCTGGTGGTAGAAGCCGATGATGCCGATTTTCACGGTGAGGAGGGGGAGCCGGCCGACGTTGTCGTCCGCGGGGGAAGGATGCGCTTGAAACCATCCCACGCGCGCACCGTCCAGTGACGCGTGGCGCGAAGGCGGATTTTTTCAAAGCGCCAGAGTCGCGGCCATGCGGACGGACACGCCACGGCCTGTCTAAAGCAGGCGCTTCGCCTGTAGGTGGCCAGGTCCGCGCGGAGATTCCGGAGGGCGGCAGGCGAGAGGTTGGGCTCCGTGTCGGACGATGTGCTCCACGCCGGGATCGATGGGTGCAGGCAATGCATGATCTGCGCCTGGCAGCGCAGGAGGACGTCCTGGCGGGACAAGCATGGATCCGCGGCGATCATCGCGGGCAAAAACGTGGCCAGGGGCACGTGGTGATAAAACGGATGATGAAAGCTGCGGAAATTGTGATAGCCGGGCATGGCCGCGTTGCACAATCCCCGCAACGTGCTGCCCAGGTCGAAGGTGCGCACGCCCAGTTCCTCTGCGAGCTCCACGCCCAGAATCTTGGCGGCGGACGCGTAGGCAAGGAACACGGTGTGGATTTTTTCCCGCTCAATCAACGTGGCCAGGACGCCTTTGTAGTCGTCGAGATGACGGCTGTAGTTGCGACCGTTTTCAGGCGGTATGGAGAACACCACCTGATCCCCGGCAGGCCAGGGTTGACCGTTGAGGGGAGGGAAGTCGGGTCGCCGGAGCAGTTCCCGGAAAAGGCCGGCCTCGGCGCCGACCACCAGGCAGCGGTGCCTGCCCAGGTAGGCCGCAAACTCGTGCCAGATCCAGTCGTAGAAAATCATCGATGTCTGCGGGCTCGGGTTGTTTGTCTGCCGCGGCCCGGTGCGATGCTCGAGGATGCCCACCTTGGGGTTGTTTTCCGCGTTGAAGGGGCGGCGGTCGAAGAGGTCGAGGTAGTCGCAGCGTCGGTATGCGTGAAGCAACCGCTCCAGCTGCCCGGGTTCAAGGCCGGTCACGCTGTAAGTCGCGGTGATGTCCGTCTGGGCGTTTTCACGATAGCTGTAACGCTCCCGGGCCGGGGCGAACTGTCCCTGGTGGCGCAATATCCAGTTCAGCTCGCCGTCGCCCATGCGCAGGTAGGAAAAGCCGGCTTGCTCCTCCATCAGGCGGGTGATGCGGCGACATTCCTCGAACCGGGCCTGGTCTTCCGCCGGGGAAAAGGGCCTGCTCAAGTCGGGCGAGTCGGTCATTTGGCGATAAGGGATGGATTGAAGGTGGCGGACGCCTGCGGCGAATCCGGGCCCGGTTCAGGGGGAACCGCGGAGGCGCAACAGCCGGGCGGGAACTCCGGCGATGACCGACCCCGCCGGGAACGAGCGCGTGACCACGGAGCCGGCACCGACCACGCAGCCGTCTCCCAGGGTGACGCCGTCGAGGATGCGGCAACCGGCTCCGATCCAGACATCGTCGCCT
>JBDRJH010000261.1:0-8568 GCA_043815125.1 Verrucomicrobiota bacterium
ATGAGCTGAAAGCCGTCGCCCTCCGGCTGCGGACGCCAGGCGCAGAGGATGACTTGGGTCGGCTCGACGGGCCCGCCGGTGAACAGGGGCACCTCGGCCAGCTCGCTGCCGGCAAAGTCGTCGGTGAGTTCCCCGAGCTTCTTGCCGAGGGGGCGATTGAGCACCACGCCCATCGCCCCCTCGTCGTCGTGCTTGGAAACCAAGACGACGGTGCGGCGAAAGTTGGGGTCCGTCAGCGTCGGATGCGCCAGCAACAACGAGCCGGCCAGAGTCTCGGAACGGGATGCGGAGGGTTCGCGCATGGGTCGGTCGGGCTGCGGGAGAGGAGGTCGCGGGTTCAGAGTTTCAGGACGGTCACGCCGGCGTCGGCCAGCAGGGGCGCCACCAAGGGGTCGTTGTTATAATCGGCCCGATAACGGATTTCCGCAATGCCCGAGGACGCCAAAATCTTCGCGCAGTTGATGCACGGGTAGTGGGTCACGTAGGCGACGCAGCCCTCCACCGAGCTGCCGCGGCGGGCGGCGTCGGCGACGGCGTTTTGCTCGGCGTGCACGGTCGCCTGCTCATGGCCCTCGCGCAGCCGCGACACGTGCGGCGTGCCGGGCAGGTAGCCGTTGTAGCCGGCGGCCACCAGGCGGTTGCGCCGCTCGCCTCCGCTGACGATCACGCAGCCCACATGCAGCCGCTCGCAGGGACTGCGGGTCGACAACAACACGGCCGTGGCCATGAAGTAATCGTCCCACGAGGGCCGGCCCTCGAAACGAGCGGCGGCGTCGGCGATCAAATCGACAGGGGAGACGGAAACGTTCATCACGCCCCATCGCTAGAAGGCGCCGCCGCGCTTGTCACTCCGAACCTTGCCCGGCCAACAAAGGGCTGGCCCCGCCACGCCGCCCTCGCCAAAGGTCTCCCCCATGCCAACGCTTTCCGACCTCGTGACCCACTGCGACCAGCGCACCCGCCGCACCGCCTACGCGGACGCCCCCGGCGCGATGAACGGCCTGCAGTTCGCCAACGACGGCCGCGTCACCAAGATCGGCGCGGCGGTCGACGCCGGCCTCGTGCCCTTTCAAAAGGCCATCGCCGCCGGAGTCGATTTCCTGATCGTGCACCACGGCATTTTCTGGAATCCGCCCGCGCCCTTCACCGGCCCGCTCTACGAGCGCACCGCCGCCCTTGTGCGCGGCAACTGCGCGGTCTACTCCAGCCACATCCCCCTCGACGGCCACCCCGAGCTGGGCAACAACGCCATCATCGCCCGCAACCTCGGCCTGGCGCCAGAGCGCGGCTGGCTCGCCCCCGCCGGCGGCGAACCGGTCGGCTGGATCGCCGGCCACTCCGAATCCCGCGAGCAACTCCGCGCACGGCTGGAGGCCCTCTACCCGCGCGTCACCGCCATCGAGTGCGGCTCGGCAAAACCCGCCGCCATCGCCATCTGCTCGGGCAGCGGCAACAGCGCCCTGCCCCGCCTGCTCCCGGAGGGCGTCGACACGCTCGTCACCGGCGAGCTGCGCGAGGAGCATTTCAACTTCGCCCAGGAACACCGCCTAAACCTGTATTTGTGCGGCCACTACGCCACCGAGGTCCACGGCGTGCGCGCCCTTGCCGCCGAGCTGTCGGCCAGGTTTGACCTGCCGTGGGAATTCATCGCCACGGACAATCCCCTCTGATTTCAACGACGCACTCCACATGAAGACCCTCGTCATCCTCAACGGCCCCAATCTCGACCGCCTCGGCCTGCGCGAGCCCGAAGTCTACGGCCACACCACCCTGGCCGACCTTGAGGCGCAACTCGCCAAGGCTTTCGACGGCCGCGCCAACCTCGAGTTTTTCCAGAGCAACCACGAGGGCGCCCTGCTGGACCGCATCGCCAAGGCCGCCGACGCCAAGGCCGACGGCATCGTCATCAACCCCGGCGCCTTCACCCACACCAGCGTCGCCCTGCGCGACTCGCTCGCCGGCGCCAACCTCCCCGCGATCGAGGTTCACATCTCCAACATCTACAAGCGCGAGGCCTTTCGCCACAACTCGCTCACCGCGCCCGTGTGCCTCGGCGTCATCTCCGGGCTCGGCCTTGAGGGCTACTTCGCCGCCGTGCGCGCCCTGCTGCAACGCTGAGCCGCGCCGCCCGCCCGCCGCATGTCCGAGGCCGTCCCGCCCCCCCCGCCGCCCGATCTCACGTCCGCCAAGGATGAGGTCTGGTGCGTCTGCCACACCAAGCCGCGCTGCGAAAAAAAGTTCGAGGCCCTGCTCCGCGCCGAGGGCTTCGCCCACTACCTGCCGCTCGTCGTCAGCGTCAGGCACTACGAAAAGCAGACCAAACGCCACACCAAGCCGCTGTTCACCGGCTACGTCTTCGCCCGCTTCGCGCCAGAAAAACGCAGCCGCCTGTATCAACAGGACCTGCTGGCCCGCGTCATCCCCGTGGACGACGAGGCCCGCCTGCTCCGGCAACTCTCGGACGTCCGGCGCATCCTCTCCGCCGGCTTTGAGCTCAACCCGCACCCGCCACTCAAACGCGGCGACCTCGTCAAGGTCGCCGGCGGTCCGCTGCACGGCCTCGAGGGCCGCATCGACGACCCGACCAATCCGCAGGGCATCGTCGTATCCGTGGACGTATTACAACAGGGCCTGCTCGTCAAAATCCCCATCGCCCACCTCCAACCGCTCAACCTCTGAGCCGCCCCCCCCCTCCGCCCGCGCGAATCCTTCCGCAAACTCCCGCCGATGTCCGACCCGATTCCCGAGTCCAACGAACTCCCGCCCTGCCCGCCCGCCGCGGTCTCCGCCCTCGGCGCGGCCACCGTGGAGCGCCTGACCGCCTACGGTCGCCTGCTCGCCACCGACGGTGTCGTCCGCGGCCTCATCGGCCCGCGCGAAGTGCCGCGCCTCTGGGACCGCCACCTGCTCAACTGCGCCGCCCCCGCCGAGGCCATCCCGGCCGGCGCGCGTGTGGCCGACATCGGCAGCGGCGCCGGACTGCCCGGGCTGGTGCTCGCGCTCGTGCGCGACGACATCCAGGTCATCCTCATCGAGCCGCTCCAGCGCCGTTGCGATTTCCTCAACGAAGCCATTCGGAAACTCGGCCTCGCCGGCCGCGTCACCGTGCGTCGCGGCAAGGCCGACCTCGTGCCACCCGCGCAGGCCGACATCGTCACCTCCCGCGCCGTGTCGGCGCTGGACAACCTCGCCGCGTGGTCGTTGCCCCATTGCAAGGTCGGCGGACGCCTGCTCGCGCTCAAGGGCCAAAAAGCCGTCGAGGAGATCGAGGCCGCCCGTCCCGTGCTCGCCAAGTGGGGCGCCGACGCCGACGTGAAAGTCATTGCCTGCGGTGAGAGCTGGCTGGAGCAACCCGTCCTGCTCGTCGCCGCCACGCGCCGTCGCTGAGTTCGCGCTCAGATCCCGGACGCCGTCCACGCCCAGCCCGCCAGATGCATCGTCGCGCAGGCGGCCAGCGCCGCCGCCACGTCGTCGACCACCACGCCCCAGCCTCCCGGCAAATGTTGCAGGCGCGAGATGCCCAGCGGCTTGGCCACATCGAAGAGCCGGAACAACGCGAAGCCGGCCAGAAACACCGCCCACGGACGCCCCACCCAGTCACCGGGCAGCCATTGCCACGCGACAAAACACAGCGGCATCGCCATGAACTCGTCGAGCACCACCATGCCGGGATCGCGCAGGTTCAGCCGAAACTCCGCCTCGCCGCAGATGCCCACCGCCAGCCAAAGACCGAGGGCCGACCAAAGGATCAACGCCCAGGGTTCAACCCGGGCAAACAACACGGTGAAATACAACAGGCCCGCCACGGAGCCCCAGGTGCCGGGAGCCTTGCGGATGCGTCCCACCGGACCGACGGTGGCGAGGTTGACCACCACCGGCGTCGGCAGAAACCGGGGCCAGAGCGGATGACCGGGACGCAGGTTCATTTCTTCGGTTCCTCGTCCACCATCAGGTGCCAGCTAGCCCGCATGTAGCGGTAGCCCGACCACACTGCCAGAAACGTCCCGATGGCAAAGCCGATCAGGCCGATCTGGTGCACCGCCTCGACCAGCACCGTGAAGTCCACCCCCGGCGCCCACGCCGCCCAGTCGTGCGCCACCATCGGCGTCGCCAGCAGGAAGCCGATCGCGATCATCTGCGTCATGGTCTTGGTCTTGCCGCCCCGGTCGGCCTGCACGACCACCCCCTTCGAGGCCGCCACCATGCGCATGCCCGACACCAGGAACTCGCGGCACAGGGTTATCAACACGTAGGGCACCGGAATGCGCCACTCCGGCTGACTGACAAAGGCCACCATCAGGCCGATCACCAGCACCTTGTCGGTCAGGGCATCCATGAACTTGCCGAAATTGGAAACGATGCCCTGTCTGCGGGCCACATAACCGTCCGCCCAGTCGCTCACCGCCGCCGCGATAAACATCCAGAACGCCAGCGACGCCGCGCCGGGCCAGGTTTGATACATCAACCAGACGATCAAAAACGTCAGCGGCACCCGCGAAAGGGTCAGAAGATTGGGAAGATTGAGAACCATGGACGGCGGATACGGGCAGCCCCGAACCACAGCCTTGGCGCCACCCGTTGGCAAGGGCGGATATGCACGTTCGGGTCACGGCGCATAACCGCTTGCCCCCGTCCCGCTCGCGGCGACACTGGCCGCCACCACGCCCGCCTCCCCCTTTCCGCCTCATCATGCGCCACTGCATCTACCCCGGCACCTTCGACCCCATCACCAACGGTCACCTCGACGTGCTCCAACGCGCCGCCCGCCTCTTCGACCAGGTCACCGTGGCCGTCGCGGAAAACTCCACCAAGTCGCCCTCCTTCAGCGCCGCCGAACGCCTCGAGCTGATCCGCCCCAACGTCGCCGGCCTGCCCAACGTGCGCGTCACCTCGTTCCAAGGCCTGCTGGTCGACTTCGCCCGCGAGCAAAACGCCATCGCCATCATCCGCGGCCTGCGCGCCCTCGCCGACTTCGAGTTCGAGTTCAACATGGCCCTCATGAACCGCCACCTCGCGCCCGACATCGAGGCGATCTTCGTCATGCCCCGCGAGGCCTACAGCTACACCAGCTCCAGCCTCGTCAAACAAGTCGCCAAATACGGCGGCGACATCGCCCACTTCGTGCCCCCCAACGTCGCCGAGGCCTTGCGCCGCACGCGCGTTTGACCCGCCTCCCGGCATGAGCCCGCGCCTGCTCGCGCTGATTTTCCTGCTGCCCGCCGCGCTCGCCGCCGAGCCGTTGCGCGACGCCATCGACCTCTTCAAGGCCCAACGCGTGCCCGAGGCCCGCCCCATCCTCGAAAAGCTCGTCGCCGCCGAGCCCCGCAACGTGCAGGCGCGCCTCTATCTCGCGCGCTCGATGTCGCTCATGCACGACCGCGACGCCGCCATCGACCTGCTCGCCGACACCCTCAAACTCGCCCCCGACAACCACGTCGTGCTCGCCGAATACGGCGGCGCCTGCCTCCACCGCGCCGGCGAACTCAACGCCGGTCTGCGCGCGCTCTACCTCGCCCGCAAGGGTCGCCACGCCCTTGAAACCGCCGCCGACATGGACCGCGACTCGGTCGTCTACCGCGAAGGCCTGGTCGACTTCTACCGTCAGGCCCCCGCCATCGCCGGCGGCAGCCTGGCCAAGGCCCGTCAACACGCCAGGGCCGTCGCCCGGCTCGACCCCGTCCGCGGCAAGCTCCTGCTCGCCTCGCTCTCCGCGCAGGAAGACGACCCCGCCGGCGCGCTCGCCATTTGCCGCGAAGTCATCGCCGCGCAGCCCGACCACTACCTCGCGCTCTACACCTTTGGTCGCGCCGCCACCGACGCCGGCCTCGCCCTCGACGAAGCCGAACGCTACCTGCGCCGCTGCCTCGAACTCACGCCCTCCCCCAGCGAGCCCAACCACGCCGGGGCCTACTACCGCCTCGGCATGGCCGCCGAGAAATCCGGCCGCGCCGACGAGGCCCGCGCCCACTACCGCAAATCGCTCGAACTGGAGCCCGGTTTCACCAAAGCCGAGCACGCCCTCACCGCGCTCAACTGAGCCCCGCGCACTTGCGCCACCGCCGGTCTGTGCTTGCCTAGCACCCAAGCCATGCCGTCGCCCGTCGTGCAACTCAACTCCGTCACCAAGCGCTTCGGCGACACCCCGCCCGTGCTCGAGGGCATCGATCTGACCGCACAACCCGGCGACTTCATTTCGCTCATCGGCCCTAGCGGCTGCGGCAAATCCACCCTCCTGCGCCTCCTCTCCGGACTCACCCCGGCACCCTCGACATCCTCGGCACCGCCCCCGGCCGGACCGACCGGCTCGCCTACGTTTTCCAAGACCCCACCCTGCTCCCCTGGCTCGACGTCGCCGGCAACGTCGAAACCCTCCTCCGCCTGCGCAACCTCCCCGCCCCCGAACGCGCCGCCAGCCGCGAACAAGCCCTGCAACTCGTCCGCCTCGCCGACCACACCCGCCACTACCCGCGCCAACTCTCCGGTGGCCAAAAAATGCGCGTCTCCCTCGCCCGCGCCCTCACCCTCCGCCCCGATCTGCTCCTCCTGGATGAACCCTTCGGCGCGCTCGACGAGATGACCCGCGACCACCTCAACGAAGAACTGCTCGCCATCCGCGCCGCGCAAAATTGGACCGCCTTCTTCGTCACCCACTCCGTCGCCGAGGCCGTGTTTCTTTCAACCCGCATCATCGTCCTGGCGCCCCACCCCGGTCGCATCGCCGCCGACATCCCCGTCGAGTTCCCCCACCCGCGCACCGACGAACTCCGCCGCACCGACGCCTACCTGCACCTCGTCGCCGACGTCTCCCGCCACCTCCGCGCCGCCGAACCCGCCCACTCCGCGCCATGAGCCGCCGACTGTTGCCACCGATGATCACCGGCGCGCTCCTCCTGCTCGCCTGGCTCGCGCTGCACGCCGCCCTGCCGGCGTCACAACAATTCCTCCTGCCCACGCCCGGCCGCATCTTCACCGAGGCCGTCGCCCGCGCCCCCGAGCTCGCCACCGCCACCGCCTGGACCGCCACCGCCGCCATCGGCGGCTTTGTCCTCGCCGCCACCGTGGCCATCGGTTTCTCCCTCCTGCTCGCCAGCTCCCGGCTCGTGCGCGCCGCGCTCTACCCCTACGTGATGCTGCTGCAAATGGTGCCCATCATCATCATTGCGCCGATTCTGATCCTCTGGGTCGGACCCGGCCTGCCCAGCGTCATCATCGTCACCTTTCTCATCAGCTTCTTCCCCATGGTGGTGAACAACACCCAGGGCCTGCTCTCCGCCGACCAAAACCTCGTCGACCTTTTCCGCGTGGGCAAAGCCACCCCGTGGCAACAACTCCGGCTGCTTCGCATCCCCTCCGCCCTACCGTATTTCTTCGCCGGCCTGCGCATCGCCGCCGTGCTCGCCCCCATCGGCGCGCTCACCGGCGACTACCTCGTCGGGACCACCTCCGGCGGCAACGCCGGCCTCGGCATCACCGCCATGATCTGCAGCACCCGCAGCGAAATCCCAGCACTCTACGCCACCGCGTTCATCGCCTGCGCCCTCGGCTGGCTCTTCGTCGGAGCCGTCTCCGCCGCCGGCTGGGCCGCCTTGCACCGCTGGCATGACAGCTATAACCACACCCGCATCGACGCATGAAATACCTCCCGCTGATTCTCTCCGTCCTCGCCCTCGGCTTCACCGGCTGCGCCGAGAAAAAAGCCGCCTCCAACCAGATCACCGTCCAACTCGACTGGTTCCCCGAACCCGAGCACGGCGGCCTCTTCCAAGCCCAGGCCAAGGGCTGGTTCGCCGAGGCCGGCCTCGACGTCAAACTCGTCCCCGGCGGACCCAACGCCTTCGTCACCCAAAAAGTCGCCACCAACCAAGCCCAGATCGGCCAGGCCGACAGCACCAACACCCTCCTCGCCGTCAACCAGGGCCTGCCCCTCCTGCAAGTCGCCGCCGTGTTCCAAAACGAGCCCTCCGTGCTCATGCTCCACGCCGACAACCCGATCACCGACTTCAAACAACTCGACGGCAAAAAAATCATGGCCCGCCCCGACTGGGCCTTCCTTCCGTATCTGAAAAACAAATACGGAATCGATTTCAGCCTCATCCCCTTCAATTTTTCCGTCACCAACTTCATCGCCGACCCCGATTTTATTCAACAGGGCTACTACATCGCCGAACCCCACTTCATCACCCAAGGCGGGGCCAAGCCGCCCAAGTTCCTCTACTCCTGGGACGCCGGCTTCGACGCCTACTCCGTGCTCGCCACCAACGCCGACTGGGCCAAGGCCAACCCCTACCTCCTGCGCACCTTCATCGCCGTCTACATCCGCGGCTGGCGCGACTACCTCGAACACGACCCCACCCCCGCCCACGAACTCATGAAGGCCATGAACGACAAGAACACCGACGCCTTCCTCGCCTTCTGCCGCGGCATGATCATCTCCGAAAAACTCGTCGTCGGCCGCGACCGCACCGACACCTCCCAAATCGGCCGCCTCGACCCCGCCCGCTACCAAACCCAAATCACCCAACTCGAAGACCTCGACATCCTGCCCAAAGGCAAACTCACCGTCGACCA